>NZ_JAWRYN010000018.1:0-83438 GCF_046534585.1 Peribacillus sp. SIMBA_075 | reverse complement strand
AGGAGTCTCGCACTTCCGCTCCAATCAACCTTAAATAGTTTCGTTTTAAAAACAACAATCTTTACGAAAAGAGCCTTATTTTAAAAAGTAGAAAAAGGCTGGCCCTTGATTCTGGTGAAGATGAAGGGATTGTACCTTTAAGTTATGGCACAATTACAAAAACCATAATTTGATGTTTTTAAATTCTAGATATTCCTGTAAGCAAGGAGATACACATGAAAACTATTGAGGTTAAGAAAACAAAAGAGCTCGGAGTGGGTTCACTTTCTTTCGCCCTATGTTTAATCGGAATATTATTTACCTTTCGATTTGGAAATAATTTTTGTATTGGAGATAGTATTCTAAATAATATCGGACTGAGCGCATGGTCAAATGGAGAAACAGGCATTCATTATACAAAGATCTATTCAGCTATATTTTTCATCCCTTCTTTTATTATTGGTCATATTCAGCCCGATAATAGAGGAGCAAGAGCAGGGGGGATTATATCAGGGTTCCTATCAGTTCTTATCATACTATTACTCATAACAACTATTATCTCTTTTTTGTAAAATCAGCTTATTGAGGACTGTTTATTCCACATAGGAATAAGGTCAAATTAAAGGGTATGAGCCCAGTTGAACACCGAACCCATACCCTATACCCGCGGAACTTTTTGTGTACACTTCAATTGGCTTTTCATTTCATTGGTCACTCAACGTATCCATTTACAAAAAATCCAATCGTTTCGAGCTCCTCTTCAGTTAAATCCCGTTTTAACCCTTTAGCCAATTCCTGCTCCATTAATGCTCGATTTCCCCGATGGTCGACCACGGTTCTCGCACATTCCTTCATTAGCTTAAGCTCCGCCTCCATTTCCAATCTCGTGCAGGGTAGATCATGATGGGAGAGTATATATGTATCGGCATCATAGGCTTCAATTTTCTTAACGAGCAGCGAGGCCTTTTCAGCCGTATAATTCCATTTTTCGGCATAAAGATTGGCATAAAAGCAGTCTCCCAGAAATAATGTTTTTTCCTCTAGAACATATATGATGCAGGAGTCGTTGGCATGATCGCCGCCAACATGTTCGATTACACATGTTACATTGCCGAGATCGATTGTCACCTTTTTTTCAAAGATAATATCGGGCAGGGGCAGGGGAATCTTTCTATTTGTCCCATGTTCCAATTTAATTGCATCTGCGCAAAAGGAAATCTCCGTCCCTTCTTCGACCCGTTGATCAAGGGCCTGATCTTCCCATGAAAGTAGCTGCATATCTTTAATATTGTTGTATGTTTTTTCATGACAAATGACCGGAATCCCGATATTCTCCAGTCCGAATACATGGTCCCAGTGGGAATGGGTAAGTACAAGGAAATTCCCGTTTAGATCATTCCGTAGCAATTCGTCCTTAAAGAGCTGTGCATGCTGGACGGAGTTACCGGCATCGATGATGAGCGTTTTCTTGGTTCCGGAAACGGCAGCAAGTACCGGCCGATCCGTTTCCTGGACTGGAGGCAGGTAGACGATATGTTTCGATAGATGCTGTAAGGTTTGCATGTTTCTGTTCTCCTTCGGATAATGGATGATATCTCCAAGATTGTTTAGCTTTCCTCAATTATAGCAAATTGCACATTTGTTAATTAGTCAATGATCCATTTAAACGGATTTCCTCCGTAAAAAGACAACAATCGCTGAGATTGCTGTCTTTTTGTCATCATTCAAATGAACCTCTTCCAATATACCGTTATTTTCGAAAGGGCATTTAAAAAGGTGGCTTTAAAGAAAGATTTTTCCTTTTTCTGATCTTCAGGTGGTTCTATATATCTTTTATTTTCCGCGACGAGTGTACTACCCGAGATTTTTGACTCGATGGCCCCTATCAATTGCGTTGCAAAATTTTCACTATCAATTATCACCATCGATTCTGTATTTAAAAAGGCAGATCGCGAATCCAGATTGAAGGAACCGACTGCACTTAATCGCTGATCATATACAGCCGATTTACCATGCAATGAATGAAGCTTTGAATATTCATATAGCTTTGCCCCTGTCTTGACGATACTATCCCTAAGTGCTAAGTAACCGGAAAAAGCGATCACATTCGGGGTTGATGTCACCGAGTTGGTAAGTATGGTCCAATCAGCTTTTGAATTCATATTCTTTGGTACATATTCCTTCATGGGACCCGTAGGAACAATATAGGGACTCTGGATAAATACCGACTTATTGGCGTTCGCAGCAATATCCACTAGAGATCTCCACACAAATGGGTGTTTATTGAAACGTTCGATTGGATTATAAATGAAGGACACTTTTTTTGTAGGTGTTGTAGACTTGCTCCAATCGATGGACGGATTAACGAAACCGGCATTTTTTTGCATAGCTTTGCTGTATTGATTTAGTAATGTATCTCTGACGCTTTTTCCTTGTGCCTTTTGCCTTTTCGAAAGGTCCGCAAAGACTTTGCTCGTATACGGATGAGTCCATAATTCATGTATATAAGCCTTCATTTCAACGATTACACTATCTTTCTCCTGTTCAGCATTGAAAATGAGTACATCCCGGTCATAGACATAATTCTTGGGCGCGTTTGCGTTTTTTGCTAAATACTTATCGGCGATATTCCTGCCTCCGATGATGCCTAACTTTCCATCTGTAGTGATCATCTTGTCATGGAGGCGGTTATGCCAGGTCCAGGGCTTAAATGGCTTAAAGGTTTCGTAGTACCTTAATTCAATGTTTTCATCCGATGCCAGGGCATAACGGACACCGCTTAATTGACCTCTAAGTCCATGAGAAATTCCATCCAGAAGGATTCTAACCTTGACACCGCGGTCAGCAGCTTCGAACAAGGCTCCAAGAATAAGTTCACATGATTTTCCTTTTCCAAAAGCGTAGTAGGCAATATCTATTGAGTGCTGTGCTTCCTGGATCATTCGCATGCGGGCGAGTCCCGATTCATAACCATCTTCGAGAAGCAGGACACGATCCACGGTGGAATCCTTCTCTCCCAAATATGCACTTATATGTTTAATCGGCCTATCTTCTTCTTTTTCCTTGAGGAAGTAGAAAAGGACCACTGCCGTCACCACTACATACAGGAAATATAATAGAAGAACGAGCAGAAATCCTTTAATCATCGTTTGTGCAGTCATGGCACTCTCCCCCTTTACCCGATATTTTATTACTATTCGTAATAAGTACGGACTCTATTCAACATCTTCAAACTTAAATAAATCCTCCGAAGAATAAACCCTCTGGCTTGTTAGCCGGAGGGCTTATTTCATTTCCTAGAGTGACCATTTTACCTGTCTTAGGACTGAAAGGATGATCCAGGGTGGAACTTGGAGCAATTATTTTTCTTTTAAATGTGACAAAGTGGTGAACATGTTAGCAGCTGCATACTATTATATAGAAGGAGGGATTTTATGCTTAAACAACCTGGTGGAATAAGCATCTTCAATTACTGTTTTGCCTTAGGTGTGTCAGAGGTATTCTTTTTATCCAGCTTTTATCTTTCCATTCTTGAAGTTTCATTATTTGCTATTGCCTTACCATTTTCCGCTTTATTTCTAATATTCTCCCTGTACCTGTTCCTCCGAACGCACAAATCCGTAAAGAATTTACCCAATCATGAAGAACGAAGAAGGGAAATTCATGCGTTCTATCATCAGTCTTTCGGGATTTTCACGATCATTTTTTCCGTCCTACTTTTTACTGCTTTAGCCTATATTCCCTTACTGGAAAACGGAGGGCATTTCTATCTTCTTTATTGTGTACCGATGGCATTACTTTGTTTAATTCCTTCGATTATATCTTATAAAGGAATGAAATTATTCAAACTGGAAACTGACAGGAATTTAACGAAAATCTAAACTGATTTTACATGGCCCCAAAGTGGATTTGCTTGGAATCCATAAGCTTTAGGGGTTTTTTTATGATTCCATCGCTAGAAAATGTAGTGTCAGCTTATTTTATATGTATAAATCATCACCTTGATAGAACATCCATCATTGAATCTTCGTTATGCTCTTTCCATGTTTTTTAGTTGAATGTATAGGTAAAATGAGGATATAATAAAGATAACTAACATATATAAAAAAAAGACACTGGTTAAACCAGCGTCTTAATGAACAGCAAACTGCATAAAGAGCAGCGGCTTTCTGTGGTAAGTCAGTAGCTACTCAATCATGAAAGTAACCCTTTTCCTACATACATCTGGCCGGATGGTATGGAGGGGGTTACTTTTTTAATGTAACCGCGATTACTGCGACGATTAAAGAGGCGAATGAAATCATTAGCATCAGTCCGTCCATAATAGAAATCACCAGCGACACCCCCTTTCTGAAAAGGAGTGACCGCTGCCCACTATACCAAATTGCTGTTCATTTCTTATTATATCTGTATTTACTTGTTATTTATAGCAAAATATAGATGCATAAAAATTCTCCCACTTTAAGTGAGAGAATTTTTTGCATGAATATCCCTTTATTCTTCCACTACACGGCCATCTTTATAAATGTGGAACCACCCAATCGTTCCTGAGCCGCCTTGATCCATCCAATCTTTATTTGCTGCTTTATATGTGTAATATGATTTTCTTTTGCCATCTTTCAGCAACCTGCCATCACCGCTGAAAACGATATTGTTACCCAGCTTTTTTTTACCTAACGCGATCGCGTCTTTCTCTGTAAACTGTTTTCTTTCTACTTTATTTTCGTCTAAAGCTGCCCATGTCAACGGGCCAACGATACCATCCGAGGCCAAATTATGATCCACCTGAAACTCTCTTACGACATTTTGTGTTTGGGTACCAAAAATCCCATCAACGCCTACAATATATTTAACATCTTTAAGGCTTTGCTGTAGATCCCTTACATAACTAGAACGGGAGCCTTTCCGGAGGGTCGGGCGCGTTTCCGCTTTCGTTTCGATTTTCTCGGTTTGATTGTCTTTTGATGCTGCGTGGGTAATTGAGGTTCCCATTCCTAGAGGGGCCATCATCAATGCAACGGCTGGAAAAATGACCAATAATTTTTTCTTCAACGTCATATAACCTCCATTCAAATATACACTCCTGCGGAATCTGACTTTCTTTCCTTTGGAGCCCATTCATTATAACGTAAGAGGTCATTCAATTGACGTTTTATTACTTTAATTATAAAAAATGGTAAATAATATCCACGGTGTGCATTTCAAAAAGTCAGCATATGATGGAAACCCCGATTCTTGAATAAAACCAAAATAATCCCCTAAAGGGGATTATTTCAGACTGTAGACAAACTCGATGAAAATCGAGTTTGTCTATTTTTTATGAGTTGTACAATTTGGACGTTGATTTGAACGTAAGGCACTCGCTTTCCGCGGGCGGTCGGCCCTCGGCTTTCGCCTTTGGTGTCTCCCCTAGACGCGCTTTTCTAAGCAGGAGTCTCGAACACCCGCTCCAATCAACTTTGTCTTGCCTTTTAGATGGAACACTTTTGCCTACAATCTTTTTTGTTTTAAAATAGGAGTATTAAAACTTGAGGTGATGACGATGCTTTCGAAACATCATTCTATTCAGCGAGATCAACTTGAAATGATTACTTTTTACCTAGTCATGATTGTACTTGCTTACTTCCCTTTTTTTCATTGATGGCTTTTTGATCGATTTTTGTATAGATGCGTTCCACTTCAATTTTGTCATGCAGCAGAAGTTCCCGGTTTTCTTTTAGCAGTTCATCATAAGATTTCTTTCTCCTAGACATTTTTTAATCCACCTCTCAAGTGATTGAATTCCTTTTGCAGGACAACAACCGGAAGCTCGTATAGTTGTTTATTATATTTTTTAAAAATCCCGAATTTTAGAAGTTCTTGTATAAGTTCCTCTTTTTTTGTTTCTCCCTTTGTACTTAATTGGGTAATCATCAAGGACCCTCCTTAACAAAAATGCTGACTTTTGGTATTTGGGGTTGCCTAGCATCCCACTTGAAGAGTCTCCTCTTCTTCCTATTGCTTTCCCATATAAGGGCATGCTCTGCAAAGTCTTCACATTTCCTTAATTGTTCGTATGTAGGGCTTTCCTGGTGCATTTTCAATACTCGATCAAATACACCAAATCCACATTGCTATTACCTAATTCACTATAGTTGAAAACGATTCTCATTGTCAATTATATACCTCTGCTAATTATATGAGGGATGAACATCAGGAACAGATATTTCCATAAAAAAGGTAATCCCTTCCCCTTCCCTATAGCTGTAATGCGGCTGGAACTTTATCATTCAGCTTCAAAAAAAAGCCCGTTTTCACTCATTAAGAGTAAACAGGCTTTTTGTAAGTCTACTATCCCAAACATGTACTAGCTTGAACTGCTTTTCCAGGTTCTTTATGAATATCTTAAATCTTTGTATTAATAAAATTTCACAATATCTTCAAATGCCAGGAACGTCTTTTCTCCTGGCTGTTCATTGGGCTCACCAAATGGCATTTGAGCTATCAATGACCATTCCCCTGGAATATCCCAAGTTTTCTTCACTTCTTCATCAATGATTGGATTATAGTGTTGTATTGATGACCCAATGCCTTCCGCTGATAAAGTCATCCATATTGCATACTGCAACATAGCACTTCCTTGATGGGACCAATATGGAAACTGTTCTTTATATGATGGTGCTTTTTCTTGCATTTGCTTTATCGTTTCTTGATTTTCAAAGAATAGGATTGTGCCCACTCCATCACGAAATCCTTGTAATCGTTCGACTGTTGCCGCAAAGCTCTCTTCTGGAACGCGCGAACGAAGTGTTTCTTTTACGATATCCCAAAACTTTTCATGTTCGTCATTCATCACTACCACCACTCGTCCACTTTGCATATTAAATGAAGTTGGTGCATGTAAAGCGGTTTTTAAAACTTCATTAATTCTTTCTTTCGTAATATTTTCATTCTTTTTCACCTTACGGATCGAACGGCGATTGATGATTGCTTCTTTTAAATTTGTTGTAGTTGCTGACATTTTGATTCCTCCAAATTATGTTTAATTTAATAGGATAGATTGATATTTATTTAATAGCTCAGAACGTTATTAGCAATTCCCCTTGCTATCGCAATGCAAGCCATCAAATTCATTCCGTTTATTTTTTGCTGCTTCCTTCTCTATGACTTGCGCTAACCTTTCTTTGCTAGCGAGTCCTTGGATCACTTCATCACCAATGATAAATGTTGGAACAGCCCTAATATCCGCTTCTTCATAGGCATGTTTTAGTGCTTCTTGATGCACTTCACGATACTTCCGTGACACTAACGCTTCTCTAAAAGCATCCTCGGGAAGATCAACTTCACCTGCTAATTTTGTCAATACTTCAATATCTTCAATATTTTGTTCCTCTTGAAAAAATGCTGTAAAAACTCTGTCATGGAACTCATTACCTTTTCCGTGCTCCTTTGCAAACTGGCACCCTTCGAACGCCAAATGTGTATATGGGTGCGGAGAAACACGGGGTAGACGCATATCAATCCCTAGTTTTTTCGCAACAGGAAGAATATAAGAATCCCATGAACTCAACTTATCAGGTTCTTTCCATGGATCAATTTTCGAATATGGACTAGGACGCAGTTCAAATGGCATCCACTCCACTTCTACATCTTTTTCCTTCACGATTTCGTCTAAAGGACCTTTGCCCAAAAAACAAAATGGACATATAAAATCAGAATACGCTTTAATTTTCACTGTCATATTATTCCCTCACCTTTTATCATTAGCTCCCATTTGTAACCAAGTCAGTTACAATAAAGAGTAAAAAAATATGCTTTCTCTAAATATAGAATGCATTGGATTTAGCAGTACGTAATTGATTGCTGCTTGCGATTGTACTGTTATGTGTTTCACCTTGCTGTAATCATTTTAGTTACAGGTGGTATATAAGTCAAGCATTATTTTAAAAAAGCTTTAAATCGAAATGCAAGAAAAAAGTTTGCAGAGGAAGTGAATCTTTCTCTGCAAACTTTTTTATTAAGCACCCTTACATCTCAATGTGTTCTTTAACGGGTTCTCTCTTTTTCTTTCTCTGTTTTTTCGACTTTTTAAAGTAAAGCAATTCGTATATACATGGAATGACGATGAGTGTGAGCAGTGTTGATACAGCTAACCCGCCAATGACAACGATTGCTAAGCTTTGTGAAACAAGACTTCCCGTTTCCGCCTTTTTATATAAAAGAGGCAGCATGGCGCAAATGGTTGCTACAGCCGTCATAATGATCGGACGGAATCTCGTAGCTGTCGCTTCAACGATCGCATCTCGGATAATCATTTTTTCTTCGTTTTGCTTGACTCGATCGAGAAGCACAATAGCGTTTGTCACCACAATTCCAATTAACATGAGCGCACCCAACAGTGCTGTAATATCCACTGGAATACGACTGATTACCAATCCTAACACTGCTCCGATCGCAGCGAACGGCAATGAAAATAAAATGGCGATCGGTGCTTTAATTGATTTAAAGGTTAAAACCATGATCAGAAAGACGATGCCTATCGAAATTAACATCGTAAGGAACAAATCGGTAAAATCATCTGCTTGCTGGGCACTGGCTCCCCCAATATAAATATCTACATCCTTCGGAATCTTAAGCCCCTTGGTCTCCTTGTCTCCAAATATCACAAGATTTATTTTGCTAGCAATATCAGAAAGTTTGGCAGGATCGACCGTTGCCGTTAATTGAAGATACGTTTCTCCGTCTTTATGGAACTGGGTTGTTGCACTCTCCTCGCTCTTTAAAGAAGCAACTTTCGATACCGGGACTAAACCGCCATCTGTCATTATAGGTATATTCTTTAAATCCTTTGGTTTTTTAGGATCTAAGATTGGTTCAAGGACTACAGGTGTCTGCTTATCCGCAAGCGTGATATTGCCGATTGGGGTTTTATTAAGCATGATACCAAGTTGTTGACCTATTTGTTCTGTGTTGCCTTTAGCCGGATCTACCTTGAATGAATAAATGGTTTTCTTTTCGTCCTGGTTCGTTGTAACATCTTCAATCCCTTTAATACCTTGAATTTTCCCTTTGATCTTATTAGCTGTCAGCTCCAAATCTTCCGCACTGCTGCCAATTACATCTATCGTAATGTTCGTCTTTGAAGCACCCATCATAAATGAAGAGGCGGTGGTCGTAAGCTTCGCACCAGGATAGTTTTCTTTTTGCTTTTCGATTTCCTCCAAGATGGTATCTATGTTTGCTTTATCCTTCACTAAAAGACCGAATGTAGCTTCTGTAGGTGATGTGACTGCGCCGTATTGAGCACTTTCGGCAGAGTTTCCTAATTGCATGAACACATTATCCACATCACTCATATCCTGCATTTTCTCTTCGAGTTCTATCGCCTTTTCTTTTACTTTATCAAAGGGCTGATCATTTGGATAAGTCAACGTCACTGAGACATAGTCAGCTGAAGAATTGTCAATCGCCCCTTTTGGCATGGCAAAATATGTACCAATGGAACCGACAAACAACAGCAACGCAACAATCAGGACAACCCATTTATGGTTTAATGACCAAGTAACCAGCTTGGTAAAACGCTTAGCTGGTCGATGTTTTGGCAGCTTCGCTCTTTTCAGCAATCCCGCACTCATTAAAGGAACAACCGTTAATGCGACAATTAAAGAAGCCAGCAATGAATAAGTGACCGTTAAAGCGAAAGGAAGCAGAAACTCTTGAAGCCCTCCGTTCAATAAAGCTACAGGCAAGAAAACAGCTACAGTAGTAAGGGTTGAGGCTGTTATCGCCACTCCTACCTCTTTTATTGCCTCCATCACCAATTGGATGGAAATCTTCTCCTGCTGCATTTTCCGGAAAATATTTTCAATAACAACAATACTATCGTCCACTAAGCGCCCAATGGCTACAGCGACACCGCCTAGCGTTAAAATATTCAGCGTCACTCCCGACAATGACAGCAAGAATAACGTAAAGCCAAGAGATAGCGGTATGGACACGATTGTAATAAATGTAGACCGTATATTTCGTAAAAAGACCATGATCACAATGGTGGCGAATAGCGCACCAAGCAGCACTTCTTTTACCATCGTCTGAACAGAAGTCTCCACCATATCAGCTGTCGATAAATAGATGGCCGATTTCTGGTCACTATACTTTTCATTGATTTCTTTTGCTGTTTTTTCAACCTCTTTACTGATTGTGACAGCATTTGATTGGCTGTCCTTGATAATGCTAATATCAATGCTTTCTTTTCCATTGAAACGACTGATGAGATTACCATCTTTCGCTTCATCAACTTTCGCTATCTCTCCAAGTGTGACATTCGGAGTGACCTTTAACCCTTTTAATTTTTCAATACTTGTTAAATCCCCAATAACCTTAATGTTACTAGCCTTCCCATCGATCACTTTTTCGCCTACGGCTAGAGCTGTATTCTGACCGTTAAGGACACTCATGACATCTTGGATCGAAACTTTCTTTTTAGCCAATTGTTCATTATCCACTTTGACTGAAAGAACAGATTGGGAAATTCCAAATGTCTGTACATCCGAAACTCCTTTAATATCTTTATACAGAGGCTCTAATTCCTTCTTCGCAAAGTCTATATTTTCAGCTGTTAATCCGTCCTTAAAAGTAACAGCAATAAATGAAATGGGAATCATTGATGTATTTAGCTGTGTAACAGTCGGTTTTGCCATGCTTTGTGGCAATGCTACATTGTCTAAAGCCTCTTTAACATCAAGTTTTGCTTGTTTCATATCCGATCCGGATTCAAAGAATAGATCTACTTTTGAAAACCCATCTCCCGTTGTGGAGTATATTGAGCTCTTTCCCTTAACTCCAGTGACTGCTCTTTCAATCGGATCTGTAACTTGTGTTTCCATCGTTTTCGAATCGGTGCCCTGCCCCATCGTGATAATCGTAACTTGTGGATTGTCAGCAGATGGTAAAAATTCCATCGGCAGTTTGAAATAACTAACAACACCTATCAACAAAATAAATATGGTTACCAATGATACGGCAGCCTTGTTCTTAAACGACCACTTAGTAAAAAATTCCACGCACACATCTCCCCTGATTGTAAATTAAAGAAAATAATCCCATTTTTAATGTTACCATATATTACTAATTAAAGTGCATGAAAATTATAACTTTTTACCCAGAACTTACGAGGCATGGCAGGGCCTTCGCTCCACATAAAAAAGGGCTGCCGCAGCAACCTCATTTATCAAAACTTTATTACTTGTAAACTTTTAAAAAAAGCATAATGATCGCCAATATGATAAGACAGATAAATAATAAAGGTCCGATGCCTGAACTATACACGAAGTATACAGTGATATTGCGGAAAGCCATCACAACAAGGAATAGGAGTAACAGGATCCCTAAAATAATGATCAGAGCGGTATTTTTATTCCGATACAACGTAACCAGCCCCATTTTTAAAGCTTTATTTGTACGAAAGCATGCCCCACAACATCATTCCGTTAAGAAACAATATGCCGCCAACATTTTGTACTATTCAGTATTTCGTTAAATACCTTTTTAGTAGCGAGAAAATAAAAAGGGGTTGTACAATTTGAACGTTGATTAGAACGTAGGGGACTCGCTTTCCGCGGGCGGTCCGCCCTTGGCTTGCGCCTGCGGGGTCCCCCTAGACACGCTTTCCCCGCAGGAGTCTCGAACACCCGCTCCAATCACTTTGTTTTAACATTTAGATGGAGCCCCTTTTGCTAGAAGGATTAAAACTTGAGGACATAAGGATGCTTTTTAAACATGATTCTATTAAGCGAGATCAACTTGAAATGATTACTTTAGATCAACTGATCCAGCGAACCATTTGGTTCGTAAAATAGAGGCCGCCATTGTGTTGGGGACAATTGTAACACTGGAAATACGCATGATAGTCACATCTTAGAGCCACTTGTTGGACAAGTAATTGAAAAAGTTGGGAAACCAGAAGCTGCTGCTGCAGATGCAGCTTATAAAACACCGGCGATTACAAGCTATCTATTTGGTCATAAAATAACACCAGCTTTACCGTATACACGTCCTCGAACAAAGGAAGGATTCTTCTGCAAACATGACTATGTTTACGATGAACATTTTGATTGTTACCCTTGCCCAACGGACGAGATTTTAAAGTACTCAACAACGAATAAAGAGGGCTATCTCGAGTACAAATCACCAAAACACATTTGTGTGGCCTGTCCATTTTTATCAAAGTGTACCGAAAGTAAAGACCTTGCCATATCCCCTTGGCCATCTTCTTTATATTCATGGCAGGGAATTTCAAAAGGGGTTCGGAATGTTTTAATTCCGAACCCCTTTTGTCTACAAACTGAAAGGGTTGCCGCAGCAACCCTTTTTCCCGAAACTGTAAAAATGAACCTACAACTCTTGAAGTTCATTGACCGTTAAAAACGTATACCCTTCGTTCGTTAACTCTTGTATTATCCCTTCAATCGCTTGAAGTTCTTTACCCGTATCATCATACATCGGATGCATCAGGATGATCGAACCTGGTTTTATATTTTCCTTCACATACTTCACTTTATCAGAAGCTGAAGTGTAATAGCTATCTGGTTCCAGATTCCAGGTAATGGTTTCTCTATCATTTTTATTTAAGTAATATGGCAAGCCAACGATCTTTTTCCCATTTGGTGGCCGAACGTCAATTTCACCCTTATATCCGGAGTTTTGAATTAATTTATCCGTTTTCTCGATTTCCGCTTTGATATAGGAGGGCGATTTAAAAACCATTCGCCTGTGGGAATACGTGTGATTCCCAATCTGGTGTCCGGCTTCCGCTATTTTCCCAGCTTCCTCTGGGTACTTTTCGATTTCGTTACCAATCAGGAAGAATGTAGCTTTTACATCGTATTTATCCAATAACGGCAGGATCTGATTTACATTCTTCGATGGACCATCATCAAAAGTCAAAGCGACCACTTTTTGATCCGTCTCTACCTTATCGGTTAATCCTCCGAATACCTGATATGTTCTCGAATTCATCAATTTATACGTACCCAGCAATAGGAGGCAAACAACCAGGATTCCCACCCCAATGAATCTCAGTTTCTTTTTCATGACTATGACCTATCTTTCTAAAAGCTTTTAAATTCATGACTTATTATAGCAAATCACTGAACGAAAAAACTTATTGCTCTCTTCCGAACGAACCGTCCACATTCACTTTACATGGATCAATTCAAAACGCTCACACACCAGCAGCATATCTTCTTTAAAGGTTTGGCCTATTTTGTCCAATGCTTCTTTCAACCATTTTTCATGTGCATCCCACCAGTATGTATATGTTCGATCTCCTTCCCCTTCTGCAATCGCAAACTCTGCACTCACTTCATTCATCGGCAATACTTCGACCTTCACTGTTTGGATGATGGCTAAGGGCACATCTTCGCTACTTAAAATAATGCTGTAATCACCCACGGATGGTAATGGTTCATTTTCCTCTTCATAAAAAACATAACCAGAGCAAGTAGCCGTTTTTATCCCATCCATCACTAATTGAGCCAAATGATCGGGATCAGCCCCGAATTGCCACGCACTGACTGACTGAGGTTTTTCTTCACCTTTCCCTTGCCAAAATTCATTCCAATATAATTCCGCTTTAACATTCATTCTATGATCTCTCCATTCTATTTTGTCCCATTTAAAGGCTGAACCGCTGCTTTTAAGAGAAATGCAGAAATGATCAGGTCACGCATAATTCGCCTCTTCATGTTCTCAACTAAGTCCCCATTCTAAATCGCCTAATATCGGATTTACCAGTTTCATAATGTCATATGATACTTCAAAACCCTTGGAGTAACTGGATCAAAACAAAAATCCCCCTAAAAAACATGTTACATTACTTAGCTGTTATTACTAATGTTGTAACAACTTTTGATAAAAGAGTGACAAAAGGTAACTTGTGTAAATGACAAGCGATTTGTGATACTCGGTTAGATCCATTCATGATGCAGCCTTAAGGTCAATCAGGAATGGGAGATGACTAGGAAATTAAATCGATTAATAAAGGAGAAAAAAACATGAAAACGAAAACACGTAATTTGGGGCTTGCCTGTCTATTATTATCTGCCACCACTTTTACTGCTTGCACCGCAATTAACAATGTCCCAACCGAATCAGTAGAATCTCAAAAACCAGCAAAAAAGATAAGTACGAACGGCCCCCAAGATGCTAAAGAAGTAGAATCGTTCATGAATTCGGTGCTTGTCGATAAGATGGGGAAATACAATGTGAATGGCTCCAATTTTGTAGTTGTCAAAGATGGGAAGGTCCTGTTAAACAAAGGCTATGGTTATGCTGATAAGGATAAGAAAATACCAGTGGATAAGGATACCGTCTTTCAAATCGCTTCCGTTTCAAAGACTTTTACAGGCTTGGCAGCGATGCAGCTTGCTGATAAAGGCGCGATTGATCTGAACCATGATATTCATGAATATTTAGATGGCTTGAAAGTACCCAATAAAACAGGAACTCCACTGACCATGTTTAATTTGCTTACCTATACAAGTGGTGTAGATCTGCCTGATATTACTACGTATACCTCACCTGACTATATAAACCAGGAAATTCCGATGAAAGAGTTTCTTAAAGAGCATATGCCGACTGTAGTTCGAACACCTGGAGAATCATATACCTATGATAATTTTGCCTTTTTATTGGCTGGCTATGCGATAGAAAACGTAAGCGGCCTTAGATTCGATCAATATATGGAAAAGAATATATTCAAGCCATTGGAAATGAGCTCGACAAGTACCCGTTTCACCCCTGAACTGCTCGATAGGATGGCTGTACACTATGATGATAAAGGCACGCCACATCCAACTTCCGGTCATGCACCGACAGATGGGCCACAGGGCAGCATTCTTTCTACGGGAGATGATATGGCTAAGTATTTAACCATGTTTCAGCAGCAAGGTAAATTTAAAGGGAAGGAAATTATCAGTGAAAAATCGTTAGAGCAAATGCAATCCTATCAGGTGTTTGCAGATAAGACTCTGCCCATGACAACTGTCGGAGGATTCGAAGGATTCTTCAACGATTTAATGAATGGTCACCATGTAATTCTAAAAGGCGGAAGCATGCCTGGACATCAATCGTTAATTGCATTATTGCCGAAGAGCAATACCGCCTTTTACATGTCGTATAACAATGATTCCATGATGAGTATAGAAGTATTTGAAGAGTTTATGGATCACTATTTCCCAGAAAAAAAGAAGCCAAAGAAATCCACTTACACGCCTTTAAGCAGTAAAGAAGCCGCTAAATATGTTGGATTATACCAGAACACCCGCTTCCATTTCTTAAAATACAGGTTCACCTATAAGAACGGTAGCTTGTTGCTGGAGGCAGGGCCCTCAGGCAAGCACACCTTGAAGATGGTTCATCCCCTGTTGTTTGAAGATGAAGCTGGAAATAAATTAGCGTTCAAGAAAGATCATCAGAATCGGATTAAATACTTCTATTACACAAGTTCAACAGGTCTGGATTTTATTGCCGATGCACAAAAAATGCCTACAAAGAAGCCTTTCTCAGATGTACCGCATGACAGTTTGTATAAGACACACATCGACAATCTGTATGCATTCGACATATTCAAGACTCAACCAGACAACCGCTTCCATCCGGAAGGTATCATGACACAGGGAGAGTTTGCAGATTTACTACTTCGTGCACATGGTTGGTTTGGTTTTCCCGATGATATTGAGAAGAATAAAGCGAAAATAATTTCCGGCATTCCTAATTATAACCGCAATACTGTCATTACAAGACAAACAGCAGCAGTCATGATTCAAAATCTAAAGCAAATCCAACCCGCTCCAAAGGTCAAAATAACTGGAAAAACCGATAAATGGGCGATTGAAGCTACTCAAGCGCTTGTATCACAAGGAATTATTGATCCCGATATTAAACCCAAGGCAGATGGTTCTATAGATTTCCGTTCAAAGCAGCCTTTACTTCGTCAAGAAGCTAGTGCATTGCTTGATAAGGCATTTGGTTACTATACACTGCCCTTCAAAATCAAGTAACCAAATGGCCCCACAGAAATACTGCCAGCACCTAGTCATAAATGGATTCTCAATCAAATAATCTGCCAAAAGCCATGAATATCAAATAGGTAAGCATGGCTTTTGATTTACCTTAACAATAACAAGAAAAACATGTAGCTCTCACAACCGTCAATTCAGCTGTCATTCGCTTTTTTCGCTTCTGTATTCATTTGTTCCCAATCACTTAAATACATACGTTTCATGATTTTTTTAGGATTTTCCAGTTTACTAATAAATTCTAAACTGTTGCCGTCTGGATCATTAAAGTGAATTTTAGCGTGCGCATATTCCCCATGAGGCATGACGAAAGGTTCAATTGGTGCAAATCCAAAAGCCTCTCTTGGCGAATAGCCTCTATCTTCAAGCCATACGACTGAGCTCTTTAAATCTTCCAATGATACTTCAAAAGCTATATGCCTGATGGAAGGATGATACTCAACCTCCACTTTTTCCGTTTCCCAAAGCCCCAACCAACTTTTATCCTTTTCAATCCATAGAAAAGCCAGGTTGTCTTCAACCTTATGATCCAACTGCAAACCAAGCCCTTCATAGAATTCAATGGAACGATTCAAATCACGAACCGGTAAATGTGCTTCATATAAACCTCTTATCATTCAATACACCCCTTTTTTCGTCAGATCGAAACCATCCTGATTCAATCCCTTTATCCTATTGTTCTACGGGGCAAATTCAATTTCACCCGTTACTAACAAAGTGATGACGATAACCCAAAATATAAAGAAAGACGAAGAAAAAACCAAAGAAATAATAGGAATCACTCTTTTCTCCGTTTTCTTCAAAATACCTATGATAGAAAGGACGATACCGGTAATCGTAAGGAAAAATGTTATATAATCATCAGCCAGGCCCCCGATATTTGCAACTCTAATAGGTGTAACAAAAACTATAAAAAAGCAAATAATTCCAATGACGAATGAAATAAAACTAATTACACCGTACCTCTTCTGAATAAATGCATCGTTTTCCATCAATCCACCCTTTCATGATCGTAATTTAAATAGTTTTTCTCCATAAAAATTATCTCACAAATAATTTTAACATATAATACCAATCGGTAGTTGTGCACAAAAAAGGTTGCCGCAGCAACCTTCCCGGTGACAGGATAAAAAACGTTGAATTAAAGCTTCATTTTCATACCCTCATGAGTAGCTTTGAATCCTAAACGTTCATAAAAGCGCAGCGTTTCTTCCCGCTTTTTATCTGTCGTCAGCTGAATGATATGGCACCCCCGCTCCTTTGCACGCTCAATCGCATATAGAATCAACTTGCTTCCTATTCCTTTCCCCCGCTCTGAAGATGCAGTCCGAACCCCTTCTATCGTAGCTCTCCAACCTCCTTGATGGGTAATATAAGGAGTGAACGTGATTTGCTGCACCCCAACGATATCCTCACCAAGACATGCTACGATCAATTCATTATTCCCATCTGCATCAATGGATGCAAATGCTTTTAGATAGCTTTCAGGAAGGGGATTTTCATAGCGTTCCCTTTCCCTCCCCAATACATCATCCGCCAGCATCCGTACTATTTCACTTAAGTCTTTTCCTGTCGCATTCCTGAATGTGACCATAATATCCCTCCTGTTCAGTATCGCCCTTTTTTTCGTCATGATTGAAACCAATCTTTCATTAATAACTTCAACTAAAAGTTAGGCGGTCCTCTTTTCTGGAGGAAAAATAATGCAACTGTAAAAATTGGACCAACAAAAAAAGGCCCCCTTTAAAAGGAAGTCCTTCTTAGTAAATCATTATTAGGTAATTGGCGCAGGATTGAAAAGTACCAAATCATTATGCAGGCCCCAATGCTCTGCCCAGGTTTTCTTTTTACCGCTGGCCACTTCCAAAATGAGGTGAAATATTTCCCACCCGACATCCTCTATGGTTGCCTCACCTGTAGCGATGGTTCCAGCATTTATATCAATGAGATCTTTCCATTGCTCGGTCAATGTATTTCGTGTAGATACTTTGATGACGGAAGCCATTGCCAGATTATAAGGTGTGCCCCTTCCAGTTGTAAAAACTTGAAGGTGCATGCCGGAAGCGAGCTGCAGCGTTCCGCAAACAAAGTCACTAGCTGGTGTAGCTGCAAAAATCAGCCCTTTTTCTGTTGCTTTTTCACCCGGAGCCAGTACGCCTGAAATGGGGCTGCCTCCGGATTTGGCAATGGAGCCTAATGATTTTTCCACTACATTGGCCAATCCGCCTTTTTTGTTTCCTGGTGACGGATTGGCACTTCGATCGGCATCACCTAAAGCAAGGTAGTTATCATACCAGTCCATTTCCTTTATTAACGCTCTCCCCACTTCTTCATTCACTGCACGGGGCGTCAATAGATGAATCGCATCCCGCACTTCTGTGACTTCAGAGAATAAAACGGTTGCCCCTGCCCTAACTAACAGATCTGTAGCATAACCTACTGCAGGGTTAGCGGTCACACCAGAAAATGCATCACTTCCTCCACACTGCGTTCCGATGACCAATTCGGAAACCGGAAACGTCTCCCGCTGCCTGCGGTTCAACTTGATTAAACGTTCCTCGGCCATTTCCATAATGGATTGGACCATTCCCGCAAATCCCTGCTGATCCTGAAGTGAAATGATATCTGAATCGTCCCCGCTTGGATTTATTCTCATTGGAGACAGTTTTTCACACCCCAATCCAACTACCAAAGCTTCGCCGCCGAAATTCGGGTGTTTCGCAAGGTTCTGTATCGTGCGAATGGGAATAATTGCTTCCGGTGCATTGATTGCGACGCCACACCCATAGTTGTGATTGATGGCGACAACATCATCAACATTGGGATACTTCGGGAGAAGCTCTTTTTTTATCCGGTTCACGACGAAATCCAGCACGCCCACTACACATTGAACGCTTGTTGTTATCCCTAATATATTCTTGGTTCCAATACTGCCATCTTCATTGCGGAATCCTTGGAATGTATATCCTTCAAGCGGGGGTAAAGTTTCGGGTATATCATTTGCTACCGGCAATTCCTTTAAATCCGGAGAAGCCGGAAGCATCACCAGTGTCTCGTCAATCCAGCAGCCCTTACTGATTGATTCAGCCGCATAACCGATAACTTCCCCATAGCGGATGATGGCTTCATTCTCGACTATATCCATTAAAGCCACTTTGTGACCTTGTGGCACTCTTTCTTTCAATTCAAGCCCACAAGGGAAAACGGTTCCTTGATCCAAGCCCCCCGTATTAACCACGATGGCGACATTGTCCATCCTATTTACCTTAATATAAAGCGGTACCTCCGTCAGCTGCGTTTTTGTATCCACTTTACCACTCCTTCATTCTAAAAAAGCTAACAACATCACTAAAAATTCACGAGATGGTTCTTCAGCTAAAATATCTGTTTCAGACACTTATTTTACAAACACCGTTTTAATGGATGTAAAAAACTCTTTTGCTGCTTCTCCTTGTTCCCTGGAGTGGGAGCTGGAGTTTTTCATGCCGCCAAATGGTGCCTGCAATTCAACGCCTGCGCTCTCTGCGTTGACCCTGATCAATCCGGCTTCCATATCGTTAACAAATGAAAGCAAATGTTGGATATTGGCAGTAAAAATCGAAGCACTCAGGCCGTATTCGACGCTGTTCGCAAGTTGCAGGGCTTCTTCGACTGATTCAGCTTTCAATAAAGCAATCACCGGACCAAAAATTTCTTCCTGTACGATTGCCATATCTGACGTGCAGTTATCAAAGATCGTAGGCTCTACATAAAAGCCATTAGCCTGAGTGCCTTCTTCAGCACGCTTTCCGCCAGTTAGAAGTGTAGCGCCTTCCTCGACTCCTTTTTCGATATAGGAAAGAACCGTTTTTAATTGATTTTCGCTAGCGCATGGTCCCATCCATGTCCCGCTGTCCAATCCATCCCCGATGGAAATGCCTTTCGTTTCTTTCACCAGCAACTGCTTGAACTCTTCATAAACTTCAGCTGCAACGATGACACGGCTTGTCGCGGTACATTTTTGCCCCGTCGAACGAAACGCGCCTGTAATGACTGCTTCTACAGCCAGGTTAAGATCCGCATCCGCTGCAACGATTACCGGGTTTTTCCCGCCCATTTCAAGCTGGTATTTCGCTCCTCGTGCTAACGCCGCTTGTCCAATCCTTTTTCCAACGCCGTTTGAGCCGGTAAAGGTAATTCCGTTTACATCTTCGTGATCGGCGATGCCCTGCCCGATGACACTGCCCGGCCCTGTGACCATATTGATAACACCCTCAGGTAAACCAGCTTCTTCAAAACACTCCATGATCTTCGCACAGGTGATGGCCGTCTCTGTGGCTGGCTTCACCACAATCGTATTCCCATAAACGAGAGCAGGAGCCATCTTCCAGATCGGGATGGCGATTGGGAAATTCCAAGGTGTAATGACGCCCACTACACCAAGCGGGACGCGCGTCGTGAACATAAGCGCTGAACTGTCGGTGGATGGAATGACATCCCCCACTTTACGCATTCCTTCTCCTGCATAGTATTTCAGGATCGCAATACCGCGTGCCGTTTCCCCTTTTGTTTCTGCAAAGGTCTTACCCATTTCACGTGTTGCACATTCTGCGATTTCATCAATCCGCTTTTCAAGAATATGGGCTACTTTATATAGATACTCCCCGCGCTCTGATCCTGCTAGTTTGCGCCATTTGTCTTTCGCCTTTTTCGCCGCTTCTACTGCACGATTCAAGTCAGCCTCGTTAGATTTTTGTACATATCCGACAATGGCCTGTTTATCGGCTGGGTTTAAACTTTTTTCAACTTCTTTTGAAATGGAAGCAACCCATTCACCGTTAATATAGTTAAGATACGTTTTTGTTTGAACTGTAGTTATCATATATAATCCCGCCCTTATTAGATTGATTGAATTGGTGTTTCTTTTGGAAAACGATCTAAAGCATTCTCTAATATCGTTTGCATTGCTGCATAATGTTCTTTTTCCACCGGAAGAATCGGTAATCTGACTGTTTGGCCAACCGGCATTCCCATAATCTCCATACCTGCTTTAATGAGAGAAACGGCATACCCTTTTCGCTGACGGCGAATATTGTTGATTGGCATGATGACCTGTTGGTAAATTTCTTTGACCGTTTTTTGATCTCCGCTCAGAATGCCATTGTAGAATTTCCGTGAGATGTGCGGGATGTAATTGGATATCGCCGATGAGTAAGAGTCAAAGCCAAGTGGAACGTAGGCCGACATGGTAACTTCCGCAAGCGGCATTCCGTTCAGCCAGCCAAAACGGTTTCCGAAGGTTTGTGTAAGGAGTCCATTCAACTCCATATTGCCTAGACCGTCTTTGACACCGACCACCTGCGGGACCTCCGCAAGTGCTTCCAAAGTTGGTATTGAAAGTGAAACATTATCACGCTGATATACTATGGAATTTAAGTCTGTACTCTCTGCGATAGCTTTGAAATAAGCCGCCAGACCTGCCTGTTCTCCAGTAACAAGATATGGAGGTAATATTAAATATCCGTCTGCCCCTCTATCCGCTGATATTCTTGCAAGTTCCAGGGAAGTTTGAATATTTCCTCCTACACCTGTGTATACAGGGACTTTTCCACCCGTTACGGATACGGCCACCTCTACCATCACTTCATATTCCTCTTTACTTAACGATGGATACTCTGCTGCCGCACATGCCACGAAAATAGCCTCGAGTCCCTCATCTATTAGAAATTGGATATTTTGTGCGAGTGCTTGTTCATCAAGCTTATTACTTGTTGTGAATGGTGCCACGGGAAATCCGAGAATCCCTTTAGGTGCCTTGCGAATTTTATTCATTATCTATTCCTCCTTGCTTATTATTGTTTTATTGTAAGACAAATACACCGTCTAGTCAATCGTATATTTTTTATTTTCTGAAAAGTCAATCATCACCTCATCCCTCAATAATTTCGCTTCTAATATATACAAAAAAACAAGATAATTAAGGAGCTAAAAATGAAAAACGATATAAAAAAAAGACATTGACAAACAATTATATTTGTCTTACCATTGGACAAAACTAAATATTAAGAATTTTCACAAAGGAGGAAACAGCTAACATTGTAAGCGGTGTCAATAAAAAAAATACTTTTAAGGGAGTGAGTATATGAACGCTGGAGAAAAAGTTTTTCAAGAATCTCCTATATTGCCGAATGCTCAGAAAAAAACACGGACACGATGGTTTATTGTATTTATGCTCTTTCTGGTTACCGCTCTGAATTATGCAGATCGTGCGACGCTATCAATCGCAGGTACGGACATGTCTGGTCAGCTTGGTCTCGATTCAGTCATGATGGGCTATGTTTTCTCCGCTTTTGCATGGTCCTACGTAGCTGGACAAATTCCGGGTGGATGGCTTTTGGACCGTTTTGGCTCAAAAAAAGTTTACTTTTGGAGTATCACGCTATGGTCTACCTTTACGCTTTTACAAGGATTTATCGGATTTTTCGGTTCTGCCGAAACGGCTGTCATGATATTGTTCGGACTGCGTTTTTTAGTTGGATTGGCAGAGGCTCCTTCCTTCCCGGCCAACAGCCGCATCGTTGCTACCTGGTTCCCAAGCCATGAACGCGGAACCGCGGCTGCCACTTTCAATTCAGCCCAGTATTTTGCAACCGTTCTCTTTGCACCGATCATGGGTTACATTACGTATAAATTTGGTTGGGAATACGTCTTCTTCTTTATGGGCGCCTTGGGAATCATCGTCGCTTTCTTCTGGATGAAAACGATATATGGCCCAAAGGAACATCCGCGCATCAACAAAGCTGAGCTTGAATATATCGAAGCAGGCGGCGCTTTGATCAATATGGATCAAACCACTGCAAATAAAGAGGAAAAGAAAGGCGTCAACTGGAATCATATTAAGCAGCTTTTATCAAACCGTATGCTGTTAGGTGTTTATCTCGGACAATATTGCATTACAACGTTAACGTACTTTTTCCTTACATGGTTTCCTGTGTACCTTGTACAAGAAAGAGGCATGACCATTCTTCAAGTTGGGCTCGTCGCTTCCCTTCCAGCCATTTGTGGGTTTTTTGGCGGCATTCTCGGAGGGACATTCTCGGATTTCTTGTTACGGAAGGGATTCTCATTGACTGTCGCCCGAAAATTGCCAATCGTTGTTGGGATGCTTCTATCGATGAGCTTGGTAGCTGCAAACTATGTAGAGACGGAATGGGTGGTCATATTCGTTATGGCCCTAGCGTTTTTCGGTAAAGGATTTGGGGCACTCGGCTGGGCGGTAGTGGCCGATACCTCACCAAAGGAAATGTCCGGTGTCAGTGGCGGGCTTTTCAACACATTCGGTAACATTGCAGGCATTACAACACCGATCATCATCGGATACATCATTGCCACGACAGGATCATTTAATGGGGCGCTAGTCTTCGTATGTGCCAATGCTCTTGTCGCAATCTGCAGCTATTTATTCCTTGTTGGTGAAATTAAACGTGTAGAGTTAAAATCATAGTTAACTAAATATTCTGTCAGGGGGAAGAAATATGAACAATCAAATGCTTAAGGATCATGTAAAAGTCGGCACACCGGTCATTTCAGAAATGAGCGTTATTCCAGTTGCAGGCCATGACGGCATGCTGCTGAACTTGAGCGGTGCCCATGCTCCTTATTTCACTCGGAACATTGTCATTCTGAAAGACAATGCGGGTAATACTGGTGTAGGTGAAGTTCCTGGAGGCGAAAAGATTCGCCAAACACTCGAAGATGCCAAACAATTGGTTGTCGGCCAGTCCATTGGGACATACAACAACATTCTGAATACCATCCGTAAGCAGTTCGCGGACCGGGATGCGGGAGGGCGCGGGCTTCAGACGTTCGATCTCCGTATAGCCATCCATGCCGTAACAGCATTGGAAGCGGCACTTCTAGATTTAGTCGGCCAATATTTAGGTGTTCCAGTTGCAGCCCTTCTCGGCGAAGGACAGCAGCGTGATAAGGTGGAAATGCTGGGCTACTTATTTTATGTAGGTGACCGCAATAAAACGGACCTTGGTTATTTAAGTGAGCCTGAAGCGGAAGATGACTGGATTCGCCTCCGTCATGAGGAAGCGATCACACCTGAAGCGATTGTCCGCTTGGCAGAAGCCGCCCACTCTCGCTATGGATTCAATGATTTTAAACTGAAAGGCGGGGTTTTGCGCGGGGAAGAAGAAATCGAAGCGGTGACGGCACTTGCGGAGCGCTTCCCTGAAGCCAGGATCACCCTTGACCCAAATGGCGGCTGGCTGCTTAAGGATGCGATTGAACTTTGCCGGGATCAACATCATGTTTTAGCCTATGCGGAAGATCCATGCGGAGCGGAAAATGGTTTTTCCGCCCGGGAAATCATGACGGAATTTAGGCGCGCAACGGGCCTTCCCACCGCTACTAATATGATTGCAACGGACTGGAGGCAAATGGGGCACTCCATTCAGCTTCAATCCGTGGACATCCCTCTTGCCGATCCGCATTTTTGGACGATGCAAGGCTCCGTCCGTGTCGCTCAAATGTGCAATGACTGGGGATTGACATGGGGATCACACTCGAATAATCACTTTGACATTTCGCTTGCCATGTTTACACACGTTGCTGCAGCCGCACCAGGAAAAGTCACTGCAATCGATACCCACTGGATTTGGCAGGATGGGCAGCGTTTGACGAAAGAACCTTTTAAAATTGTCGGCGGAATGGTCGATGTACCTTCCAAGCCCGGACTTGGAATTGAAGTGGATATGGAACAAATCGAGAAGGCACATCAGCTTTATAAACAAAAAGGACTTGGTGCCCGTGATGATTCAATGGCGATGCAATACCTGATTTCAGGATGGGAGTTCAATCCAAAATCACCTTGCCTTGTCAGATGATTTTTTCCAACAATGCGTGCGTCTCTCTCTTTAGAGCGGCGCATTTTACTTTTTTTGGGGTATAGATCTTCTCTTCCTCACATGCAAATAAGTGTATTATATTATATAATTAGTCTTACAGTATAAATACATATAGGGTTTAACAGAAAAGGGGTTACACAATGGAAGAATCGTCAAAGAAATTAGGCGTACAATCGGTACATCGCAACACTCTTTCACAACAAGTCGTGGATCAAATCGTGCATCTGCTCGTCACCGGACAAATGAAAGCGGGCGACAAACTGCCTCCTGAAATGGAACTTATGAAAGAACTTGAAGTAAGCCGGCCTGTTTTACGGGAGGCACTCAGTGCACTTGATACACTAGGAGTCATTACACGGAAAACACGTGAAGGAACCTTTTTTAACGATAAAATCGGTACACATCCATTCTCTGTCATGCTGGCGCTGGCTACGAATAATTTACCAGCGATCATCGAAGCGCGAATGGCATTGGAGTTGGGACTGGTAACAATGGCTGCCGAGAAAATCACAGACGAACAGCTGGAGAAACTGCAAGTTACGATTGACACGATTGCCAATAGTGAAGACAACAATTATGGAGAGGCCGATAAAGAATTCCACAAGATCATTGCTTTAAGTGCAAACAATCCCATTATTGAAGGCATGATCGATTCGTTATTGATTACCCATAATAAAATAAATAGCCTGATACAATTCAGGGAACGGGAACTGACTGTAAAGTATCATAAAGCCATCTATGCGGCACTTGCAGCACATGATCCACATGAAGCATTCAGTCAAATGTACAAGCACCTTGATTACGTCCGTCAGAAAGTCCTTCAATATTCTCACGCAAATTAATATATCGTTTGTGGAAGATGGAAGTAATCGCAGCAAACTAATGGATCACTCAATGATTCAATTTCATAGGAAAGTGGATTTTTCAGGGAACCTATTTTGCTTCCAAGATTTCAGAGTTCAACTTATCTTTTAAATCCAATTGATAGCATCATTTTTTTTAAAAAACTGGATAGTAGTTGAACTATCCAGCCCCCGCTTATCCACTTTCGATTGAAATGAAAATGTTCCCCGATGAAGTCGAAACCTTCCTCTTGCAAATTGTTGGCTGACCACAATCCCCATCTAAAGCTCCACTCAAAAAAAAGTGCATCCCTGCTTACTAGCAGGAATGCATGTATCAGTCCCAAGTTCTGACCATCCTCTTTTTAATTTACTGCTTAATATGCACTCCAACCAGCATCTGCGGTGATGACAGTACCATTTACAAAGCTTGAATCGTCAGAAGCAAGGAACAATGCCACTTTAGCAATTTCTTCAGGTTTGCCATTGCGTGGATTGATCGCCATCCCCAGTTGTTGGCGAGAGGCGCCAAACTTATTGATATTCGTCATGCTGGAACCAATATTGGTTTCAACTCCACCTGGTGCTATTGCATTACAGCGAATGCCTTTTTCTGCATACATGAAGCCCGTGTTTTTTGTGAATCCCACCACCGCATGTTTAGAGGCAGTGTATGCTGCGCCAGCTCGGGCACCATATAAACCGCCAGCAGAAGCAATATTGATGATCACTCCTTTTTGTTTTTCTAAAAAGATTGGTAAAACCTTTCTAGTCGAACGCATGACGCTTGTCGTGTTAATGGCAAAAATCCGATCCCATCCAGAATCCTCAATATCCCCGGCAGGTTCCATGCCATCCATGATACCCGCGTTATTCACCAAAATATCCACTGTACCATACGTACTAACCGTAGTATCGATCAAATGTTGAATATCATCCTCCACCGCTACGTTCGTTTTAATGGCAAAGGCCATTCCGCCATTCTCTTTTATTTCCTCTACCGTTGCGTTCGCACCATCAAGATTTAAATCCGATACGACGACTTTAGCCCCTTCTCTAGCATAATCTATAGCAATTTGTTTCCCCATACCTGATGCTGCGCCTGTCACTACTGCAACCTTGTCCTGTAATTTCATTTAAACTCCCCCATTCATCTATTCTATTGAAGTGATGCCTATTGTACAGATGTTCATTAACTATCTTCCTTTATAGTATAATTAGTTAGTAGGCTTATACAATCAGCAAATGCTTACCTTGATGTTGAACAATGAACATAAAGGGTCATTTTTGTTCATCAATAGGACAATAACGAACAAAGGGTGAAGAAAATGTCTACTAATAACACTGGGATTGATAGAAGGATCAGGAAATCAAAAAAGGCTTTAAAAGAGTCCCTCATATCAATAATGCAAAATAAGGATTTTAGGGACATATCGATTACAGAAATAGTAGAAATCGCCGACGTTAATCGGGGTACATTTTATAAACATTATCAGTACAAAGAGGAACTGCTTGAAGAAGTCATGGAGGATGTCATAGCCGATTTGATCATATCTTACAGGGAACCTTATAAAAATGTCGATACGTTCACCATAAATGAACTAACGGCTTCAGTAATCAAAATATTTGAACATGTAGCTAACTATGCAAACATTTATACCCTCATTTTAAAGTCGAATGCATGGCCTAAACTTCTTGATAGAATTTGTAATGAATTAAAGAAACTCCCTTTAAAGGACCTAGAAGATTATCAGCCGAACCCGAAGATCAATACAGAGCTTGCCTCCAGCTACCAAGCATATGCGATTTTAGGCATGATCATCGAATGGGTCAACACTGGATTCAAGTATAGCGCTGACTATATGGCTGAACAATTGCTGGAAATCATCGGCAACAAACCGGTAAACGCCGTTTATAAAATAAACCATACATTTAAAGATGCCAGGCAGTAATAAGAGGGCTGCATCGGCACCCCTCCCTCAAATGCTATTTGGATGCACTTTAATCATTGACAGATTAAAGCTTCTATATTTAATAAGTATTTTGGAAGTTCATGAAATAAGAAAACTCTTCACGGCAGCTAAGAAGGCTGGTAAATTATCTTCATGCACAAAATGCCCGGCATCCTCTATCGTCACCAATTCGCAATTAGGAATAAGCTCGGAAACTTCCTGCAATTTGTTTTGGGGAATATGACTCGACCCACCGCCTACAATAAGAGTTGGCATGATAATGTCCGTAAGACGCGCCCACCATTCGGGATTGGGTTCATTCAGTTGCCTTAGAATCGAAGGCACAACCTGCCAATCAAACGGAAGAGGGCCAGAAGGTTTGGAAGGAACTTCGATTGGTCTATCCGAAAAAGGAGGAGGAGTGTCTTCGACAATCAACCTTTCAATCCTCGATGGAAATGCTTGTGAGAAAAGATAGGAAACTGTTCCCCCCATGGAATGCCCTATTAGCGAAAACCTTCCCAAATTCATAGCATTCGCAAAATGAAGCAAATCATTGCACATCAATTCAAAACTGTATGTATTAGTTCTCGCACTCCCACCGTGGCCTCGTTGATCTAATGCTAATACGCGATAATTTTCCCCCAATACGGCAGCCGCCTGATCCCATGAACCTGCACTTTTCCCCAGCGCATGAAGGGCAACAAGCGGTGGTGCAGAAGGTTCCCCACTCTCGCGATATTGAAAAGTGAGTCCATTCAAATCAATTTGATTAACCCGCATTTCCATCTCCATTCATCTCCTAGGATGGGATTCATAAACCCACCTATATAATTTCGATGCCTATTTTAAAAACCTCCTGAAATTTTATGTCCGCTCATATCAAATTATACTTTTTACCGAAGCAATCGCCTTTATCGTTATTATTTCGGCCTTCAACCCATTTATTCCTTCCTTTACCGATTATATCGGCGTTCAGCCCATCACTCGTCCTTCAGCCTAGCGGAGTTGACGGCGGAGAAATAATCCATGACAAATAAACGAAATTGCCTGGCTACCGGGGTGAAGTAGCGTTTTTCTGACCAGCCAAGCCCTATGGTTCTTTGACAGGCGGGTTCGGTTATCCTGATTTTATGGGATAATGATCCGGTTTGGTGGAGCCATGTCAATTCTGATACGAAGGCAATGCCCAACCCTTTCCTGACAAGGTCCGAGATGACAGCAGGTTCATCGCCTTCGAATGCGATGTGCTGGACAAATCCTGCTTCGAGGCAAAATTGGTCGGTTAGGCTGCGGAATCCGAAGCCTGTGTTCATACTGATGAATGGTTCATCTTTCACTTCATGAAGTTGGATGCTTTCCCTGCCAGCCAGCCGGTGATTGGGAGGCACGATCAGATATATTTCTTCGGTGATCAGCGGTTCCCACTTTAGGTCGGGGCCTTCTATCGGAACGGATGATATGCAATAATCGATTTCCCCTTCAATTAGAAGCTGTTTCATGGATGATATGGATTTTAGGAATTGTTGAAAACGTACATCCGGATATTTAGATAAAAATGTGCCCAATAAATCAGGCAGGACCCTAGGGATGGTAACGGCCAAGGTGATGTTCTTTTGGTCTTGATCCATTAATTCCACAATTTCGCGCCTTCCCTCATTCAGTTCCGCAAAAGCCCGTTCGACCCTGTTCAAGAATATTCGTCCGGCTGCATTGAGCTTGATTTTCCGGTGTTCCCTATCGAATAGCAGGACTCCCAAATCCTCTTCAAGCCGGGATATGGTTTTACTGAGCGACGGCTGAGCAATCTTAAGTAGTTCCGCAGCCTTCGTCATATGTTCCAGTCGTGCTACTGTTTGAAAGTACTGCAGCTGTAATATTTCCATTTCTCCACTCTCTTCACATAGATTTAAATCTATTATTACATAATCATTTATGTATTATACAGTATCTAAAAAAGCCATTATGATGAAATAATCTCATTTTGTTAGAAAGGGCAGGATCAATAATGAAAGGTTTACAACTTATACTTCAAGATATAAAAGCAATGTGGAAACATAAACACGGGAGAATCGCCTTGATTTTCCTTTTGATCGTTCCATTGATTTACTCTGGTTTCTTCTTGGCAGGATATTGGAACCCATATGGACAGATGGATCAGCTCCCTGTAGCAGTGGTCAATCTCGATAATGGTTCGGAAATGGACCATAAGCCAATCGAAGCTGGAAATGATTTCGTTAAACAATTGAAGAAGCAGAAAGAATTGGACTTTCACTTTGTATCAGCAAAGGAGGCTAATAAGGGTCTTAAAGAAGGGGCCTATTATATGGTTGTCACGATTCCGGATGATTTTTCGGAAAATGTCACGACTTTAATGGATGAAAAACCGGAAACGGCTAAACTTTTGTATACTGTCAATCCAGGTAAAAACTTCGTTGCCTCACAGATCAGCACAACTGCTGTTGAAAAGATGACTACAAAGATCAACGCAAGCATTACGAAAGTATATTCTGAAGGCATCCTTTCAAAATTCCACGATATTTCTAAAGGCTTGAAGGATGCCGGGGATGGAGCGGAAGAGCTTCATCAAGGAACGGCGGATGCGAAAAGCGGCAGTGAGAACTTGTCCGATGGAATTCAGGACTTGAATACTGGCGCCCAGCAGCTGAAAACAGGGAGCACAAAGCTCTTGGATGGACAAGAAACCTTAGCCGATGGTGCGGAAGGATTAACATCAGGTTCCCGGAACCTGTATTCCGGCATGAAGCAGCTATCGGAAGGACATCAATCATTGGAAAATGCTTTGAATGAAGTAAATCAGGGGGTTAAGAACTGGTCAGCCGGAAATGCAAAACTGATGCAAGGGCAAGAAGAGGCGGCTGATACAGCGAATACTCTTAAGAAACAATTGGATGCCTATATGAAAAGTCATCCTGATGCAATAAAGGATCAAGACTTCAAGCAAATCCTGGCCCTATCTGAAGGATTATCCAAATCAGCCACTACTTTAAATGCCGGACAAAAACAACTTGGCGAAGGTGCTGCTAAAGTGGCGGATGGACAGGACACCATTCAAACCGGGATGAAAACCTTTGGTGATAAGATGGCACAAGCTACCTCTGGTGCTAAGCAATTAAACGAGGGATCTGAACAATTAGCGAATGGATTATTTAAATGGAAAAATGGTTTCTCCACTTTAAACAACGGAATTGATTCGTTAGCCGGCGGAAGCAGCCAGCTAGCCAGTGGATCGACGGAACTTCAAGACGGACTGGCTTCACTGGAAACGGGATCAAGCACGTTATCCACCAAGCTTAATGAAGCAGCTGATAAAACGGCCAGTCTTCAGTACGGCGATTCGACCACTTCGATGTTCTCTGAACCCGTGCAATTGGTTCAATCCAATCTATCGGAAGTTCCTAACTATGGGACCGGGATTGCCCCTTATTTTCTGTCACTGGCCTTTTATGTAGGTGGTATCATGGCTTCCAATATTTTACCGCTTGGCCGCAGGCAGAATCTAAAGGTTACCGGAACCGTTCATTTCATGAATAAATTAGGGCTGGTATATGTAATCGGCATGATTCAGGCACTTCTAGTGGATGCGGTCGTCCTTTTTGGATTCCATTTACATGTGGCAAGTGTCCCAGTATTCATTCTGTCAAGCATCATCGTTTCATTCACCTTCATGACGTTCATCCTTATGTTGGTGACCGTATTCGGAGTGGTTGGCAAATTCGCAGCAGTGACCCTTCTCGTGTTCCAATTGGCTACTTGCGGCGGAACATTCCCTGGCGAACTCGGCATGCCATTATTAATGAAAATCGGTTCATTTTTACCTATGGCCCACTCACTAAAAGAGCTGCAAGAGGTCATCTCATTAGGAGGCTGGGAAAACTTGCGGACGCAGATATGGATCTTACTTGCCTATCTAATTACTGCAGCGATCATTGGCTGGATATCCAGTCATATCCAGCATGCAAAGGTAACTTCAAAAGAAGTGACTTCTTGATTTAAAGCGCAGTCTCATTCTAATGGCGCTTTCCTTATGTAAGTCCAGCTGAAGGATGAACAGCAATATGAAGTGAAATCACTGAATATGGGTAAAAACGCGAATAAAAAGGTTGATCGTTCCTCCAAATTAATCTGGTTTGAGTCGAATTACATTGGCTGTCGGTCGAATTATTCCGTTCCAGCCCGAAAAAGCTTAAGTGAGATAATGTAAAAACCCCTATGCGCCTGATTATTCAGGTGGCATAGGGGCTTTTTGGTTGTATCTTTAAGCGGTTTGATTCTTTTTCACGGCTGGTTTGTCTTCAGCCGGCCATGCACGCTTGATGAATAATGACAGAATCAGTGCCACAGCAACAATGAAGGTCGATACAAAGAAGGAAAAGTTAATTCCATCCAGCATCGCCTGCATTCCGACTTGGGCCTGCATTTTTTCCATCACCTCAGCAGTGGGCTGGCTTGTTAATTTGCTCATCGCTTTGGTCATTAAGCTCTTACCGGAAGAAGCTGCATGGTTGGACATGACCGTAACAAGCAATGCAGTACCGATAGCACCGGAGACTTGGTTAAGTGTGTTATTCATCGCTGTACCATGCGGGTTCATTCGGGCTGGCAGCGAGTTCAATCCGTTTGTCATGATTGGCATCATTGCCATGGAAAGCCCGAATGAACGAATGGAAAACAGAATCACAATGTGTGTATAAGATGTATCCATTGTAAATTTACTGAAGAAATACGTTGTGACAACGGTGATAAATAAACCGGTTGAAGCAAGCACGCGAGCACCGAACTTATCGAAGAGCTTACCTGTGACCGGTGACATAAGGGCCATTAATAGTGCTCCAGGCAGCATCAGCAAGCCGGAATCAAATGGTGAAATGCCACGGACTGTTTGTGTATACAATGGCATTAGGATCATCCCCGAGAACAGAGCCATATTCAGCGAGATTGAAATCGTTGCAGATAAAGCGAACATTGGATGTTTGAAGATCCTGAATTCAAGCATCGGTGTTTCCATTTTAAGTTGGCGTGTAATGAAAAGTATCAGGGAAATGGCACCGATAATCAATGTTCCATAAACCCAAGGGCTATCCCAACCCTTGCTGCCTGCGGAACTGAATCCGTAAAGCAGGCCGCCAAAGCCCAGGCTTGATAGGATGACCGATAATTTATCGATTTTAATATCGACTTTTTCCTTTTTGTCTTTAAGCTTGAAGAAACCGAAAATTAGCACTAATAAAGCAAGCGGAGTAATGAAATGGAATAGCATTCTCCAATCATAATGTTCGATGATCCAGCCTGAAAGCGTCGGCCCGATTGCAGGGGCAAACATCATGACTAAACCGAATAATCCCATTGCCGAGCCCCGTTTTTCAACAGGGAAAGCAGTTAAAAGTACGTTCATTAATAACGGCATCATAATTGCAGAACCTGCAGCCTGAACCATACGTGCTCCCAATAATAGTGGGAATGCTTCCGCTACACCTGCAATGATCGTCCCGATTGAGAATAGGAGCATGGCTGTCAGGAAAAGATTACGCACTGAATATTTCCTTATTAAGAAGGCTGTTGCCGGAATCATGATTCCGTTCACGAGCATGTAGCCCGTTGTCAGCCATTGGACTGTGGAAGTTTCTATTCCCAGGTCTGTTTTAATTGATGGCAGTGCAATATTTAAAAGGGTTGAATTCAGTATCGCTATAAACGCACCGATCATCAGTATGGCTAAAATGCCATACGACCCTTTTTTTTCAGTTGTTTGTGCAGTACTCACTTTTTATCTAATCCTCCATCCAAACTATTGGTTCATTTAATTGTACGACGAGTATATCTAAATCTCATAAAATCAATAATATACCCCCAGTTCATTTTTTGCAATAAAAATTTACTTGTTTAAATAAGGGTTTGTACTGTGTTGGAAAATAGAGTACGATTACATTTATACAAGCAGTATAATGAAAATTAGGTGATATGATGAATAATCGAAGGCAGAATGTCATCGATGCGGCTCATAAGCTGTTTATTGATAATGGCTACCAAGCCACGTCCATTCAGGACATTTTAGACGGCAGCGGTATTTCAAAAGGTACATTTTATAATTATTTCCCTTCGAAGGGTGAATTATTTATTGCCATTTTCCGTTCCGTCTATACAAGGATTCGCCACGACAGGGAAAAACTGTTGATTGGTCAAGATTCAGCTGATATTGAAATTTTCATCCAGCAGCTCGAATTGCAGATGATGGTGAACAAACAAAGTAAATTGCTTATCCTAATCGAAGAAGTCCGTGTTTCCAACGACGAGGAATTAAAGCAATTCATCAATCAAACTCTATTGTTGAGCATACGATGGATGTATGACCGTTTTCTCGATATATTCGGGGAAAGCAAAAAACCCTATCTATTAGATAGCGTCATTATCTTTCATTCGATGATGACCCATATGAATCATTTTAGTTACCGTGCTAATGCGGTCGGTACACCGGACATACAAATTATCCGCTATTGCATGAACCGAATTGTCCATTTAGTCAATGAAGTGGCTGATAGCGGAGAACAGATCCTTGATCCGGAACAAATGGATACGTGGTTTCCCCACTTTAAAAACCATCTTGATCCTTGCCATAATGATTTGCTAAATTCCACCACGGATTTGAAAAAAGCGATAAACAATGCTTTTACTTGTGGTGAAGATCGATCAAGGGCAATTGAACTGGTCGATTTTATCCAAGATGAGCTGATGCAGTCCGACAAACCGCGAAAATTTTTGATTGAAAGTTTGCTGCTCACTTTAAAGACTCAATATGCAGCGCAGATACAAGGCTACATCGAGACTTTTGAAGAAAGCATCAACTCATGCATGGGCCAATGATGGAATGGTTTATAGAGGAAACACGCACCTACTAAAACGGTAGGTGTTTTTTTATGAGCATTTTTAATTGATAATGCTGCCCCTTTTATCTACGATCACTATATGGTGGTGGTAAATATTGGATTTAATATTCATTTTTTCATTCGGGATTTTCATTTTTGCTACTTTCACCAGTTGTTTTTTATATTACCCTGGAATTCGTTTCGCTTTTTGATAAGGGTGGGTTTGCTGCCAGTATTTTCGAATTTCTTTACGGGTTTTCTTTTTTTAGTGTGGTTTAATCCTTTTATGGTTATCCGCTTAAAAGGAATCTGCCAATTTGCAGTAGGTTATTTTTAAGATTGATTTTTGAATTGCAGGAAGAAGAAAGTCATTTTATAAAAAGAGTTGGTTTTATAAGAGAGGCCTAAGGAAAGACTATCCTTATTATACTAAAGGGAGGTCTAGTTATTTGAGTGTGAATGAAAATGCATTGTCCATTCTGGCTCTAGGCGGAGTGAATGAAATCGGTAAAAACATGTATGTGGTTCAATATTCAAACGATATGGTCATTATCGACTGTGGTGCAAAGTTTCCTGATGAAAGTTTATTAGGAGTCGACTTGATCATTCCTGATATTTCCTTTCTACAGGAAAATAAGGAGAAGATCCGGGCTTTAATCGTGACTCATGGGCATGAAGATCATATTGGCGGCATCCCCTATTTCTTGAAAAAATTGAATGTACCCATTTATGCCACACGTTTAACACTTGGGTTGATTGAATTGAAATTAAAAGAACATAACCTTTTGGGTAATACTGAATTAATCCAGATCGACTCGGATTCAACGTTGGAATTTGGGGAGATGAGTCTGGATTTTTTCAAAACGAATCACAGTATTCCTGATTGTCTTGGAGTCACCATGCATACACCGGAGGGTACGGTCGTCCATACAGGGGACTTTAAATTTGACTTAACTCCCATGAATGACCAGTATCCCGATATTCATAAAATGGCCGAAATCGGGAGTGCAGGTGTCTTGGCTTTATTATCTGAGAGCACTAACGCTGAACGTCCAGGCTCAAGTCCCTCGGAGCATCTGGTTGGCAGTCATATTGAAGAGGCGTTTATGCAGGCTAAACAGAAAGTCATTCTTTCAACTTTCGCTTCAAACGTCAATCGCGTTCAACAAGTGGTGAACGCTGCCCAGAAGACAAACCGAAAACTCGCCTTACTGGGACGAAGCATGGTGAATGTCGTATCCGTTGCCATTGAGCGCGGCTACCTTGAGGTTCCTGATGGGATGCTAATTCAAGCACATGAAGTCGATAATTATGCTCCTGAAAGGGTCGCGGTTTTATGTACGGGAAGTCAAGGAGAGCCGTTTGCTGCCCTGTCCCGCCTTTCCAGTTCGAATTATCGGGATATGAGCATATTACCTGGTGATACAGTGATCCTTGCCTCCACTCCAATACCCGGAAATGAACGGGATGTTTCCCGGATCATCGACAACCTGTTCCAATTGGGGGCTAAAGTCATTTACGGTTCTGGGACTGTAACAGGCATGCATGTTTCTGGACATGCCTATCAGGAAGAGTTAAAGCTCATGCTTACCCTGATGAAACCTAAGTATTTCATACCCATTCACGGTGAGTATAGGATGTTGCACCAACATCGGCTACTTGCTGAGTCTGTTGGGGTGGAAACGGGCAATACTTTCATTATCAATAATGGCGATGTCGTGGATATTGAAAACTCGGTCGCCCGTCAAACGAGAAAGGTTGCTGCCGGCAATACCTTTGTTGACGGCATGGGCGTTGGTGATGTTGGAGAAGTCGTACTCCGCGACCGTAAGCAGCTTTCCGAAGATGGGATGCTCGTAATTGTCATAACACTAAGCAAGACGGAAAGAAAAATAGTATCAGGACCCGATACCATTTCCCGTGGATTTGTATATGTTCAAAATTCCGAAGAGCTCCTTAGACAGGTAAATCGTCTTGTCACGAAAACGGTCAACGACTTGCAAAATGAAAAAATATACCGATGGAATATCATTAAACAAACCATCAAGAAGGAACTCGGGCAATATCTCTATAACCAAACCAAGAAAAAACCAATGATCCTTCCGTTAATCATTGAGATTTAGCGTACACAAAAAGGAACTCGACTTCATATAGTCAAGTTCTTTTTTTCAATCTAGGTCTGATTTACTCGCTCTTGCGGCCATCGCCTTGTTTTTATTCCAAACCTTGAATTTCATGAAAATGGCAGCAAGCCCGATGATAACGATGAATAAAAGGCTTATGAAAAACCCTGGACGGATCTCTTTTTCAAGCAGTGTGCCACTGACCGCAGCAAAAATTAGCAGAAGTCCAAAAACGGCGGTAATCTTACTCCAAATTTTATTTTCCAAGATTTTGAATGAAGAAAGAATGATGAATGCCCAGTTATATAAAAGCAATATCCCAGCTGATGTTGTAATGTATTCATAAATCTTGCCTGGCAGGAGCAAGGCAGTGATGATTGACCCTAAAAGCCCTAAGGCTCCAAGACCCAATGAGGGCAGTGGAAGATCCTTGAATTTTTTGATCTTTTGCATGAATAATGATGGCGCATTCCCATCGTTGGAAAGCGTTACCAACAGATTGGTTACACCAAACAGTGAAGCGGTCATCGTCGAGAAACCGGCAATGATGATCGCACCATTAAATACATGAGGGAAAAATGTCAGGTGATAATTGTCCAATGCAGAAACAAATGGGCTTTCTTTTTCATTGAATGCTCCTAATGAAACCATGGTTACGGCTAATCCCAATGAAACCACATATATGATCGTAAGAACCATGAGCATGATCGTCCCTGCCTTTGGCGCATCCTCTTTCTTTTTCAGCTGCATCGCCATCAATCCAATGACTTCAATGCCGCCAAAAGCATAAAAAGCATAGATAAGGGATGTCCAAAACCCTTTTAGCCCTTTTGGAAATAATTCATTGTACGTATTCGGAAATGATGGCGGTTTCCCTCCATCAAGACCAAACCAACCGAAAACGGCACATATTGCTATAATGATAAACATTACGATTGCCGCTGTCTTAATTACCGCAAGGATGTTTTCAACTCTGTCGAACCCTTTTGTTCCAAGCAAAACCACAAAAATTGAAATAATGGCAAATCCAGCCGCAAATAGCCACAGCGGGACTTTCGGAAACCAAAATTGAGATAACAGCGAAAGCGCAGTAAGCTGACTTCCCATGATCAATATATTGGAGGACCAATAATTCCAGCCACAGCTAAAGCCAGCCCATCGTCCAAATGCTTTATTGGCATAATAACAAAAAGAACCCTCTTGAGGATCGGCAGCCGTCATCTTAGCAAGTAGATTATAAACGATGTATGTACCAAGTGCAGCCAATACAAAGGAAAATACAATAGATGGCCCTGTCGTTTTAATCCCTATGGTGGATCCAAGAAAATATCCTGTCCCGATTGTACAGCCTACACCGACTAATGATAGCTGCCACCATTTCATATCGCCTTGTTGTTCACCTGATGATTTGGAATCTTGTACAGCCTTCCCTTTAGCTGAACTGCAATTGGCTTTTGTCATAACATTACCCCCTTCCATCATTCATAGTGTTGATAATGCCACAATGAATTATGCAAGGAAGAAGTTATCATATGGTTAAATAATTCCTGATTAACATTGAAGTGATATGTAATGCCTCGAAGCATTATGATGCGATGGCACGAATGCCTTGATAGGCAAAATAAACCCCAAAACCAGTCAGTGATAATCCAGAGATTATCGAAATGGCCATTAAGCTTTTTTCATTTAAGAACCTGCGTAATCCATTCGTCAATGCCGCTACAAAAAAATCCCAGCAGGTAAGACCGAGGAAGATCATCCCACTATAGATGAAAAGTTGGGATGTCCCATAACTTGAAGCTGTCTTAGCTAAAACAGATCCATATATCCCTAACCAAAATAAAATGGATAATGGACTGGTCACTGACATGATGAACCCAGTTAAAAAGCAGGAAAATAAAGAATCTCTATTCCTGTATTGATTTAATGATATCGTATTTACCCGTAAAACACTTTCCATCCCAGAATAAATAAGCACAAATCCGCCAAAAAGCAATAGAAAGATTTGGACGATCGGGATTTCTAAAAACCGTACCATACCCACATACACTAAAATCATGAACAAGGCATCCGCGATCATCGCCCCTGTTCCAACGATCCAGGCATGCCAAAACCCGTTCTTGATTCCTTTATCGATACGAGCAGAATTCACCGGGCCGATCGGTGCTGCAAGGGTAAGTCCTAAGAAAAAGTAACCCAGCAGTAAATGTACATTCAAAAAGCATCACTCCTTCGAGCTTGTTCATGACTTGTACATTCTATGTGACAACCCCTACCTATATCATCATACTGATAAAATATTGATGGCATTTCACGCGAATTACAACAAAAAAAAGTCGTGGGAAAGACCAGGCTTTCTCCTTTTTCGGCTTTTAGCTAGCTGCTTCTTTCTTGTCTGTACTAATGAATTTCAAAACAATCAATACAATGCATATACCAAGGATTCCTGAAATGATATAGCTCATATTGAGATGATTTTTCATGACAAGGGACATGACCGGCGGGCCTGCCGCAACTCCGATGAACCTTGATGACATGTAAAAGGAGGTAATCGTCCCCCGCTGTTCCTTTTTTATATTTTGGGTGATGATTGCGTCGAGTGTCGGCAATAACGCACCAATTGCTATCCCCACCAAGCTCGTTACGAGTAATAACAGGAAAACCTTTTCTTTTGTAAAACCGACAAATACAAGGCTAATTGAAAGGACGGCTAAACTGATCATGATGATCTTTTTCATGATTGGTAATTCTCCCTTGATTTTTTTCCCTGCAACATAAGAAGATACACAAAGGAAAAACAGTGGGATCGCTATCACTAAACCTTTTTTGACTCCATGCAAATCATGGATTTTTTCAAGATTGTCTGACAAAAAGAAAAGAACACCGAACAAAACCAACATGACAAATACACCAATCAGGAAAATTGTATATAACCATTTTCCTTCCTGCTTGAATATTTTTTTCGTATCACGCCAGAATTCTTTTAATTTCTTCGGCTCTTCCTTCTCTTTTGGTACCTTTATAAAGAAAAAGACCAAGACAATAGATATTAAACTGAAGAATGAAATCGAGAAGAATGGTAAAAACCAGATAAATGCAGCAAAAAGGGAACCCAATATTGGACTCAGAACTTTCCCAAATGTGTTCGAGGTTTCGATGATACCCAAACAAGCACTTGTTTTTTCATCATCATCCTTGTAAAGGTCCCCCACTAAAGGCAAAATGATGGGCGAGGCTCCAGATGCCCCAATCCCTTGCAATACTCTCCCAATGATGATCCATGTATAAGGATTATCCATTTTCCATGATGCATAACCTGCAACCAAGCCGCCAATAAGGGCAAGGATAAGGCTTGGCATAATCACCATTTTCCGTCCAAATCGATCTGATAAATAACCAGCTATAGGAATTAAAAAAATGGATGCAACAGAATAGCTTGTTATCACCATGCTCGATTGAAAAGAAGATATTCCCACCTTTTCTTCAAAAATGGGCAAAACCGGGATAAGCATTGAATTTCCAAGGGTCATTACCAATGGAATCGATGCCATACTGATCAGACACCAAACGCTTACATTATTATTTTGCTTCTCATGACCTTCCATACTTACACTCCTCATCCATTATAAAAGCAACTTAAGGTAACCTTCTTTGAAGATGTCTTTAATTATTATGTTATTGAACAGAAAGATTTATTCAGTAGCGCTCAACCCAAAATTATCCCTTGTGTTCCTAGTTTGCCTCGACTTTAAAATTCTTTATAGCAAATAACCCATTCTTTAAAAGAATGGGTTTCCAGTATATAAATACAGCGTTTTACTCGACTATTTCTTCCCTTCCATTTCTGCTAATAAGCAGCTTTAGGGACACCGTTTTTTATAAAAGAATGATATTCCTTTCTTTGCACTCCTTTAATATTTGGTCATTCCAAACCGAAACCTGAACTTCACCAATATGTGCTTTCTTTAACAAAAACATGCATAATCTGGATTGCCCTATTCCTCCACCTATTGAATGCGGAAGTTTTCCTTCCAATACCGCTTTATGATATTCGAGCGTCGTACGATCTTCGTTTTTGGATAACCTTAATTGTTTTAACAGCGAATCTTCATCTACTCGAATTCCCATTGAAGAAACTTCAAAAGCACATTCCAAAAGTGGATTCCACAAAACGATATCTCCATTTAGCTCCCAATCATCATAATCTGGTGAACGTCCATCATGTTTTTCTCCTGATTGCAACTTTTTTCCAATCTTCATAATAAATATCGCACCATATTTCTTTGCTACCACATTTTCTCTTTCCGTGGGAGTCAGATTCGGGTATAAATCCTCCAATTCCTGTGTCGTAATAAAGTGAATTTCATTAGGCAACACAGGCCTAAGCATAGGATGGAATTTAAACATATGAAGTTCGGTCGCCTTAATGGCCTTATATATTTTTTTCACTTCGGATTTTAATGTATTTAAGTTACGCTGTTCTTTTGCTATGACTTTCTCCCAGTCCCATTGATCTACAAATAACGAGCGTAAATTATCTAATTTTTCATCACGTCTTATCGCATTCATATTTGTGTAAATACCTTCATCAAAAGTAAGGCCATACCTAGATAGAGTTATTCTTTTCCACTTTGCCAAGGATTGGACCACTTCTATTTGTTTATTCTTAATATCCAAAGCATCAAACGTAAGGTTCCGTTCCATACCATTTAAATTGTCATTTATCCCATTACCCTCATTTAAAACGATCGGAGCTGATACTTTAATAAGGTTTAACGCATTTGAAAGTCCTTCTTCAAAATGACCCTTAATTTCATTTATCGCTATATCCGTATGCATGATATCAAGGATTGATTTGTATTTATTTGGCATCGATAATTTGGGCATAATTATCCTCCAATTTGTTTTTGACCCGGGGTTACTAACGCATATATTGCAAATTGGCATCTTTCCATATGACTAAATTACATTATGAAGGAACTTTCTGGGTTGTTACAAAACACCACCAGCCTGTTTGAATCATTTTCCATAATTAACTATATACACTCAAAAAAGGACTGACTCAGATAAAAAGGTGGTACAAGTCCAATTGTTTGAATACATTCAAATAAGCAGGATGTATCAAACGATGAGGTGATGATTTGGGTGCTTTTTTCAGCTATGTATTATTAGGCTTATCACTGGCAGCTCCTATCGGTCCCATTAACGCTGCTCAATTGGACAAGGGAATCAAGAAAGGTTTTTGGCATGCCTGGATTTTCGGCTGGGGTGCCATTTTAGCGGATGTTGTCTTCATAGCCCTCGTTTTTTTCGGTGTCGTCCACTTTTTAGATAACTCCTTCATGAAGACATTTTTGTGGCTTTTTGGCTTTTTCGTCCTGACCTATACCGGAATCGAAAGTCTGCTTAGTGCGGGTAAAATTGAAGTGAATGTACGGAAAGCGAAAGATTCCCTTTTTTCTTCATTCCTATCAGGATTCATCATGTCCCTTTCGAATCCTTTATCCATTTTGTTTTGGCTGGGGATTTATGGATCAATTCTCGCAAACTCCGCTTCAAAATATGATATGAATCATTTACTTTTATACAGTTCAGGGATTCTTATCGGCCTCTTAGCCTGGGATTTCACAATGGCTATAATCGCCAGCACCTTCAGACGTTTTTTATCCAAATCCATTCTAATGGGCATTTCGATCATATCAGGGATATCCCTGATAGGGATAGGCATTTACTTCGCCATACAAGCGGCCAAGGTTTTATTTACATAAGATCTAATTGTAATAGAAAAAAGACCCAACAGAGGCCATGGCTATTCTTAATCCTGTATCGAAACTAGCATTTACTCGTGAGTTTAAGGGATTTACTCGTGAATTTGGTGCATTTACTCGTGAGTTTCAATGATTTACTCGTGAATTTGGTGCATTTACTCGTGATTTATAGGAGGTGGCATACTAGAAAAAAGGACAGCCAAATGCTGTCCTTTTTTATCCAAACTCAACCTAATGGGCCTTTAAATTTATTCGCGAATTCCGCATTTAGATGCTTCGTCCTTTTATTTGTTGGACCACTTGCTTGATGAACCCTTCTATTGCGACACTTTTAAATTCTTGTTCCCCGTATTTCCGGACATTCACTTCATTTTCTTTTTCCTCTTTATCCCCAAGGACAAGCATATATGGGATTTTCCCTATCTGTGCTTCCCTGACTTTATATCCCAGCTTTTCATTCCGTTCATCGATTTTCACCCTTATGCCGTGACCCTTCAGTTCTTTTTGGACCTTTAAACAATAATTCAAATGAACATGAGAGACAGGGATGATCTGTACTTGCACCGGGGCAAGCCATACTGGAAAAGCACCAGCAAAATGTTCAATCAGGATTCCAAAAAAACGGTCGATCGATCCAAAGATCGCACGATGAATGACGACCGGACGGACCTTTTCATTATTTTCATCGATGTAAGTTAAATCAAATTTATCGGGCATTTGAAAATCAAGTTGAATCGTTGCACATTGATGGCTTCGTTTTAGTGCATCTTTAATATGAAAATCAATTTTCGGGCCATAAAATGCCCCGTCCCCCTCATTTAATTGATAATGTATCCCGATGTTTTCCAGAACTTTTTTCAAGGCTGATTCAGAATCCTCCCAAAGGGAATCATCGCCCAATGAATCTTCTGGACGAGTCGACAGCTCCACTGAATACTCGAAGCCAAAAGTACGATACACCTCGTCAATAAGATGAAATACTTGTTTAATCTCACTTTCGATTTGATCCTGCCGAACAAAAATATGGGCATCATCCTGACAAAATGTCCGGACCCGGAGCATCCCGTTTAATGCACCGCTATACTCGTGCCGGTGGACTTGACCGAACTCGGCCATCCGGATGGGTAAATCCCTGTAAGAATAAAGATTGTTTTTGAATATGAGCATATGACCAGGACAGTTCATTGGCTTCATCGCGAATTTTGTATGATCTACATCTGTGAAATACATATTTTCATGGTAATGATCCCAGTGGCCCGATTGTTCCCATAACCGCTGGTTCATCATGAAAGGAGTCCGAACTTCGTCGTAATCAGCGTCAGTCTGAAGCTCCCGCGAGAACTTCTCCAATTCATTTCTAATAATTTGTCCCTTCGGTAAATAAAACGGCATTCCAGGGGCTTCCTCCGAAAACATGAATAACTCCAATTGTTTCCCTAATTTACGATGATCGCGTTTGGCTGCTTCTTCTATGAATTTCAAATGATCCTGTAAATCCTTTTTCTTTCTGAAAGCCACGCCATACACCCGTTGAAGAACTTCATTTTGACTGTCTCCCCGCCAATAGGCACCTGATACACGAGTTAATTTGAACGATTTTACATATGACGTGGATGGAAGATGCGGCCCTCTGCAAAGATCGATGAATTCCCCCTGTTGATAGAGCGCTAGTTTTTCACCCTTAGGAATGCTCTTTGCTATCTCCAACTTGAATGACTCTCCCCTACCCTCAAATAACTTAACAGCTTCTTCATAAGACACTTCGATTCTTTTAATTTCCAGGTTTTCATTTATGATATGTTCCATCTCTTTTTCAATAGCCTGCAGATCTTCTGAGCTCAAAGGATGTTCTAACTTAAAATCATAGTAAAAACCATCTTCCACGACTGGCCCCATCCCCAATTCCACATTTTCGTATAATCTCTTGATGGCTTGTGCCAAAACATGCGCCGATGTATGACGTAAAACTTGTAATCCCTCATCCGAATCGAGAGTCAAGATCGACAATTCGGCATCTTTTTCCAACTTGAAACTTAGATCAACCAGCTTTTCGTCCAGTTTTCCTACTACTGCCTTTTTCCTTAAACTTGAGCTGATGGACCCTGCCACACTTTCCACTGTTGTGCCTCGCGGATATTCCTTTTGCTGCCCATCCAGGAATTGAACTTTAATCATTTTTTCACCCATCACATAAACACCCCTTTTTAATAATAAAAAAACGCACACATCCCTATGCAAGGGACGAGTGCGTTTTACCCGTGGTTCCACCCAATTTCCCATAAGCAAAAAACGCTCATGGCTCTGGAGCTTGTAACGCAGCTTAGACGATATCAGTTACTCTTGTTCACCGATATAGCTCAAAGGCGGTAAATCAGTTTCCTAAGCCAGGAAGTTCGCAGCTGCCCTTCCCTCTCTGTTGACCGTAAAAATGATTCATGTCCTTATCATGGCAATAATTATAAAAATAAAAAACGCACCCATCCCTAAGTAAGGGACGAGTGCGTTTTACCCGTGATTCCACCCAATTTCCCATAAGCAAAAAACACTCATGGCTCTGGAGCTTGTAACGCAGCTTAGACGATATCAGTTACTCTTGTTCACCGATATGGCTCAAAGGCGGTAAATCAGTTTCCTAAGCCAGGAAGTTCGCAGCTGCCCTTCCCTCTCTGTAGACCGTAAAAATGATTCATGTCCTTATCATGGCAATAATTATAAAAATAAAAAACGCACCCATCCCTAAGTAAGGGACGAGTGCGTATACCCGTGATTCCACCCAATTTCCCATAAGCAAAAAACGCTCATGGCTCTGGAGCTTGTAACGCAGCTTAGACGATATCAGTTACTCTTGTTCACCGATATGGCTCAAAGGCGGTAAATCAGTTTCCTAAGCCAGGAAGTTTGCAGCTGCCCTTCCCTCTCTGTAGACCGTAAAAATGATTCATGTCCTTATCAATGCTTCTTTGCATGTTAATGGTTTTTATATTGTTATATATATTACAATAAATTCCCATAAGTGACAACCTCAATTTTTTTCATTCCATTACTAACACCAAATTGGTATAATTAGTAAAAAAGGAGTTTCCATGAAACGTTTAAGCAATTGGTCAATCGTATTTGCAGTGATTGGTATCCTATCATTTTGCTGTTCCCTTGCTTTTTCAAAAGCGTCCGATCTGCTTATGATTTCAGGATTCGGTGCGTTGCTAATTGGTATGTTATGCAGCTTAGGGGCCATGTATAAAAGTGAAAAAGGAAAGTCGAAATACTTGGCTGTGGCTGCATTCTTTCTTTTGGGTTTCATTCTCGTTTGGAATGAACCATTTCAAATCGTAAGGCTATTAACCTGGATGAAAAATTAAATGAAAAAACCCGTTCGCCATGACGGGTTTTTTCATTGATTCATTCTTCATCGGCTATCGTTCGACTTGAATTCTTTATTCCAAGCCATAGCGTAAGTCCAGTGGTCCAGAGTATTAGCGCGCATCCAAGGCCGAGCAATGATAACGGTGCAAGGATTTGATGCTCCCCAACCATGACGGTGTCTGGCACAATCAGCCATGTGATAAGCGCCAATAAGCAGAGAAGCACACCTGTTGCATAATAAACCTTGATTTGGAAAAGTGATGCCAATGGTAAAAAATGAATCCCTACAATAATGGCGATTACCCCCGGTATAAGATCGGTGTGATTGATCAAGTTACAGATGGCAATGGCAATCCCAATCAGCAAACCTTCGGCAATGAAGACCATATTAAACAAAAATCCGATACGCTTAAGACGTCTTGCCCCATCATCTGAAACTTGACTGGACATTTTTTGTGATGCATGTATTAATGAAATGCCAACGATAACCATGATGATTCCCACGAATATGGCTGCGAGTTCCACGTAGGGAAACCCCCACCCTTGCAATCCCATTACACCGGTACCCGCCCACAGTGTTCCGAAGACCGCCATGAAAATGACTCCAATTCCAGAACCGCGAAACGCCTCTTTCATCATCAGTTTCCTTTCATCCACAGTATAATCGTACATAGAATAGTATTGCACCACTTCACCAATTATTCAGCTATAAAAAAATCATTTGAGATGAGATAATTGCCGTTTCGGAGATATAATTCGTTTTTCGCAGATATAATTCGATTTTCGTAGATATATCCCGTTTTTCGCAGATATATCCCGATTTTCGCAGATATAATTGGATTTTCGCAGGTATATTCCGTTTTTCGCAGATATAATTGGATTTTCGCAGATATAATTGGGTTTCGATACAAATCTTCATGAAAAAAACCTGAGTCCTCCAAGGGGTCTCAGGTTTTTTCATTCATATCAAGCCACATCTGATTTGTCAAATTGACAATCTTTCAATGAAATTAATTTGGTCTTATGATAAATCTTGTATCCTAGCCAAATCGCCAGGAATAGCGGCAGTCCGATATAGGAGACAGCGACGCCATACCAGTCGATGCTGCCGCTTAGGAATGCTTCATAGTTCTGCCCTGCAATGACACCCATGCAAAGGACCAATGAAAGAATCGGACCGAATGGAAACCATTTTGCTTTATATTTCAATTCGTTTATGTCACCGCCCTGTGCGACGTAGGCGCGTCTAAAGCGATAATGGCTTATGGCTATTCCAATCCAGGCGATAAAGCCGGTTAGCCCCGATGCGTTCAATAGCCATGTAAATACGTGATCCCCAAAAATGGAGGTCAAGAAGGCTAGCCCGCCAATTAATGCCGTGAGAATCAAAGCATTCATCGGGATTCCCCTGCGGTTGACTTTAGCAAGGAATTTGGGAGCTTGGTTATCTTTCGCCATCGACCATAACATCCGCGTTGAAGCATAAAGCCCCGAGTTCCCTGCGGATAGTAAGGAAGTCAATACGACAGCATTCATGACGGATGCCGCGAATGCAAATCCTGCGCGTTCAAAAACAAGCGTGAAAGGGCTTACAGAAATATTTTCCACATCCCCGTTCAGCAAACTTGGACTTGTATAAGGAATTAACAGGCCGAGTATCAGGATGGCCCCGATGTAAAACAATAGGATGCGCCAAAATACTTGGCGGATCGCATTCGGGACATTTTTTTCGGGATTCTCACTTTCACCGGCAGCAATACCCACTAGTTCCGTGCCTTGAAAGGAAAAACCGGCTATTAGAAAGATTGAGATGATCGATAAAAACCCTCCCTTGAATGGTGCCTCACCCATGGTGAAGTTTTCGAACCCGATCACCTTTCCGCCAAAAACCCCTAAGATGGTCAATAATCCAATAATGATAAAGAAAATGATCGCGACGACTTTTATTAAAGCAAACCAATATTCAGATTCACCATAGCTTTTAATGGATAGGGCGTTGAGGGTGAAGACGATTCCTAGAAATAATGCACTCCATAAAAGGCTGGGTACATCAGGGAGCCAGAATTTCATGATGATGGCTGCTGCAGCTATTTCCACTGCAAGGGTGACTGCCCAGTTAAACCAATAATTCCAGCCAAGTGCAAAGCCGAATGCGGGATCTACAAAGCGTGTGGCGTAGGTGGAAAATGATCCCGATACAGGCATATATGTCGCCATTTCCCCTAAGCTTGTCATAAGGAAATAAACCATGATCCCAATGCATGCATATGCAGCGAGGGCACCACCGGGCCCTGCGCTTTGGATGGTTGCCCCGCTTGCCAGGAATAATCCGGTTCCGATTGAACCGCCTATGGCAATCATGGTCATATGCCTTGCTTTCAGTTTCCTTTTAACTGTCGGTTCTTGATTTTCAATGAGATTCATGTCCATATGGTTCCTACCTCATTTTCTATTAAAGTTAAAAGATTTATATAGTCTCCAACAATCGCTTTTTCGGAAGACTATATGCGAACTAAGGGATATCATGATATATCAGGCTTTACTGGGTAGGCTAGTATCCGGTTTAATTGCCATTGCCTGGTATCGTCAGCCTATTCCCAGCCGGAATAACCTCATCCTGCTCAATGTCCATTCCACACCATTGAATTAAGGTAAGGGCGATGATCTCCGCTGCCGAAAACACATTGTCGAGTAGGATGTATTCATTTGGATAGTGAGCAACCTCGGTTACTCCAGGCCCGAACACGATTGCAGGCGTTTCACCGACATGTGTCAGCAATCCCCCATCAGTTCCCCACGGAGAGGCCTCGATTACCGGATCCTGTCCTGCAACCCGACGAAATTGATGGACAAGCGCATTCATCAGTTCATGTTCCACATCAATTGCCCCTGGAACCCAACGTGCCCCGAACCATTCCAATACGGGCGGATTTTCCTTGAACCATTCGTCCACTTCCCCGAGCTGCAATAACCATTCGGCCATTTCTTCCTTCGCCTGCTCCATCGTTTCCTCCGGCGCAACGCCCATCCTCCCTTCGATTTTCACAAGGTCGGGAACGGATGACGGCCAATTACCGCCTTCAATGACACCTAGATTGATTGGAATCGGAATGGGCGTGTTTTGATAAAGCGGATCACTGATACGTGCATTTCGCTTTTCTTCCAAGGCACGAATATGATTGATGACGGTCATGCTTTTTTCAATGGCACTAACGCCTTCATACCTTGTTCCGCCATGGGCTGACCGCCCTTTTACATGGACCCGGAACCACATCGAACCCTGCTGTTTCGGAAAAATCCTCATATTCGTCGGTTCAGGAATAAGGGCAGCATCTGCTTTATATCCCCTCAGGACGGCCGCTAATGTTCCGGCCCCGCCGCTTTCTTCTTCAATCACACTTTGAAAAATGACATCTCCTTTTAATTGGATGCCATTTTCCTTCAATGCCTGCATCGCAAGGATCAGCGATACATTTCCACCTTTCATATCGGTTACACCGCGACCAAACATTCTTCCATTCTTAATGGCTCCACTATATGGGTCGTCGTCCCACTGCTCCCGGTCCCCATCCGGAACCACATCGATGTGTCCGTTCAAAATGATGGAACGGCCGCCTCCAGTCCCTTTCATGATACCTACCACATTGGGGCTGTTGGAAAATTCACTGCGTGGAGAATAGAAATAAGAATGCTTTTTCAGCTCGCCGCCGTCAGGTTCCCAACTATCGATCTGCAAACCCATTTCCTGAAGCTTCTGGGCGACAATGGCTTGTGCCCCTGCTTCATTTCCTTGCGTACTCGGGGCTTGTACCATTTTTTGCAATAGGTCTGTTCCTTCTTCCCGATGATCCTTGATCCATTGGTTTATCCGTTTTTTTATATCCGGCACTTTTATCCTCCTTATTCACACATATTCTGATAGATTACTGAAAGTCCCATTCCACCTGCCATACACAACGTTACCATTCCGTACTTAACTTGTGAACGCAACATTTCATGCATTAGTGTGACTGTTAATTTTGCACCTGTTGCTCCTACAGGGTGACCAAGTGCAATTGCCCCTCCATTGACATTGACGATATCCGGATTCAAATCTAACTCCTTGATCACTGCAAGTGCTTGGGCAGCAAAGGCTTCATTAAGTTCAATCAGTCCGATATCCTCTAACGATAGACCTGCTTTCTCCAATGCCTTTCGAGTCGCTGGTACAGGTCCAATCCCCATAACTCCAGGTTCAACACCTGCACTGGCGAAAGCCTTGATTTTCAAGAGCGGTTTTAATCCCTCTTTTTCTGCTTGCTGTTTGGACATTAATAGTAAAGCTGCCGCTCCATCATTCATGGGACAGGCATTTCCTGCTGTAATGGTTCCTTCATTTTTGAATACTGCTGGAAGACTGGCTAGCTGACTCAGATGAATGTCCTCGCGTACCCCTTCGTCATGGTTGAAGATTTGAAGACCTTTTCGATCCTTGATTTTAAGCGGAATAATTTCTCGCTCAAAGCGACCCTCTTCCATAGCTTTCCAAGCCTTCTTGTGGCTTTGATAAGCAAATTGATCCTGTTCTTCACGACGGATGCCGTATTTTTCAGCCAGGCGCTCGGCTGTTATTCCCATATGCTCATTTCCCAAGGAACATATTAATCCATCTGCCAGCAGAGCATCCTCCATCGTTACGTTTCCAAATTTACCGCCCCATCTATTTTTCACGATATAAGGCACATTGCTCATGCTCTCCACTCCGCCGGCAATGATCACGTCCTCTTGACCAGCAGCGATAGTTAAAGCAGCGTTGGTAATGGCCTTTAAACCTGATCCACATGCTTTGATTACAACGTGCCCTGGGACACTGTACGGGAAATTTGCCATCTGCGACAAAATTCGGGCCGAGTTAAGACCGCCTCCATGGACATAGCCATGCCCGAAAATCACTTCATTGACCTTATCTTTACTTAACCCGGAATTCTCCATTAGACCTTCCAATACTTGACGGCCCAATTCGGTAGCATTAACATTCCGGAGTGATTTACCAAAGGATCCAACTGCAGTTCGCGCCCCAGCAACGATGACAACCTCATTCATGCTCTTTTCCTCCTCTTACCTATTCAATGCTGTTTACAGTAGCCTCGATTTTCAGCGTCGCCTCTGTATTCCTTATCACATCATCCACCGTATATGGCGCCATGACTTCCTTCAGTACCAAACCCTCTTCCGTAACTTCCATGACAGCCATATCCGTAATGATCAAATCCACACTCTGCCTTGCCGTCAATGGAAGCGTACATGTCTTCAATATCTTCGATTCACCCTGCTTGTTCACGTGATTCATCAAGACGATCACCTTTTTGGCCTTCTGGGCAAGCTCCATCGCCCCGCCCATCCCCGGTACCCGCTTACCTGGGACGATCCAATTCGCCAAGTCCCCCTTTTCACTGACTTCCAAGGCTCCAAGGATGGTGATGTCGATGTATCCTTTCCTGATCATTCCAAATGCTGTTGCACTGTCAAAATATGAAGCTCCCATTACAGTGGTGATCGGGAACCCTCCAGCGTTACAGAGAGCAGGATCTTCTTTTCCCTGATCCGGACTTGGACCTGTACCGAGAACCCCATTTTCCGCATGGAACAGCACATGGATATCTTGAGGTATATGGTCGGCCACCAAGGTAGGGATGCCGATGCCTAAATTGACGATCAAGCCGTCATGGATTTCCTTGGCGGCGCGTTTCGCGATGCGATTTCGTACATCTACTGCCATGCCCATTTCCAATTCACCCCTTTTGTCGGAATCACCATATCTACATAAATGCCTGGTGTGGCAATGCACTCAGGATCCAATTCGCCTACAGGAACGATTTCTTCCACTTCCGCAATCGTGAAGGCACCAGCCATCGCTACCAGCGGATTGAAGTTACACGCAGTCTTGTCGTACACCAAATTCCCAAGCGAATCTGCCTTTTTAGCATGGACGATGCTGACTTCAGAGGTCAAAGCGGTTTCCACCAAAAATTCTTTTCCTTCTATAACAATCTTGTCCTTGCCTTCTTCGGCTATCGTGCCAATCCCGACATCGACAAAAATCCCGCCTAAGCCTACACCGCCAGCACGGATCCGTTCAGCTAATGTCCCTTGCGGTGAAAATTCCACTTGCAGCTTTCCTTCAGTCATGAGCCTGCCTGCATTAGGATTGGATCCGATATGTGAGGCGATGACTTTCTTTGCCCTTTCAGCAGTCACAAGCCGGCCTATGCCGATATCAGGGAATCCAGTATCATTGCCAATCAAAGTCAGTTCCTTGACTCCCTTGGCAAGGATACCCTGTACGAGCGTGGGGGGAGTCCCCACTCCGCCAAACCCACCATACATGAGTGTGCAGCCATCGGAAATATGCTCCAGTGCTTCTTCGATTGTCACTATTTTGTTATTCTTCGTAATGGCCTGCTTCATACCGTTCCTCCTAAATAGCCTGCATGTCCTCAATCAAACCCTCCGAGTGCAATTCATGCTGCAACTCTTCAAGGGAAGCTTCCAATATCTTGACGAGGCGATCGATTTCTTCATTCGTAATGACTAATGGCGGAGATAGGATAACCGCATCACCGGCAATTCCTTCAATCGCACCTGCAGCAGGATAGATCAACAACCCCTTCGCAAAAGCCTTATTGACAAGCCTTGTAGTAAGGCCGACTTGCATGTCGAATGGCGTTTTTGAAATCCGATTGGAGACAAACTCAAGTCCAAGGAGAAGCCCTTTCCCTCGTACATCGCCAATGATATCGAATTTCTTAGCCAGCCCTTGCAGCTTCTTAAACAGGTATTGACCTTTCTCCTCAGCCGCCTGAACCAGGTCATTTCCCTCAAGGTAGGTAAGCACTTCCAATGAAACGGCGGCAGATAAAGGGTTTGCACTATATGTATGGCCGGCCATGATTGAATTCGAGCCTTTTAAAATGGGCTCCATGACACGGTCACTAATCATTGTGGCGGCCATTGGAGTATAGCCCGCGCTCATTCCTTTACCCAATGCGATGATATCCGGGGTGACTCCCCAGTGTTCCATCGCGAACATTTTTCCTGTCCGGCCGATTCCCGTCATTACCTCATCGGCGATAAAGAGAATGTCATAGCTTTCGCAGATTTCCTTAATCCTTTGATAGTAGCCATCCGGCGGTGTTACAGCCCCGGCGGATGCCCCGATGATGGGTTCGGCGATGAAGGCTGCGATATTCTCGGAGCCGACCCTTTGGATGGCTGTCTCCAGTTCATCTGCACACTGAAGCTTGCAGCTGGAAGGGTCACTATTATAAGGACATCGATAACAGTAGGGAGCAGATATGCTTGGGAAATCCTCCAATAGCGGAACAAAACGTTTTCTCCTTGGTACATGACCTGACATCGATAAAGCGCCCATCGTAATCCCGTGATAACTCGTCCATCTGGAGACAATGCGATTTTTTCGCTCATATCCTTTTTCTTGCCAATGTTGAATCGCTATCTTCATCGCCGTTTCGGTCGCTTCCGATCCACTATTCACGAAAAATGACCAATTCAAATCCCCAGGAGCCAACTCACTTAGCTTCTTGGCTAATGCCTCAGCGGCTTCACTCGTAAAATGGGATCTATATGCAAAAGAAACTTTGCGGGCCTGCTCCTTCATTGCCTCGACAACCTCTAATACACCATGGCCGATACTCGCTGTAACCGCACCTGATGATCCGTCTATATACTGATTTCCATCTATATCATAAAGATAAATTCCATTCCCATGAGAGATAGTGGGATAGTCATGATCTAGAGTAGGCTTAATCAAATGATTGCGTGTCATGTCATCTCTCCTCTTTAACGTTGTACCCACTGTACATTTTTTCTATTAATCAATTAAGTTCCTAATTTGAAAAAATTATAAGAAACCAAGTTTACCAGCTAAAAGGTTCATCCTGAATCAGGATGGATTCTGTAGGGCAGCCTTCCATTGCATCCTGCATGTCATCATGCAGGATCTCCGGAACTTCGGCAATCCCCTGATTATCGTCCAAGATCACGAAAGCGATCCCTTGATCGTCATAGTCATAAATTTCAGGACCTGTTGAGCCGCATGCCCCGCACGCAATGCAGGTTTCTTTATCAACCCATGTGTACTTAGCCATAGAAACAATCCTCCTATTTGACGGATAAATCTTTACCCCAAATATTCATGTCCTCATACTTATCCCAAATATTGCAATTCTTCGTTAATCTGCCGCCATATTCATATCCCAGCTGGTGAAAGACGGCATTCATGCCCATTGACAATGATCGCGCCAATGAATATGAACAATATATATTTTTCCTGATCAATTCTTGTTCCAATGCAGAGATGAGCACCTTCATGAAACCATGCTTTCGATGATGGGGGATTGTTGCACAGTCTGTTAATTCAGCATTATGATACATCTCATTCACTTCCGCGGATGCAGCGCTCACGATGGTTCCTTTATATTCGATAACACTGAAGATCGTACCTTCCTCCATCACTTTCTTGATATATCGCTCATCATTCATCGGTGTTGGATAGGTTTCAAAGATGGCACCATATAAATTCGCCAGCTCTTGTGCATCTTCCTCCGTAGCAAACCGTAGGATGTAATTCTCAGGCATTTGCTGGGATTCAATCAGTCTAGGAATCTGACTGACATCTTGGATGACTTTATCTTCCTTGATCCAAAAATCGCTTGTTCGCCTTTCATCCGTTAAATAGAAGGCCATGCAATAGGCATCATTCCCTTTGAAATACCTGCTCAATATTCCTTCCAGCATGAATCCTTGACCCAATGCCACAGATAAATCTTCATTCCTGGCTTTAAGTATCACTTTAGTAAAGCCCTGCTCCTTTGCGATGACAAGCGCCCGAGCAATTGCTTTTTTGATATCTCCCCGATAATCATCCATGCGCAAGCGCTGATTGGAATGATCATGATAGAGCTCCATCGTATAACATTCCCCAGTCTCCACCTGGGTGAAAAAAGGCAGTTTTTGAACAGGCATTATGTATCCCCCTTATTTAAAGAATTCGGGAGAAGAGATGCATATCATCCGCTTCTCCCGGTATTCTATTTCCAATTGAATAATTTCTTAACGGGTGCCTGAAGAAGCTGATCATACGTAAACTCATCAGGGTATTCACTCACATCATATATGGATAAGGCTTCATCAACCTTTTGATTCATCGAATCAGACACATAGATTCCACATTCCGGACAGTTCAAGGCTGGAACTTGAAGGACCCTTATTGAGCGTTTCCCATCAGGCATGATCCAGTAACAATCCTTCTTTTCGCTTTCTTCTACGTTAGGGGCATTACACCAGAGGCAATCCATCTTTATTCCCCCTTGCCTTCAGAATTCACCGAGCCGCTTCCGACCAAGGCGTTCTTTTTTTCTTGGGCCTTCCTTAATTTTTCCTTCATTTCGTCCCGTTTATCACGGCGATCCTTCAATGATGCATGTTCACCAGTGCTTTCATACGCTTTTCTCTTATCAAGACGGCGAAGGCCCTCTGGCACCAAGTTGAATTTCTCGTCCGTCATGAGAGCGGAAATCCCGACAGCTTCTTTCCTGTCCTCAGTACCATACACTTCATCAAAGTAAGCATCCGCACTGCCGGCAACATAATTCTTCGGCTCCGGATAACTTGTGATCACTCCTTCAAAGTTCCGTAAAACGACTTTATCCGGACTTTGAGAAAGCAGGTAATTCGGAGTCAAGGCAATCTTTCCGCCTCCGCCAGGTGCATCCACCACAAAGGTTGGCACCGCATATCCTGATGTATGGCCGCGCAGCGCTTCAATGATTTCCAGTCCTTTTGAAACCGGCGCCCTGAAATGCCCGATCCCTTCAGATAGATCACATTGATAAATGTAATAAGGCCTTACCCTTGCTTTAACACAGTCATGCATAAGCTTTTTCATGATATGTACACTATCGTTGATACCAGCCAGGATAACAGCCTGATTACCAAGCGGCACCCCTGCCATCGACAGCATGTCACATGCTTTTTTCGCTTCATCCGTCAGTTCAAGTGAATGATTGAAATGTGTATTTAACCAAATTGGATGATATTTTTTCAGAATATTACATAAATTTTCTGTAATCCTCTGCGGGAAAACGACCGGTGCACGTGTGCCGATCCGAATGATTTCCACATGCGGGATGGCACGTAAGTTACTCAATACGTATTCAAGGATCTTATCATTGATCAACAGGCCGTCTCCTCCAGAGATCAACACGTCCCTTACTTCCGGGGTATTCCGGATATATTCAATCGCCCCGTCCAGCTGCTTCTTGGGAACACCCATGCCTACCTGACCTGAAAAGCGGCGTCGTGTACAATACCGGCAGTACATGGAGCATTGGTTCGTCACAAGGAATAGAACGCGATCCGGATAACGATGTGTCAATCCTGGAACAGGGGAATCCTCATCCTCATGCAGCGGATCCTCCAAATCATATCTAGTCTTGTTCATTTCTGCCGAAAGCGGTACCGACTGTAAACGAATCGGACAGCGAGGATCATCAGGATTCATCAAAGATGCATAATAAGGCGTAATGTTCAATGGAATCGTTTGAGTCGAAATCCGGACTCCTTCCTCTTCATCCGGTGTCAAATTGACGACCTTTTTCAAATCATCCAGTGTTTTAATCGTATTGGTCAATTGCCAGATCCAATCATTCCACTGCTCTTCCGTTACGTCCTTCCACAATTCGATATCATTATAATGCCTGCGTCCACCAAGGTATTCTTTATTTTTTACATCAATTCCCATCAAATTCATTTAAAATTACCTCCCCTTATTGTAAGAACTTATAAATATATACTCGCAAGAATGATGCCAACATTCAAATCAAGGAAAACGTAAGCAAAAGGGGGTAAACCTACCTTAAAACCGCAAGATATTTTTCATTACGCATAATTTTTTGCAGCCAGATTATTTGCACTAAGCAGAAAATTCAAAAAACGAGGGCCTCGACACACGAGAGCCCTCTTCAAGGTACATCATCATTAAGGAAGTGACAGCGTTTTCAAAAAACCTCAATTTATTTCGATTCCTTCGATCCTGCCGAATAAACTTTTTCAATGCCATACTTATTTAACTTATATTGCAGTCCCTGTCTTTTAATATTGAGGGCTTCAGCCGTTTTGCTGATATTCCCGTTATATTTCTCAAACATATTAATGATCATTTCCCTTTCCATTTCTTCAAGAACGACAGGTAAATCAATCTTATTTTTCAATGGGGAAGGATGGTTCTGCGCATTTGATGCAGCGTAATTTCCAGAAGGAAAAAGATAGGCAGGAAGATGATGTTCATCAATCATATCTTCCCCTGCGTCCATGACATTAAAGGTTAACTCAATGGCATGTCCCAGTTCACGAATGTTCCCGGGCCATGGATATTGAAGAAGCCGCTGCATCGCCTTATGACTGATCCCGCGCACTTCCGTAAAAAATGATTTGTTGAATTTTTGGATAAAGTGATTGACGATTTCCGGAATATCCGTTTTACGCTCCAGAAGTGAAGGCATTTGGATTGTCACAACATTCAGGCGAAAAAATAAATCCGAGCGAATGATTCCCCGCTCCAACGCCTCTTCTGGAGAAATGTTCATCGCAGCAATGATCTTCACATTAACCTTTTGCTCCTTCGAACCCCCAACACGGCGCACCTCGCCTTCCTGAAGCACCCGCAGCAATTTTGCCTGCAGACCGAGGTCAAGACTATTCAACTCATCAAGGAAAAGGGTACCGCCATTTGCCTGTTCAAAAATGCCCATGCGATCCATCGCTCCGGTGAAAGCCCCTTTCGTCGTGCCGAACAGCAGCCCCTCCATCAATTCCTTTGGAACAGCCGCACAGTTTTGCGCGATGAAAGGCTGATTTCTATGAGCACTTACATTATGTATACTTTGAGCGACCAGTTCTTTCCCTGTCCCTGTAGGTCCATAAATCATGACTGGGGAATGTGTACGGGCCGCTTTTTTCGCCAATGATATGGCTTGCTGAAAAGCAGGGCTAGTACCGATCAAATCACTAAAATGATAGGTCGCCGTCCCTTCAGAAAACTTATTTTTCTTATGGGTCTCTGCCAGCTGGGAACGTAAATCGACAATTTGGTCGTACATATTCATGACCTTCGTAATATCCTTTGCGATTTCCACTGCCCCAATAATTACACCATCCTCATACAAAGGATACGTACTATTGATGGACGTTATTTTTTTCTCCTTTAAATTGACATACGTTTGAATGGACTCAATCGTTTCATCGCCTTTTTCCAATGCTACATGCAGCGTACTGGATTCATCAGTCAATGAAGGATAAAGCTGAAAAATATTCTCCCCCAGCACCTGTTCACGATCAAGCCCGTCAATATGTGCCATCATTTCATTATAGAATACCGTATCCCCATCCTTATTCACGATATGGACACCCACATTAATCACATTCAATATCCATTCAAATTGAGTGGAAAACTGATTTACTGAAGATTTCATTTCTTCATCTCCGTTCTCTGTCATTTGATAGAATCACCTGTAAATTATAGCATTTAATGGGAAGCATTTATCCCTTTATTCTTATAAGATTAAAACTTCAACATAAAGGCAATAGAATAATAAGGTCAAAAAAAGGAATCTCGCATTAAGCCAAGAAGGTTATATAAGAAAATATAAAATATAGGGGTGATTCGGATTTCAGAACGAAGCAAAGAAACGAAAATAGAAATTAAACCGTGGGAAGATAAAGACCTGGAATTACTTTTTCAACTAAATGCCCCAGAAATGATGGAATATCTTGGCGGACCTGAAGGTAATGAACAAATCCTGAAACGCCATCAACGGTATCTTCATATCGGAAATAAGGGATGCATGTTTAGCATCATCTCGTTTCCAGAGGCTGAAGCAGCCGGTTCCGTTGGCTACTGGCAAACAGTGCGGAACGATGAAAATGTGTACGAAATCGGTTGGAGTGTCCTCCCTTCATTTCAGGGAAAAGGGATTGCTTCCCATGCAGTGAAGGCACTGATAGAGAAAATAAAAGCCGAACGAAAATACAAATACATTCACGCATTCCCCTCGATCAATAATCCAGCATCAAATGCAATTTGCCGCAAGCTTGACTTCAAGCTTACCTCCGAATGTGAATTCGAATACCCTCCAGGGAGCTTTATGCGTTGCAATGACTGGTGCTTGGAACTTATCTGACAATGTCCCCATTACCCTTAGGATAGTAGTAAATGAAAGAAATTTGGATTGTATTGAATTAAACTCAACCAGTTAAAAGTTTGTCAAAATTTTCAATTACAAACATAGAAGTCCATTCAATAGAGTGACAAAAGCCCACTCTCTCTATAAACAAGGGAGACTGGGCATTTAAATATATTTTTAGCTCTTTTTTGTTTGATTTCTTGGAAAACGCTTGAGTTATTAATTAAGTAAGTAAACCCGATATTTATTAATTCAAGAATCCAAATTGTTCTAAATTTTTTAAGTAATATTGAAAATACTCATCTGAAATGTCAGTGGGATACTCTGCGACGCCCCTTTGAATAAGTGAACCTACAATCAACGCATTTAAATAACCATTCAATTTCTCACACTGGTCTCTTACAATAAACTCCGAAATGTATTTGCCATCTTTGCTTTCGAAGAATATATCGATTCTTCTACCTTCTTGTTCATCTAATAGTAAATGGTTGTAATCCCATTCGATTTTTTTTATTTTTTTCTCATTAATCGGATTTTCGTGATTATCCAGGACTTGTTCCTTGTGGTATCGTCTTTCTTCGTTTGAAAACAGCCTATTTAACACCGATGGATCATCTATAACAAGACACCTGAAAATCTTAGAGTATTCTAATTGGTCATCATTGACTAAATCTAGCACTTCTTTTTTTGAAAATTCTCTGGCTTTAAATTTAGATAAAATACGGTCAACGACCTGTTCCTTAGTTAACGATAATTCATCTTGCCTATATAGGTATTGTTTATATAACTTTTCGTAATTGTTCATTGTTTACCCCCTGCGTTTATTTGACGGGTCCACCGTAAAAAGCATGAGCTTTCGGAGCTCGCTTATAAGGGTGCCAATGCCAGTAATAACCTTTTTTAGGTTTACCATTAAGTTTGTCAACCTCATTTATTGGTTTTCCATTCTTAGCTGTTTTCGCATACTTTGTTGCTATTTACCAAGTAGTGCAGTGTGGTTGATTTCCCCTCCAGATGCTCACCGCCTGCTGCTCCCGCAGGAGTCTCGCACTTCCAATCAACCTTAAATCGTTTCGTTTTAAAAACAACAATCTTTACGAAAAGAGCCTTATTTAAATAGAGGATTTTTGTGTAGGCTTATTACACGGTAAGTCGAATTATGCCGAGTTCAGGTGAATTATTTCCCGGGAAAGTCGAATTATTCCCGGGGTTTGTCGAATTAATTCAGTGTAGGACGGATTACATCCTATCTTGTCAACGTACATATAATTGGAACTCCGCACCTTTAGAGTTTAATATAAAGGTATATGAAGGTTAGGTTGATTTCCTAATTTTAAGTTTGGTAGGTAATTTAATAACGTCGCGCTTTACTTCCAAATCATTATTTAAATATTTTATTAACTCTATGACAGAGCGTTGTCCCAGTTCCATAATTGGTATATCGATTGTGGTTATGGTGGGGGTTGTGACTTGGCAAATTGATTGATTATCATAACCAACTATAGCTAGGTATTCCGGTATTTTATAATCCAACGTAGTTGCCCTTTTAATAATTCCTGCTGCAACTTGATCATTTCCAGTAAATAAGGCAGTGGGTTTTTCTTTTAATTTAAAGATTTCATCACAAATACGGAATCCATCTTCAATATTAAAACCATGTCCAAATATCCAATCTTCATTGTGTAGTAAATTATTATCCGCTAACGCTTTTAAAAACCCCTCTTTTCTTTGACTCTGGGCCTGACTATACGAAGTATCGTAACAAAAACCTATCTTTTTATAGCCTTTTTTTATTAAATGATTAACAGCTTGGTATGTCGCTTCCGACTCATCATAACCAATAATTGGTATAGGGGCGAAATGGTGGTATTCATTACACAATAAAATTGGGCCGTATTTCAAATAAGGCTTTATTAGATTCCATTCATTTTCTAACGCTCCTAAAATAACTCCATCTACTTCTCGATTCTTTAATTTTTCCATAACATCCAATTCATTTTTCGAATCATAAAAGGTTTGAAAAATAAGAACTTTATAATCATTTTCCAATGCTGCCAGAGATACCCCTTTAACCAAATGGGCAAAGAATGGATGATCGAATCTTGGGACTGATAGTGCAATGGTTTGGGTTTTATTTGTCCTAAAATTCCGGGCAAGTGAACTTGGTGCATAATCAAGTTCTTCAATGACCTTTAAGATTTGTTCCCTTTTTTCTTTTGATACAAATGGATGATTATTCAAGACTCTAGATACCGTTGTTTTAGAGACATTGCACATCTTGGCTATTTCGCTAATTTTAGCCATTTGATCACATCCTTGTAATAAGTGGTTGACATGTTATCGATTTCAGAAGTTATTATTAAACCGTTCCTCACATATCACATATTACCAAATTTTCCTGAGTTGCATTTTTACATGTTATTGAAGCGGATATTTTTAGCTAATGGAGGGGTTGTTATGTTATTGAATAAAAAGGGCGGGTTTCAGTTGCTGCCAAATGTTGAAGACCCAAAATATATTGTATTCTGTGATTTTGATGAAACCTATTATCCTCACTCCATGAGTCACGAGAGACAGAAAGATTTATATGAACTTGAAAGTTACTTAGAGGCAAAAAGTCACGATGGAGAACTTGTCTTTGGCTGGGTCACTGGAAGTAGTATCGAATCAATATTACATAAAATGGAACAAGGTGGCTTCAGATTTTTCCCGCATTTTATTGCCAGTGACTTAGGTACCGAAATCACCTATTTCTCAGAAAATAATTTTTTGGAAAATGATCCAGATTGGCATTCACAGATTACTATCGAAGAATTTAATAAAAGGAAAGTCGATGAAATTTATAATGTTCTACATAACGGCAATATACCATTGATTCCTCAGACTCAAATGGGAGTTTCACGCTACAAAAGAAATTATTATTATCAAATACAACATGAATCTGTCGACAAGAAGAACTTATCCACCATCCAAAGGGTTGCCAAAGAGTACGGGATAGGGGTAAACATTAATCGTTGTAATCCCCTTGCCGGCGATCCTGAAGATAGTTATGATATAGACTTTATTCCATTAGGTACTGGAAAAAATGAAATTGTACGTTTTATGCTAGACAAATTCGCGCTGAGTCGGGAGCATGCCATTGCATTTGGGGATAGCGGAAATGATCTGCTCATGTTAAAAAGTGTTAAACATGGTTATCTGGTAGGGAATGCAACTCAGGAAGCCAAGGAAGCTCATACTAAAATAGCGACAGGTACGTACTCTAAAGGAATATTAAGAACTTTGCAATCAATCATTAATCATTGAGGGGAAGTATAAGTAGTGAGAAGTTGGAGCTCTTTTGCCACAGCTTTAACTTTCTGCTAAAGGTATGGTTTTTCTATCAAGCAAGCAATTCATTCCATGTTTCTTTACCTGCTTGCTTATCTGCAGTCATCTTTTTTGCCTTTTGATATTTATATAATGCCATCTCGGTTTTTTCCCCGAATTCTCCGTCAAGGGGCCCGGGGCTATATCCTTCCATATAAAGGGCTGCTTGCAGGATCCATGTGATGTAGCCAGCAGCTCCTTTTTTTAAGGTGACGGTTGCTGTCTTGGTTTTAGGTCCCCATTTCCCATCGACAATTAGCTTTTTATTGTATTGCTTATTCAGCTCCGTTTGTAAACCTTTTATTAGAGCCAATCGAGTTTTTGGACCATAAAACCCATCACCTTCAATATTCGTTTTATATCGGCTATTTAACGTTTTTTGTATCGAAATTATATGACTATCTCCTTTGCTGGCCTTCGGCATTTCCATTTTTTCTAATTTGAAGGTAAGGTGAGGTTTTTTTCCTGCTTGTAACTGTTTATAGGATAACCCGCCCGTCATCTCCAAGTGGGGATAATCCCTGAATGAAATCCAATCCCCGCCCCAGATAAATCCTAACTCTTTACCTATGGCAGCCACACGCTGCCATTTTGAGTTCACTGTCCATATCGCTTTCTTGCCATCATCACTCACAATGAAGAAATCAATAGCCAGTCCAAAATTATGATAAGATTGGCCTGGCTTAGCGTTCGTCACAATGGGCTTAGCTAGATTACTATAGTTTTTTCCATTGTAGCTGTAAACTCGTCCTTGACCATAAAGGTTGGCTTGTTCTTCTAGAGAGCGATAACCTGCACTTATCTGGACAGTGATCCCTTCATTATAAGCACGTTCCACCATTTCCAATGCTGATGCCTTCACAACAGGATTCATCCCTTTGCCCATCTTTTTCACTGATAGATCCAATAACGTTCGTAATGCTACCGTCAATGTAATCCCCCCTATTAAGTTCCATCAGACTTTATATAAGCCTTTTTAATAGAAAAGTAGCAGAGTTGGAAAAGTTTGTTCTCATTTATTAGAGAATAGAAGTAATATGTTATTTATTTAATAAACGTTCCAGCTGATTTCTGAAATCCGCTCCCTTTCCGCCGACTGCCTGCCAAGCCTCCTCGACGCAAGCGTCTGTGGGGTCTCGGCTAGCCAGTTTTTCGGCAGGAGTGTCGCAATTTTCTTCAATCCATTAAGGATTACAGTAAAAAATCATGAAGGATAAGCAAGTTTTCTTTTAAAAACATGCTACGGGGTGAGACCATTCCGAACTTCATTTTGATGACAAAAGGATATCTGGATTTTTTAAACTAAATTGATTGGAACGGAAGGTATGAGACTCCTGCGGGGAAAGCGTGGCCAAGGGAGACCCCACAGGCGCGAAGCGTCGAGGAGGCTCCCGGACCGCCCGCGGAAAGCGAGTGCCTGGAGTGGAAATCATTGCACATACCCTCTTTCGGAAATCCACTCCCTTTCGCACACTGCTTGCCAAACCTCATCAAAGCAAGATCTCCGGGATCTCGACTAGCCAGTTATTCGGCAGGAGGGTCGCAAATTTCTTCAATCCAGTTTTTATAGATTTATTTTTGGATTTTACACCTTTTTCCAATATTGATAACTGAGGTGAAAAATCTTGTTGTTCCTTTACAATAGAAAGGGAATTTCATTTCCCCCAAAAAAATAGACTGCTTCCGTTCGCCCGTTTGCGAATGAAAGTAGCCTAATAATGAATTATTTTATTAATCTCTTTAACTTATGCTTTTATTTCAATAGAGGGGCTTATTGTAAAGTCAGCCTCTGTTTTACTTTTCACTTCATCAAGTGTGATGCCATTTTGCAATTCAATCAATTCCATGCCAGCTTCTGTAAATTGAAAAACAGCCAGTTCGGTAATCAGGCAATGGACGACCTTTTCTCCTGTCAATGGCAATGTACAGTTCTTTTTCACTTTGGATTCCCCATGCTTGTTCACATGGTCCATAATGACAACAATTCGTTTTGCGCCTTGGACGAGGTCCATCGCTCCGCCCATTCCTTTTACCATCTTCCCTGGAATCATCCAGTTTGCCAAGTCCCCATTCTCGGAAACTTCCATCCCGCCTAAAATGGCTAGATCGATGTGGCCGCCGCGGATCATCGCGAACGATTCAGCGCTATCAAAAAATGATGCCCCTGATTTTGCCGTCACTGTTTCTTTTCCAGCATTAATCAAGTCCGGATCGACTTCATCCTTTTGCGGATAAGGCCCGATTCCCAGTAAGCCATTTTCCGATTGAAGCATAACATTAAAGTCATTTGGAATCATGTTGGCAATCAAGGTCGGCATTCCAATCCCTAAATTCACACACATACCATCTTGGATTTCTTTAACGGCCCGTTCTAAAATCAGTTGTCTAGTCATTCGAATACTCCTCCTTTTTATGCGTTAGCGGTTGTAAGTCTTTCAATTCGTTTTTCATAGTCATTTCCTACAAGCACTTTCTGTACATAAACCCCTGAAGTATGAATTTCATCCGGATCGAGCTCTCCAGTGCCCACGAGCTCCTCCACTTCGACAAGCGTGACTTTCCCTGCTGTGGCAACGACAGGGTTAAAATTCCTTGCCGTTTTCCGATATACAAGATTACCGAAATGATCTGCTTTCCAGGCTTTTACAAAGGCAAAATCCCCGACTATTCCTTTTTCCATAATGTATGTGCGGCCATCAAACTCTTTATGTTCTTTACCTTTTGCGACTTCCGTTCCTACTCCTGTAGCTGTATAAAAGGCAGGAATTCCCGCTCCGCCCGCTCTTAAGCGCTCGGCCAGCGTTCCTTGGGGAACTAGCTCGACCTCCAGTTCGCCACTTAAGAATTGCTGTTCAAATAACTTATTTTCCCCTACATAAGAGGCGATCATTTTTTTGATTTGTTTATTTTCAAGCAAAAGACCCAGACCCCAATCGTCGACTCCACAATTGTTGCTGACAATCGTCAAATCCTTTACACCTTTGTTACGCAAAGCAATGATTAGTTTTTCTGGTATTCCGCTTAATCCGAACCCGCCAACGATAATGGTTGCTCCATCCTCGATTTGTTGAATAGCGCTATCAAAAGATGTTAATAATTTACTCATTTTCCATCATCTCCATTCTTAATACTATTCTATTAAATAAACAGTGAAGTTGCAAAAGCTATGATGAACACGGTCACTGTTTTCAAAACCGTAATCGCAAAGATATCCTTGTAAGATTGACGATGTGTCAGTCCAGTAATGGCAAGCAAGGTAATGACGGCACCATTATGCGGCAGCGTATCCATCCCGCCAGATGCCATCGATGCAATTCGATGAAGCATTTCCGGGGTGATTCCGACACTTTGGGCCACCTGCAAATAGTGACTTCCCATTACTTCTAACGCAATCGAAAGTCCGCCGGATGCAGATCCGGTAATCCCTGCCAGCACATTGACGGCAATTGCTTCGGATACGAGCGGATTACCGCTTGCATCGAACACCCAGTTTTGAATGACCGAGAATCCAGGAAGCGTTTTCACCACATTCCCAAAACCAACTTCAGATGCAGTATTGAATATGGCAAGCAATGACCCCATTGCCGCAGCTGTTAATCCACTTGCCAATTTGACCTTGATACGTCCAACATTCAGAAGCATCGCTGCAATAATACCGATTGTCAATGCAACAATCAAAGACCAGGATGAAGTGACTGTGCTTACATCGGCAATGTTGAAAGTTTCCTTCAGCATCGATGCATCATACCAGTGCTTAACCGAAATGGCACTGCGGCTGAAAGCAAAATTAAACGCGACGACAAGGATGAGCGGTACGATGGACAGCCAAAAGTTAGGCAAGTTTTGCTGTTCTGCACTTTCTGGTTCATTAATATGTCCTTCCCCGTAGCCTTCACCATTTGCCACCGCTTGCCTGCGGCGACGTTCTAACCAGAGCATTCCTCCAGTGAATACCATGATCGCGCCAATAATCCCCATTAACGGAGCTGCATAGGTATCTGTTCCGAAATAATTCGTTGGAATGATATTTTGAATCTGAGGTGTTCCAGGAAGAGCATCCATCGTATAAGTGAAAGCGCCTAATGCTATCGTTCCTGGCAATAATCTCTTTGGAATGTCTGCTTCTTTAAAAATTGCCGCTGCAAATGGATAAACGGCGAATGCCACTACAAACAGCGAAACCCCGCCATATGTAAGCGCCGAACAGGCCAGCACTACAGCAAGAATGGCCTGCTTTGAGCCTAGTGATTTTACGATGGTCTTGGCAATGGATGCTGCTGCACCGCTCATTTCCATGACTTTTCCAAATACCGCCCCTAGTAAAAATATCGGAAAAAACGCTTTTATATAGTTAGCAGCAAACGTCATATATGTCTCTGTATAACTCGGCAGCAAATGACCACCAGATAAAATGACCGCCAATAACGTAACAAGCGGCGCTATGATAATGACCGGATAGCCCCGGTAGGCTAAAAAGATTAAAAGTCCCAGCGCCACAACGATGGCTAAAATTTGAATCACCAATACTATTCCCCCTTTTCTTTTCTCCCCTTGCCCCAAAATTATTTTCGGAAGCCTATTAGTAGAAACATTAATCTCCTAAATTCCACATTTTTAATTTTTCCGCTTTTACCATCCAAACCTGCCTTCCCCAAGTCAAGCTGAATGATCTTACTAAGTGCTTCCTAATTTTTGAGAACGCTTTCAACGATCTGTTGATTTACGAAATCCCTTTTCATTTTACGTGGTAACACCATATAAAATGACAGATAGGCCATTCACTAAAGTAATCAAGCAATTCTTGTGCCAACTTAAATTAAATGGAAAAACCTCAACTTTTAAAGCCTTTTCAAACATTTTATTTCCCTTTTAAAAGCTAAAACCCCTTAAAACTGTCAAGGTTTCAATACACATAAGTATAAACTTCAAAAAAGTGTAAGCCTTTTCTTACAACATTTAAATTTCCTCTCATTTTATGTACGGATTTCTTGACACACTCACATATCACTAGAGTAAAATAGTCACAAATGTGTGTCTATTCTTAAGAGGTGGTTAAAAAGTATTAAAAAGTGCCCTTTGGCTAAAGGGCACTTCAGACTGTAGATGAACTCGATAATACTTGAGTTTGTCTACGGTTATTTTAGGGTTTGTATAAATTGAACGTTACGTGGAACGTAAGGCACTTGCTTTCCCGCAGGAGTCTCGCACACCCGTTCCAATCTACTTTATTAAAAATTTAGATAGTATCCTTTGGCAAAAGGATACTTATCAACAGTCATAAACCATATTTATTCATTTTTTCATACAGTGTTGTTCGGCTCACACCGAGTCTCTTTGCCGTTTCTGATTTATTACCAGAAGTCATTTCCAAACATGAAACGATTGCAGCCCGTTCGGTTTCATCCATCACTTCAGCTAAAGTGCGGATTGAAACTGACTCTTTATGACCCGTTATTTCTTTAGGGAGTTGCTTGGAACGTATCATTTCCCCTTCTTCAACAATATTCATTGCACGTTCAATGATATTCTCCAGCTCACGAATATTACCCGGCCATTTATAAAGGCGAAGCAGCCGTAATGCTTGATCACTCATCCCCGTTACGCGTTTTTTCATGAGGTTCTGGTACTTTTCAACAAAATGATTTACCAGTATTTCAATGTCCTCTGGTCGCTCCCTCAAGGAAGGAACCTGGATTTGCAAGACCTTCAGCCGGTAATACATATCAAGTCGGAATTCCCCTTTCGAGACCATTTCCTCCAGATTACGGTTTGTTGCAGCGATTACCCGTACATCAATCGGAATGCTTCCCGTCGAACCGACCCTCTCAATCTCTTTTTCTTGTAAAACACGGAGCAGCTTCACCTGCATATGCAGTGGCAGCTCACCGATTTCATCCAGAAAAATCGTACCTCCTTCAGCCGCTTCGAACTTACCTGCTTTTCCGCCTTTTTTGGCACCGGTGAAAGAACCCTCTTCATAGCCAAAAAGCTCTGACTCCAGCAGCTCTGCAGGGATGGCGGCACAGTTCACTTTGACAAACACACCCATGGCCCGTCTGCTGTCATTATGGATGGAATGGGCAAACAGCTCCTTACCTGTTCCGCTTTCGCCCAAAATCAACACATTTGAGTCGCTTTTAGCGGCAATTTTGGCTTGACCTTTTACTTCCATGAAAGCAGGACTTCTTCCCATCAAATGATCAAACGTATATGAGGCCTTATTTCTCTCGCGAAAATCGCCTTTGTACTTTTTCAGCTCTACTTCAAGTGAATTTATCCGTTTGGAAAGAGCGGTAAATTGCCCGACATTCTTAAAAAGAATCTTACCGACCGCCCCTATCAATTTCCCTTGTTTCCTTATCGGGGAGCGGGTCGCAATTATATAATTATCTTTAATTTTCTGTAATTCAGCGACCTCTTGCTTGCCGGTTTTGGCGACCACATGCATACGGGTGTTTTCAATGACCTCCGTTACATGTTTCCCTATTGAGCTTTCCTGTTCGACGCCAAGAAAATCCGCATAAGCGTGGCTCAGCATTTGGACATACCCTTCCGTATCGACCATCACCAAGCCGTCATAGGCAAATTCGATAATATCCTTAAACAGCAGTTCTTCATGATTATCGACATTAAGAAAATCACTTTTATTATTTGTAAACAATAGGAGATAAATCTGATATTCCTCATCACCCATTTGAACGATTGCTTTTCTGATAATCCCATTATTACCGTTCAAACGAATCGGAGTATTTACGGCTGGTACAAGGTTTTTTTCTAAAATCAAATTTATTTGCAGATCAAATTGATTCTCCGCAAAAGCCTCGGATAATACGCGATTGCAGAGAACGATCTCTGTTTCGTTTTTCATTACCAAAACACCAAAAGGCAATTCTTCCAATATCGCTTTCACTAATTCGAATTGAACAGTTTTATTATCGCTGACCATTCCTATTCTCCTTAACCCGTCTGAAGTTTCCTCCATTATATCATAGGAAAATGGGGCCAAGTCATTACCGTTCCACAATCAGCGCAGTTCCCTGTCCGCCACCGATACATAATGTAGCAAGGCCTGTTTTTGCATCCCTACGTTTCATTTCATACAATAAAGTCACTAAAATCCGGGCACCGGAAGCACCTACAGGATGACCCAGAGCAATCGCCCCGCCATTTACATTCACTTTCTCCGGCTTCAGCTCAAGGTCCTTAAGCACAGCAAGTGACTGTGCCGCAAAGGCTTCGTTCACTTCCATCAAATCAATATCATCTATTGTCAATCCCGCTTTTGCCAAAGCTTTTCTTGTCGCAGGCACTGGACCGTAACCCATGATTTTCGGATCAAGCGCGGCGTTTGCATATGACTTAATTGTTGCTAACGTTTCCAGTCCCAGCTCGTCCGCTTTTTCTTTAGACATTAGGACTAACATCGCACCCCCATCATTGATTCCGGATGCATTTCCTGCCGTAACCGTTCCATTTTCCTTAAAAGCAGGACGCAGCTTCGCTAGCTGGTCTATCGTCAGCCCATGACGCGGGTGTTCATCTTGGTCCACCAAGATCGTCTTTCCTCTGCGTTTATATTCAACAGGTACGATTTCATCTGCAAATCGTCCTTCAAGCTGGGCCTTTTCAGCCTTTCTTTGGCTATCTAAAGCAAATTCGTCCTGCTTTTCACGGCTGATTTCCCACTGCTCGGCGATATTCTCCGCAGTCACGCCCATATGATATTGATTAAAAACATCCGTTAAGGCGTCATATGTCATGGAATCGACTGCTTCGGCATTACCCATTTTCTGTCCAAAACGATAATTTGGAAGTAAATACGGGGCATTGCTCATGCTTTCAATACCCCCGGCGAGAATCACATCTGCATCACCAAGGGCAATGAATTGTGCCCCCATTATTACCGTACGGAGGCCAGATCCGCAAAGTTTATTAATGGCCATGGCTGGCGTTGTTTCCGGAACCCCTGCATGAATCGCAACCTGACGTGCCACATTTTGCCCTAATCCAGCAGATAGAATATTCCCAATCAATACCTCATCGATCATGTCAGCCGAGATATTTGCCCGCTTAATCGCTTCCTTAGCTGCAACAACTCCCAATTCAACCGCTGAAACATTGGCAAGACTGCCACCAAACGCACCAACTGGTGTTCTTGCTGCCCCTACAATCACTACTTCTCTCATAATACTTCCTCCTTCTCCATTTTTAATTTTCCCAGTTTAATAAAATGACGGTCCCTCTCATTGATTTTCTGGGAAACGGTAGATTCTTCATACGTAAAAATCCCTTCTCCCGACTTCGTCCCAAGCTTTCCCTTAGCAACCAAATCACGAATCAAATCAGGGGCTTCCTTACTCTGATCCAATACCGGTGAAACATTATCGAAAACACGCTGCCATGTATCCAGTCCGCCAAAATCAGCAATCTCGATCGGCCCTGTAAATGCCCAGCGAAAACCTGGTCCAGCCGTTATCGCTGTATCGATATCCTCAGCATCGGCAACGCCCTCTTTTAATAGATAAAAGGCTTCCCGCATCAAGGCAGTCTGGAGACGATTGGCAATGAATCCTGCTATTTCTTTTTTCAAGAGAATCGGAGACTTGCCGATTTTACGCATTAAATCCATAGTTGCCTTGACGATTTCCGGCTTTGTTTCGCCATGCTGAACAATTTCAACCAATGGAACCAAATGGCCAGGATTAAAGAAATGCGTGATGACCATTCTGTCCGCAAATGAGGCCTTCCCCATCAATTGAGAAATCGGAAAAGTCGATGTATTTGAAGCAACAATGGCATCCGGTTTGATCATTTCCTCCATTTGCTCATATAGATTTAACTTCAGCTCGATGACTTCCGGAATGGCCTCAATGATAAAATCAGCATCCCTTACTGCCCCTTTCAAATCTACACTGTATGTAATATTCACTAAAGCGTCTTGCTTTTCCTCATCAGTCAAAACCCCTTCCTCAATGAGCAGTGATAGATTCTCAGAAATTCGATTTTGGGCATGATATAGCAAATCTTCCTTTATATCGTTAATGGTCACGAAATACCCGCTTACTGCAAATGACTGTGCGATCCCGCTTCCCATTACACCTGAACCGATAATGGCAACTTTTTTAATCATCCAGCTTCCCCTTTCCGTTTCAATTACCTGTATTTACTCACCTTTTTATATATGCAATATTTATGCCAACGATAAGGGGAAATAAAATTCTTTTTTTATCCAGAAAATCATGATAGACTCTTACTCATTAACCTAAACCATATTTTTATAACCTTCCCTTTATATTTCCGATTGAGCTTACATTGTGAAATATTCCCTGCTTACTATATAAAATGACAGTCCTGGACCATTACATTTTTTATTGGAGGAATGTAAAATGGTTAAAGATAAAGTGGCGATAATTACCGGATCTGCTAGAGGAATCGGTTTTGAGATTGGAAAGATATTTGCTGAAAATGGCGCAAAGGTCGTTTTGTCCGACCTTGATCAAAACACAGTTGAAAAAGCCGCTTTAGACCTAAGGAACAAAGGCTTGGAAGTTATCGGCTTAAAAGCAGACGTAACAAGTGAAGAGGATATTATCCAGCTAATCAAACAAGCTAAAGACAAATACGGACGAATAGACATTTTCATCAATAACGCCGGCCTTCAGCATGTTGCACCAATTGAAGAGTTTCCAACTGAAAAATTTGAACTGATGATCAAAATCATGCTGACCGCCCCATTCATTTCAATTAAGAACGTTTTGCCCATCATGAAAGAACAGGGCTTCGGCAGAATCATCAACATCTCTTCCATTAACGGCCTGATTGGATTTGCCAACAAGGCAGCATACAATAGTGCCAAACACGGTGTAATCGGATTAACGAAAGTCGCCGCCTTGGAAAGCGCCTCTTTTGGCATTACCGTCAATGCCCTTTGCCCAGGATACGTAGATACACCACTCGTCCGCGGTCAACTGGAGGATCTGGCGAAAACAAGACAAGTACCATTAGAAAGCGTTTTGGAAGAGGTCATCTATCCACTTGTCCCACAAAACCGCTTACTTGATGTAAGTGAAATTGCCGACTACGCCATTTTCCTCGCAAGCGACAAAGCACGGGGCATCACAGGCCAAGCAGTCGTGTTAGATGGCGGATATACAGCACAATAAAAGGAAAAACATCTACAATAAACCCCGAATAAATGACACCAAAAAAGGTGCTCTGTATTCGGGGTTTTCTGCCTTTATGGGGTTATGGAAAAATTTGGTGGTATAAAGAATTCGCACATGTTAAAGTAATATAGGGATACCTCCCATTTTACAACTATTAAAAGGAGGCCGCGTCATGATTATTAAGTGGGTTAGACTGCGATAATTAAGGGGCAGGCCAATCATATGCTCCGGGAAGTATTTATTGATCTTCGCCATGGTAACGGCTATTAGTTAATATTTAATACGGAGGTAAAAAACATGAGTGAACAGATACTGAAAATAAATAAAGTCGATATATGTACAGAAAGTTTTGGAAACCCAAAGGACCCTGCTGTGCTTTTGATCATGGGGGCAATGTCTTCATTAGACTGGTGGGATGAGGACTTCTGTCACCGCCTCGCTGATTCGGGGAGGTTTGTCATTCGGTACGATCATCGGGATCTGGGGCGATCGGTCATTTATGAACCGGGTACCTCCAACTATACAATAACGGACATGGCTGACGATGCCGCGGGTGTCCTGGATGCTTATTCCATAGAGCGGGCTTCTATCGTCGGAATGTCGCTAGGCGGTATGATCGGCCAGATTCTTGCCTTGAGATATCCGGAACGCGTAAACACGCTTACGTTAATTGCATCAAGTGTGTTCGGGACTGTAATGGAAAAACTGCCTCCAATGGACCAGAGCATATTGGATCACCATGCAAAGAGTGCTTTCATGGATTGGTCAAATCGGGAGGCGGCCATCGCTTTTCTTGCAGATGGATGGAAAACTTTAGCCGGTTCCAAACCTTATGAGCAGGAAAGAATGTATAAACTGGCAAAAAGAGAGGCGGACCGCGCCAAACAGCTACAAAGCAGATTTAATCATGCCATGCTTGCTGGAGGAGACGAATATTTTGATAGAATGGGTGAGATCAGCATACCTGTCCTCATCATTCATGGCACAGAAGATCCAGCCTTGCCGTACGAGCACGGGCTTGCTCTTGCAAAAGCCATCCCTCATGCTGAATTAGTGACCCTTGATGGATCAGGACATGAGATTCATAGTGAGGACTGGGATGAAATTATCGATTCAGTTATAAAGCTTACTTCGCGATAAATTAATAAGTTGCAAAATTAGCCATTATGTAAGGTGGCTGCCTTTTTATACTTTCAAATTTTGAAAATGAATAATCCTAGTAGGATTAAAGAAAAATGTGGGTTTACCACGTTATCGATATCCCTAATAAAGCCCAGTTTCTAGAAATTGGGCTCCCTTTACTTAAAAATCGTTATTAGCGCTCCCATAATGCGTGGCACTGTTTAAAAATCTAATAAGTTTATTATGGATGTTCGGTATACTCAAGAAGATGTACCTGTATTATCAGAATTGAACCGCACAGCATTAATTTCGGGTGGTAATTAAAGAAAACCTTCAATCAATTGTAATAGGAAAGTACATTTTGAGCTCGTAACGTAAAGTCAAATTTACTCTCCATATCTTGCCTCTCTCGTAACTCGTCTAAGAATGCTACTCGACATTTGATAGCATTGGATAAAATTTCAGCAGTTTTACTAGCACGAAGAAAGGTACTTGACCATATATGAATTCTGGTGGAACTAAAACTGAGGTATTTGTTACAAATTGAAATCCTGCATTAGGGCTTTTTAAGTACCTTGTTGCAGGTGAGAATTTACTGTATCGGGAACAGCTCCTAAAACATTTGAAATCCTAGAGGATTTTATAGAGGGTTTAGAAGGTTTTTACTATCCTTCTAAATCTAATGTAAATCTTTGGGTAGAAATACAAACTTCAAACAAGCAAAACGATATCAACTTAATTAAGCACGCTTTAAATTTAATGGAAATATTAAAGATAATTTATACAATTGGAGAAAAAACACTAGATATGGATTTGCTGAACTGTCCAAGCAGGGCTTACTTAGTAATAACACTACGGATGACTTGGATAAACTTATCAAAGGTCTTTGTAGTGTTTATGCGGTTTGCTATGGACCAATCACCGTTTTGGAAAAAGGATTTACGTAAGGCGGTGCTAAGTTCTAACTGGACTCCGGCACCTGAAGAGCATCTATTCACGATATTGGTTGGTTCGATTCCTTGATATCCTGTCGTGGAGTTGGCGATAACGGTGTTAAAACCTGCTCTTGTAAATTTTTTTTTAAAAATATCACGCCATTCTGTATCTAAACCGCCTAATAGAATGGTTTGGTTATCTGGGTCATAGTATCCGTGAAGGGAGATTGCTCGCGCTTTAGATGTAATCAGTTGCACGGCTTGAGGCTCATCGAAGTTGGCACTGGTAATATGAAGGGTGTCATTGTTGCTAGATTTTAAACCTTCGAACAGGTATAGATTAGCAATGTCTTTTGCGGACGCAATTACCGCTTCTGATGTGCCAACCTCAATACCTCCACCATGTGGTGTAAATACCGTAATATCACTAGTCGGATGTTCTTGTACAGTAATAGAATAGTCTATACCGTATGTTTCATTAGCTTGTAGCTCTGCAAAATTTGCGTATAAATCTGCCATTAAAAAAACCTCCTTGTAATTATATGATATTCGCCAAAGATAGGAAGGTTCTTAATAGTAGGACCATAATTCTATTAAAATAACGTTGAATGTAATTGCTAGATTACTAAATCAACGCGATGTGTAAAGAAACTCAACATTTATTTTCAAATGAAAAAGACACCCTCTCAAGAAGGTGTCCATCCCCATATTATTGAACTGACTGAATTGACGATCCATATTTGCTGCAGCCTCCGCAAAATCGACAGCTTCTTGATGACCCTCACACTAAGAGACAAACTAAGAACTTAGCGATCTTACTAAAATAGTCCAACGATGGTATATGTAATACTTTACGCCGTTTGAGTCCTGGTACAGAAGTAGACGTTTTTTTATCTGGAGGCACAGTTCTTGAAGATGTTATCTTCCTTGCCTTTGACAAAAATACTTGTTGTGCCCGATTCAGGGACGAAGAGGGAGAACCCGGTACTATCCTTATAGTTGACTGCCGGGACATCCAAGCCCTTCGCATCGAGTAATGATATTAGGGGGATCCTTCATTTTTGAAGGATCTTCTTTTATTAAGGCTGTTTTCACATACTTTGTTGCTATTTACCAGGTAGTGAGTTGTGGTTGATTTCCCCTCCGGATGCTCGCTTTCCTTGGTGCGGACGGTGAGCCTCCTCGGCGTAAACGCCTGTGGGGCTCTCACCTGTCCTGCTGCTCCCGCAGGAGTCTCGCACTTCCGCTCCAATCAACCTTAAATAGTTTCGTTTTAAAAACAACAATCTTTACGAAAAGAGCCTTTATTAATGACACTGTATTGAACTAACCAATTTAAGTTAAGTTACAGCATAGAACAAAAACTTGATAGAATAATTGAGCTACTTGAAAATGATTAAAGAGAATAATTTCTTTTATGATTTCCAATTCATTTGTTCCCACACTTTGTTTATGCGACACAAAAGACATGTTCCCCATAAAGACAGTTCCAATCTTAAGCTACGCCCCCGTTAGCTTAAGAAGAAAAAACACCTTAGTTGGCATTTTTCGGCACATTAAATTTGCTGGTTTATGAACTTTCAATGGAGATTTTCTTCATTAATCGTTTTAATTTATCTTCTGTAGCTGTTCCATCTACTGGTGTATAGATACTGCACCTTAAGTCCATGTCCCCCTGGACTTTAAGAGAAGTTAAATTAAACAACATCTTTCCGGCTTTAGCATGTCTAAATTCAATCATCATTTCTGGAGCTTTACTCACTTGACTTTCTTGCCATAAAGACTGAAATTCCGGGTGAGAATTACTCATTTCCTTAATAAATAGGTTATACCATTCATCACCTAAGTAGTGACCATAATAGGCACGGAAAATGGAAAGAAACCCCTTAACAAAATGCTCCCAATTCACAGCTAATGCTTTTAATTCTTTTCTTGTAAATACTAGATGGATCAAATTTCGTTGATCATCCGGGAGTTGTTCAAAATCTAAAAATACATGTGCAGCAGCATTGTTCCAGCCTACAATATGACAATGTCGATCTGTAATGATAGTAGGACAGTACATCAACTCAGCTAAAATTCTTTCCAAAGAAGGACTAAGTTTTGGCTGATCCTTCTTTCGATCAATAATGGGTGATTTCACTTCTAAAGCTAAATCATATAGATACTCTCGTTCATCATTATTTAATTGTAGAGCTGTAGATATGCAATCCAATACGCTTGTAGAGACCTTTATATCCCGACCTTGCTCGAGCCACGTATACCAAGTAGTACTAACTCCAGCCAAATGTGCCACTTCTTCTCTTCGTAAGCCAGGTGTTCTTCTCCGTGTACCAGCAGGTATACCGATAGATTCAGGCTTTATTTGGGATCGCTTCGTTTTTAAAAATGAAGACAAAGCTTCAAGTCTGTTTTTATCATCCATTTCTAAAACCTCCATCATAACATTTAACTTAGTAGTTATTATACCAGGATAAACACTCACTTGTAATAGGATAATCCCGAAGTATAATACAAATATACTATTCATTTGGAGTGATGAAAAATGGAAAGAGTCGTTATTACCGGAATGGGAGTAGTCTCTCCTATTGGCAACAACGTAGATAAATTTTGGAGAAATCTGACTGAGGGGAAATCGGGCATTTCCTCTATTGATACATTTGACGTAAGCAATCATAAAGCAAAAATTGCTGGAATTATTCGTGATTTTAATGCAGATGATATTTTAGGAAAAAATGAAGCCCGACGTCTAGATCGCTTTTCTCAATTTGCTTTGGCTGCTGCCGAACAAGCCTGGACTGATTCTAATTTAGATATTGATGATATCAATCTTGAAAGACTTGGCGTATATGTCGGTTCGGGGATAGGAGGAATTGAAACATTGATTGATAATGTGGATACTCTTCGAGAAAAAGGTCCAAGACGAGTTAGTCCAACCCTGGTACCTGCCATGATTTCAAATGCTGCCGCAGCCCAAATTAGTATCAAGTGGAACGCAATGGGACCTACTATGTCACCTGTTTCTGCTTGTGCGATCGGAAATACAGCTATTGGTGAGGCATTCAGACTTATTCGCTTTGGAGAAGCAGATGCCGTTTTTGCAGGAGGAGCAGAGGCAGCTATAACAGATTTATCTTTAGCTAGTTTTGGTAATGCTACAGCATTATCAACGAGAAACGATAATCCAGCTAAAGCTAGCCGTCCTTTTGATGTAAATCGAGATGGGTTTGTCATGTCAGAAGGAGCAGGAATTTTAATCTTGGAATCTTTGTCTCACGCTTTACAAAGAGATGCAAAAATTTATGCAGAAGTCATTGGGTATGGTGCGAGTTCTGATGCCTATCATATGGTAGCTACACACCCAGAAGGTAAAGGAGCCTATCTTGCAATGAAAATGGCTTTGAAAAATGCAAAAGTTTCTCCTGAAGAGATTGATGTTATTAGCGCTCATGCAACAAGTACAGAAGTGGGAGATCGATCTGAAACACTGGCCATTAAAAAACTATTTGAATCAAAAGCTTATCAAATCCCAATAACAGCTAATAAATCCATGCTTGGTCACATGTTAGGAGCAGCAGGAGGCGTGGAAGCAATTGCCTTGGCAAAAAGTTTAAAGGAAGGAATTATTCCTCCAACCATCAACTTAGAAAAGCCTGATTCATTATGTGATTTGGATTATGTACCAGGTGTTGCTCGTAAAGTGGAAATAAGTATTGGTCTATCCAATTCATTCGGTTTTGGAGGTCATAATGCAGCTATCGTTTTAAAAAAATACGAGTGAATTAAATTTCGCTCGTATTTTTTTTATTAAAATTAAAGATCCTCAAGAGAACCTTTAGTTAGTAATGGGTCTTATAAACTTTGTGCCCCTATTCCTATTTTCTTTAATAAATAAATTAATTGTTCTTTCTCTTCGTTAGTAATGAATGAAACATTTTCTGAGATTGTTGCAACGTGTTTTGGGAAAATCTTATCAAAAAGTGCTTTTCCTTCTTCCGTTATGACGACATTAGAAGCCCTTCTATCATTAGGGTTTGGTTGTCTTTCTACAAACCCTTTCTTTTCTAACTTATCTACGACATAGGTGATACTTCCACTTGGAATAGAGAACGTCTCACTGATCTTTTGGACAGGATGCGGACCTTTATTGTAAAGCAATTCAAGAATCATAAAATTTTCCCTACTAATATTATGACTTTCAATATCTTTCAGTACGTTTTCAGAAACAGCTTGGGAAGCTTTCAGCCAAACACGCAACAACCTCAAATCCAACTGACTTTGTTCATCTCCTTGATACATTCACCGAACCTCCTATTACAATAATTTTTAAAATTCAATTTAGGTTATCTTGGTTTTCTGTATAAAGGATAATCAACTTCAACTGGAATTTCTATTAGCAGCATCCGAAGTTCTTCACCTTTAGGCTGAATGGTAAAGCTTTCAACTTTCTCTGATTGAATAATGATGAAATCCTTATTATCAAATGAAACCTCCAATTCATCAATAACACCGCCATTACCTCTAATAGCTAAACCAGCTAGTGTCCGATTAGGTGAAAGAGCATAATTATAGGTTGCACCATTTCCAAGTTCAACATCGTACATTTTGGCATCTGTCACGAGATTGATTGGTGAATGTTCACCTAATATCGTCTTAGTCATTACACCGTTTTCCGAAGTGATTGGGAAATCTTCATGCACGTATTTTGAGTAAGTGGGTGTTCGCTTTATGGCTTTGCTTAAGTGCGGCTCGAACCAAATTTGAAACCCTTCTGACGGCTCAAGAAGAGATTCGGCATGATGCACACCTGAGCCGGTTTGCATCACCTGAACACCACCAGCACCTACTTCGCTAATCGTACCAAGAGTATCCTGGTGACGACCTCTCCCCTTAATGTTGTAGCTTAATATCTCAAAACCTTGATGAGGATGAAAACCAATACCACCTTCGCCCTCAGATTTTGCCCATGCCCAGTAAAATAATGGTCCTAGCCTATTTATTAGTGATCCTTCTCCAGAAAAGCCAATGGGTTTTTGTTCTATTATTTTACCGCCATCAAACTGCCCAAACGCCTGATCCTGTGGTTTAATAATTTTAATATCCATTCTCATTCCTCCTTTATGTTAATAATTAAAGCAATGAGCCAAAATTTATAAGTAATACAATTAATCCAAGAATTAATAAGACAATCGGCATCATCATTTTGCTTACAGAATCTTTAATTTTGATGTGTGTGAAAATTGCCCCAAGCATTGTCCCAACAATAAATAAACCACCCCACGCAGCTAACTTATCATTCCAAATACCTGAGATAACTAGTACTGCTCCAATAACTTCAACCAGACCTGTAAATATCCTAAAACCTCCTGGATACCCATAACGCCCAAATTCATCCACCATTTGCTTTGAACCGAACTTCATAAATCCAAACATTAGGAATCCTAATCCTAATATACTTTGAAGAATAATTGATAAAACAGTCATTTATTTTCTCTCCCTTTAGCCTAATATTATTTATCCTAAACTTAGTACTTTTTTATCCTAACATTAGGATAAGTCTATGTCAACAAAAAAACAACCCGATTTATGGTTATTGGGTTGTTTTTTTATCTATTATTCAAATTGTTTCTTCTTCAACTATCCTGCCCCTTTAGCTCATAAGAAAAAGAGCTGCCAAACAACTCCCTTATTTAAGCGGGTTGATGTGGGATACACCAATCGAATCCTCGCTTGAATTAAAGTGTGACAATAATCGGACCATCTTTAGTAAGGATAATCGTATGTTCCAATTGAGCTACATAGCTTTTTTCTGTAGCATAGGTCCAACCGTCTTCTTTTTGGAGCACTTCTTCTTCAAAGGTTGAGATAAATGGTTCGAATGCGATAACCATCCCTTCCTTTAATATTTCATTATCCCATGGATCATAATAATTGCAAATATGGTCAGGTGCTTCGTGTATTCTACGTCCAACACCATGTCCTGTAAGGTTTTTGATAACAGTGAATCCATGCTGTCTCGCTGTTTCGAATACTGCTTTTCCGATTCTGCTTTTTTTGGAACCGGGTTTTGCTTTCTTAAGACCTGCTTCAAATGCCTTTTTAGCAACATCGCATATTTTCGTTAATACTTCTTCTCCTTCTCCTACCACAAATGAGATTCCTGTATCTGCAAAATAACCGTTCTTTGAAGCAGATACATCTATATTTACTAAATCCCCTTCATGAATAACCCGATGACCCGGAATACCATGTGCCACTTCTTCATTAAGACTAATGCAGGTATAGCCAGGAAAATCATATACACCTTTTGGAGCTGACACTGCACCTGCTTTTTCTAAAAGTTCTCCGGCTATATCATCAAGTTCTTTGGTCGTTATGCCAGGAATTGTCCTTTGTACCAATTCATCTCTAATGGAAGCAATAATTTTGCCAATTTCCTTCAAACCATTAAAATCTTCTTCTGTTTTTGCAATCATTTTTATCCTACCTCATTATCTTTTATCATTAATAAGCTATATAAGTATTAATTGTACCTTTATTTTCTCGAAAAATAAAAGCAATGTAAATTATTTGGTACTATACCTCTCAGCTGAATTTTTCTTCGATCAAGAAAGGGAACCACAAAAAGGATCTAGTACATATGACTATACTAGTAATTGGATTTACCTTCCACTTTTCTTATAGAACTAATCTGCCCCCGTTAGTGCCATAAGAAAAAGGCATAAATCCTTCCTGCTGAATCAATGCCTTCACTTTTTGAAATTAACTTTACTATTATTTTTTTTAGTTAACATATAGCTTTGTTTTATCATTTCGTAAATGGCTTCCTTTGGAACAGTACCGTCAAGTATTATCGAATTCCAATGGTCCTTATTAAGATGAAATGCCGGAACTACCGAATGGTAAATCTGACGCCAATAATCTAAAAAACCGGGATCACATTTCACATTAATCCAAATATGGCCATCTTTTTCAAATATCCACGCAAACACTTTCTTGTTATCTATATGTCGCATTAACGTCCAATTCTTATCACGAAATGGATAACCTTCATATGTATTACCCATTCCCAAACAGTAACCGATAGCTCCCTCTCTATTTTTCATTTTAACCCCTTCTCTAACATAATAACTTGCTAGTTTTTAATAAAGCTGCATCCTTAATTATAACCCCTGGACGCTTTATTTCACTAACTGCCCCGTTAGTTCCTTAAGGAAAAAGCGCCTTAAAAACAGCTCCGATCTTAAGCTATCGCATCTGTCAATTAATTAAGCGATAAATATTACTAATAGCCCATATTATAATTAAGACCCAAATCAATAATATTATTGAGCCGACTATCCAATTCTTCGGCTTACCGTTTTTCATCATTTCCTCTGCCTTAACTTCACAGTCGGTTAATACACTCTTTGGAATCATCTTTAATGCAATCATTATCCCTATTGGAACGAGAATTACATCGTCTAAGTAGCCAAGAATGGGTATAAAATCTGGGATTAGATCAATCGGACTGAATGCATAAGCAACAACACAAGCTGTAAATACCTTTGCATACCAAGGCATCCGTTCATCTTTGCAAGCAAAGTAAAGGATAAAAATCTGTCGTTTTAAATTTCTCGCCCAAGTCTTCATTTTGTTAAACATTTTATCTCCTATAATAGTAATGATTTTATTTTCATTATAACAAAATGAAATTTACTAAAGATTGTTTTGCACTAATCTTCCCCGATATAGACAGCTCTGACCTTAGCTCTAGCACCCGCTGCTTAATAACGAGGTGTTTTTTTAGCAGGGTTATACTATTCTTGGTTTATTTTCCCTGGTGTTTATCAAGCATTTGTTTTAAATATTCTTCCGATTTTCCTTTTTGAATACTGAGACTCTCCCATTTATTATCTTTTACTTGTTTACCAATAAAAACAATTTGTCCCACATGATAAGCATAATGTGCCATCTGCCTTTCAATAGCCTCTAAAACTAAATGCCTTTCTCCGCGAATGTATATATTTTTTAATAAATCTTGTTCGCTTAAACTAGTTAATGTATCAATTAGGGTTTTCCAGCCTTTTTCCCAAACAATAGTTAGTTCGGATTTTGAAGATATATCATCTATAAATTCTTCATCACGATTTCTATATTCCTTTTCTCCGTCTGACGTTAAAAAATCAGTCCACCTTGAAACCATATTTCTACTCAAATGCTTTACTATTACTGCAACACTATTTGACTCGATATTATACGTCCAATGTATTTCCCCTTCGGATAATTGATTTATCGTTTTATCTCCTAGGCTTTTTACACTTTTAAACCTTTCGATTACAATCTTTAAATATTCGTTTCCAATATCCATAATCATGCCCTCCCTAAAAACATAATTTAATTTTACTAAATTTTAAATGACGAAATATTCTCTCTACTTATTGTAAATGAAATTAAAGTGAAATATCGTAATCTCACCAAAAAAGGCATTTTACGTATCCCTAGTTTATTGGTTATATCTCCTAACCTATTATAAAAAATGAAGACTTCAAATTATTATTAATGTAAAGAAATGTTATTATTAATTTGTATATTTTCCGGAGATTATTATTAAGATATCAGGAGGTTTACAAACGGGAATGGTTAGTGGAGTAAATGAAAATAGAGAGTGTTATTTAGACTAATAATGTATAAAATATAACAAAAGAAAAAACCAGTTTTATTAGACTGATTTTTTCATCTAAATATAACACTTTGTTACAT
>NZ_JAWRYN010001129.1:0-253 GCF_046534585.1 Peribacillus sp. SIMBA_075 | reverse complement strand
GGTTTTTTAGTCATTTTTTTAGGGACGTGGTAGGTGATAGTTTTTACAAAATAGGTTAAATGTCATCATTTTTCGACAAAAATCTAATTTGTGCTGTTTTCACTCACACGTACAGTTACTAGACGGTTTATTCAAGTCATTGGTTGCAGATGAATATGTCTTATTGAACTGGAGGATATTATGGATACGCAAATGAAAAGAAGAGTTGACGAAGAGTGGGTTTATTTGATTCAGGAAGCGAAAAAAATTGGAC
>NZ_JAWRYN010001128.1:0-253 GCF_046534585.1 Peribacillus sp. SIMBA_075 | reverse complement strand
ACCTCAACAAGCCCTGCTACCGGATCACACACCAGACCCAGCATGGATTTGAGTGCAATCGCTGCAGCATCGATCGCTTGACGAGGTGTCCCTTGCTTGAGCTCCACGATGGCTGCGGCAGCCATAGCAGTAGCGGAGCCTACCTCTGCCTGACAGCCTCCCGCTGCACCTGAGATAAAGGAACGGTTGGCAATCACATATCCGATTGCGCTCGCCGTAAACAATCCCATGACCAGATGCGCAAACGTAAACT
>NZ_JAWRYN010001127.1:0-253 GCF_046534585.1 Peribacillus sp. SIMBA_075 | reverse complement strand
AAGAAACATTCATTTGAAGTCATTATGTCTGGTGTAAAAGGATACGCAGATCACATTAAAAGAAACAGAACGGAAACAAAGTTCGTAAAACACGCTTCTACCTTCTTTAATAACGAATGCTATCTCGAATATATAGAACAACCTAAGTCATCAGTACCTAATAAACCGAAACAAACAGCTAACTATTCTATTGATAATTTACTTGATTGAGGTGTAACGGATGGATAAGTACCAGGTTCATTACGAAAATGAA
>NZ_JAWRYN010001126.1:0-253 GCF_046534585.1 Peribacillus sp. SIMBA_075 | reverse complement strand
GGCGGCGACTTAAACGACTTAGATTTCGATGAAATTACGTACTACGTAAAACCATCTGAGAAATCTGAGAAGTCTTGGGATGAAGTACCTGAGGAAATTAAAGCGACATTTGATAAATTAGGTATTCCTGAAGCGGAGCAAAAATATTTAGCTGGTGTATCTGCACAGTACGAATCTGAAGTTGTATACCACAACATGAAAGAAGATCTAGAAGCTCTAGGAATCGTCTTCAAAGATACAGATAGCGCATTAA
>NZ_JAWRYN010001125.1:0-253 GCF_046534585.1 Peribacillus sp. SIMBA_075 | reverse complement strand
CCGGGGTGCGATGAGTTCCTGTTTTCAGGAGATTCGGGCTGGCGCGTGCTTCTGAGTCCCTCATTCAGGACGTGGGAGTCATCCTGGGCCGATTTCTCCTGAGAACAGGAAGCGCGAATCTCCTGAAAACAGGAGCGCATCTCCTGAGAACAGGAAGCGTGGATCTCCTGAGAACAGGAGCCCCGCCGGCCCGTCACTCCGTGCCCGTACTGGTCTCGCTCGGCGGGTCGCCGGTCACGGCTCCTCCGAAACG
>NZ_JAWRYN010001124.1:0-253 GCF_046534585.1 Peribacillus sp. SIMBA_075 | reverse complement strand
CAATGCAAACGTTCAAACTTGAAGGAGAAGACAAAAAAATAGGTGGTATTTATTACTTCCTTCCAGATCCAATCGGTGTAGAGACAGTACGTAACGAAATTAAAAAAGAATTAGGAGAAACAGCAAACACTCAAGAAAATCCAACTACAAAAACCGAATCAAACCATTCTTCAAATTCTAACTCTGACGAAAAGGCAAAGAAAGAAACGAATCAGAATCAGAACAAAACACCAACTGAACCACCTCCTTCTAC
>NZ_JAWRYN010001123.1:0-253 GCF_046534585.1 Peribacillus sp. SIMBA_075 | reverse complement strand
CTGTACTGAAAAAAGATGTGTTTTCATTGACAGCGGCCGATCTCAGCGGATTTGATGCTGTGGTTAACGCATTCGGCGCGCCAGCAGGAAAAGAACATCTTCATGTCGAGGCAGGTAATGCTTTGATCGAAGCAATGAAAGGTGCTCCTACTACCAGATTGCTTGTTGTAGGTGGCGCGGGCAGCCTATTTGTAGACGAAGCAAAAACGACACGCGTGCTCGAAACTCCTGATTTTCCTAAGGAGTACCTGGC
>NZ_JAWRYN010001122.1:0-253 GCF_046534585.1 Peribacillus sp. SIMBA_075 | reverse complement strand
AGTATCACTAGGCAGCACCATCACACCGTTAACAGAAGTTGTTTTTGCAACGATGAGGTCAGGTACATGCAGGAATACCCAAGGCGCGTCGTCGTAAATGATTTTTTGCACCTCAGCGTACTTTTTCATCGCCTCATCCTTGTTCGCTGTCATGATCGCTTCGTCAAGTAGCTTATCTACCTGTGTATTGCTGTAGAAGCCAGAGTTATTGTTGTCAGGGGCAAAACTTTTCGTATGAAAATTCGGACGAATG
>NZ_JAWRYN010001121.1:0-253 GCF_046534585.1 Peribacillus sp. SIMBA_075 | reverse complement strand
ATGAAAAGCTTCTTACCTCATTTGGCAACAAAGAAGCGGATATTCTACTCGGTACGCAAATGATTGCAAAAGGGTTAGACTTTCCAGATGTTACACTTGTCGGTGTACTGAGTGCGGATACGTCCCTTCATATCCCTGATTTTCGTTCAAGTGAAAAAACATTTCAACTTCTCACGCAAGTCAGCGGCCGGGCAGGGCGCCATGAAAAAGCGGGCTCAGTCATTATTCAATCGTATACGCCTTCTCACTATAG
>NZ_JAWRYN010000140.1:0-432 GCF_046534585.1 Peribacillus sp. SIMBA_075 | reverse complement strand
GCTGAACGGAACATATTTGTAACATATAGAAGGTACCCAATTCCAATAGCAGCCCAGCAAAGTCCCAAAATAAGTGAATGGATATTGAGATTAAACCATAGTACGGCTACAGTAGCAGCACCCAAAATAGGCATAACTAAGTAATTTAAGAAATCTTTTATCGTCTTATATCTTTTTTTCTTGATTATATAGTAAGAAATTACAGACAAATTAACAAATGTAAATGCAATAAGCGCTCCAAAGTTAATAAGAGATGCTGCTGTTTCTAAATCAATGAATATAGCGAAGAGCGAAATAATTCCTACAAAAATAATATTATATACTGGGGTTCTCCAGCGAGGATGAATGTATCCGAATATTTTCTTCGGAATTACATTATCTCGCCCCATTACGTATAATAATCGAGATACACTTGTATGAGAAGCTAAACCA
>NZ_JAWRYN010001120.1:0-253 GCF_046534585.1 Peribacillus sp. SIMBA_075 | reverse complement strand
CGGTGATTTCACTTGCGGCACGACATGGACATCCCGCCGGTCGCATTGCACGAATATCGGGATAAAGCTTTCGATAGCGTAAGCCGCACCGGTCATCATGTCTGATAGATCGGAATCGCTGAAATCAGCAGGCTTGTCAAAACTAAGCCAAGTCGAAGATGTATGCAATTCCTCGGCTGGCAGTGAAATCGGCCCCGAGCCGATATTGTCATGCGTATCAAAGCGGATTTTCTTGAAAATCGTCGGCATGGCA
>NZ_JAWRYN010001119.1:0-253 GCF_046534585.1 Peribacillus sp. SIMBA_075 | reverse complement strand
AAAAAAAGAGGGCGCTATAAGTGGTTCTGGGGCATAGTCGGTTTAATTAACTTCCCATCGTCTTCAATTTTATATTGGCTTTGTGTCGTATTACCTGATCGAAAAAGAGGCGAGAATCTCCGAAAGGATTGAACGCGTTCCATCAAACTTTTGGCCTTTTTTTCGTTTTCAAACCATCTAGAAATAGATCATGATTCATCTATTTGTCAAATAAAGCGGGACGTGTAAAGTCCAATTGATCATTTCTAGCACA
>NZ_JAWRYN010001118.1:0-253 GCF_046534585.1 Peribacillus sp. SIMBA_075 | reverse complement strand
GCACCTCACTTGCAACAACGGCAAATCCTCTTCCCTGCTCGCCCGCACGAGCTGCCTCAACGGCGGCGTTCAGAGCCAGAATATTGGTTTGGAATGCTATCCCTTCAATGACCCCGGTTATCTCGGAGATCTTGCTCGAACTCGCGTGTATCTTCCCCATTGTCGCAACCATGTCATGAACGACGCCACCCCCTCTCTCAGCAATTCTCGTTGCCTTCAATACCTCCTCCTTCGCCCATCGCGCATTGTCCGC
>NZ_JAWRYN010001117.1:0-253 GCF_046534585.1 Peribacillus sp. SIMBA_075 | reverse complement strand
GCGGATCGCGACCGCAAAACGATTGCTGATGATCGCCCGAGCGGTGCTGGAGCAGGAGGTGGCGGCATGATCAGTGCCGGCGCGGTGTCGGCGCACGCGGTGACGCATCCGAAGACGACACGGAACCTGCTGATCATCGCCGCCATCATCGTCCTCATCGTGCCCGTCACCCTGGTGGCCGTCCCAGTCACATTGGTGCTCGCAATGGGTGCCAACGGGTTCGGCGGTGGGGGAATGTGCGGAGGGTCAGCAC
>NZ_JAWRYN010001116.1:0-253 GCF_046534585.1 Peribacillus sp. SIMBA_075 | reverse complement strand
CAGCAAAACATTTTGTGGCTAACCCACCATCTTTTACCCCCTGGCAAAAACTAAAAAAGGAAGCACCTAAATGCGTACCTAACTCAACTAAAGTTGCTGGTTCTTCAAATCTTACTAAATCATATGCGAAATCTAAATGCCCACTCCACGCAGATTGTGACCGAATAATAGGACTAAAATTTTCAAATTCAAACGATGGTTTATGAGTAACCCAGTTCATCACGTATCTCCTTATACACATATTTTTAACAAA
>NZ_JAWRYN010001115.1:0-253 GCF_046534585.1 Peribacillus sp. SIMBA_075 | reverse complement strand
CCGCGTATCGGTAGAAGATGGGCGTGTCTCTATCGACAGCAGCCGAAAATAAAAAAAGCTCCGGCCTAGGCCGAAGCTTTTTTTATAATCAGCGGGCTACAAATTGCACGACGCCAGCGATGATGAAAATAAGTGCGAAGAAACCAAAGGAAACGACGAAGCCCATCCCTGCATCGATGGCATCGTTGCGTTTGGACTGAACGTTCTGTTCAAATTCATTCATTGAAAATCCCTCCTAGTTGATTTTATTATA
>NZ_JAWRYN010001114.1:0-253 GCF_046534585.1 Peribacillus sp. SIMBA_075 | reverse complement strand
CGGGGGCTTGCTGGGCCTGGGCGCTGGCGATGCCGGCCAGGGCCAGCCCGCAGGCGAGGACGAGATGGCGGCGATGGAACGCCACCTGCGGAACGTTCGGACGACTGCTCATTCGGCTTCCCTCCAGCCTCGTTTTGGACAAGGCCGAATATGAGCCCGCCGGATGAATTGTCAACTTTTCGTTATGCGGCCGGTTCCCGACCGGCCCACCCCCTTGGCCTGGCAAGGCTTTGCCCCGGGAAAAACCGCTTAC
>NZ_JAWRYN010001113.1:0-253 GCF_046534585.1 Peribacillus sp. SIMBA_075 | reverse complement strand
ACCACCAATACCTGCACAAACCACAACTGTAATAAGAGCACCCATTCGGCCATCAGGCGAAATCATGAAGGACAGAATCCATTGTGATAACTTTACAGCAATGACCATTACAAGTGTTAATATTGCAATTTGGAATGTTCTCTTATATACAACACCAAATGAATAGTGTACATGTTTTTTGATTTGTCTATTCGTATACCATACGGAAGCTAAGAATCCGACTGCAGTAGCTAAAATCGCTCCAACTGTACCG
>NZ_JAWRYN010001112.1:0-253 GCF_046534585.1 Peribacillus sp. SIMBA_075 | reverse complement strand
CCCCTTCCCCCACCAGACCGCGCTAGTGCTCTCCAGGGCAAAGCCCGCCCCGCGGGCGCGCCGCTTGGACGCTGACCGGCGCGTCAGCCTACAGACTCGCCACGTGGCAGCAGCTCGGCCATCTTCACCAGCTCCGGGAGGGTGCGCGCGCCCATCTTGCGCATCACCCTGCCGCGGTGCGCCTTGACGGTGACCTCGCTGATGCCCAGCGCGGCGGCGATCTGCTTGTTCAGCGCGCCGGCCACGACCATCG
>NZ_JAWRYN010001111.1:0-253 GCF_046534585.1 Peribacillus sp. SIMBA_075 | reverse complement strand
CAAAAACCGCCGTACGGCAAAAAGGCCCCTCACCAATTGGTTTGGGCCGTTTTCCTATTTTGCCAGTTGAACTTGGCGACGAGCCAATAACACGTCAAACCAGCCGCCGCCCCTGTGCTGTCGATCAAAACGTCGCGGGCTTCCCCGCTGCGCCCCGGAATGAATAATTGATGGACTTCATCCGTCGCCGCGTAGAAGGCACTGAAGGCAAACGCCCACCATAGCGCACTCTTGAATCCTGTGCCGTTTGCCC
>NZ_JAWRYN010001110.1:0-253 GCF_046534585.1 Peribacillus sp. SIMBA_075 | reverse complement strand
GCAGCCCGACGCGCCAGCGGGTCACGATGCCCTGCGGGTCGGTCTCGAACAGCAGCACGCCGGCCTGCCCGGGCTGGGTGATGCGCAGGTACCGGGCGCCATCCTCGTACTTGTGGGGCTGCACTTCGAGGTGATCGGGGTAGAGGCGTTGGATCTGCGCGGCGCTCATCCCGACCCGTCCACCGCCCGGCGCCAGTTCTTTCGCATTGTGGCTTTCATAGCGCGCCAGCTTGCCGGACTCGATCATGAAGCC
>NZ_JAWRYN010001109.1:0-253 GCF_046534585.1 Peribacillus sp. SIMBA_075 | reverse complement strand
ATTTTTAATTGAATCACCACAATTGCTGCTGAAAATGCAGCATTGACGCCAATACCAGTTAAGATCAAACGAACAGGTGTGATGCCCTTTTTCCACGCTAACACATAGATGAGAAATGCAGCAAAGCCTGCACCTAAAAAAGCGAAGAGCGGCAGTACAAAAATCGTAAAATCACCTAAGTTCGACATAGAGCCTTGAAATGCAAAAATAAACAAAACAACTGCAAAGCCTGCGCCCGCATTGACACCAAGAA
>NZ_JAWRYN010001108.1:0-253 GCF_046534585.1 Peribacillus sp. SIMBA_075 | reverse complement strand
GCAACCGCCGGCTCTGGCAGCTGGCCCGGCAGATGGAGGGACCGGCGCGACCGCGCTTCGAGGCGCTGCTGGTCGATCGCGACCCGGCCCTGCGCGCACGCCTGGGCCCGGCCCGCCGGTCGGTGCTGGCGCAGATGGAGCAGCTGCTCGACGACCCGTTCTACCGCGGCTTCATGGTCTACGTGCATCCGATGGGGGTGCGGCCGATCGGCTACCACCTCGTTCGCCTGCTCGACCGCAACCCGCGTACCCC
>NZ_JAWRYN010001107.1:0-253 GCF_046534585.1 Peribacillus sp. SIMBA_075 | reverse complement strand
ATTACGATTGCAATGGCTGTCGCCAGCAGAAGTTGATGCGAGGAAAGTAAAAGGATGATCATGAACAAGAAAATGCAAATTGCGCTGATTCTCGCCGTTGCAGCTGTGGGTTCACTCGCCGCGACTGCCAGCGCCTATGCTGCCGGCGAGGCGGCAGCAATCCACCTGAAGATCCTGAACTCGAAAGGCTTTGAAACGTTCTCTCAGACCGCCGTGACAACGAAGGGCGAGGCGACCTTCAGGCAACAATATG
>NZ_JAWRYN010001106.1:0-253 GCF_046534585.1 Peribacillus sp. SIMBA_075 | reverse complement strand
GAGACCGTCTCCTCCTGCCAGGTCGTGAAGAGGCTGACGCTGTAGGCGGCGGAAGTGACCTCGTCGAACCGGCTGAGCACCGCCTCCCACGGCAGCCCGGCGAAGAGCCGCTGGCGCGCGTCGTAGGTCGGCCGGATGTCCAGGGTCACCTCGGTCACGACACCGAGGGCGCCCAGCCCCACCACGGCCCCGTCGAAGCCGTCGTCTCCGCGTCGCAGGTCGACCAGCTCGCCAGAGCCGCCGAGGATGCGCA
>NZ_JAWRYN010001105.1:0-253 GCF_046534585.1 Peribacillus sp. SIMBA_075 | reverse complement strand
CATCCCTTTTTGTTCGAGCCCGTCGATAAACTTCCCGATTGCCCGGTCGACGTAATGAATCGATTGCAAATAATTTTTGAAATGCCGGTCCTGATAGCCGTCATAGCCTTCGGTGTTGAGCAACTGCAAGTCTTCCGGCATCTCGAACGGATGATGGCTCGTCAAGGTAACGATTTGTGAATGGAAAGGCTGCTCAAACCCAGCCATTTCATCAAGCGCCTGATCGAGCATCGCTTCGTCGTTGATGGACCAG
>NZ_JAWRYN010001104.1:0-253 GCF_046534585.1 Peribacillus sp. SIMBA_075 | reverse complement strand
TCTCTGAGAAGCTGAAGCTACCTCTATCTCAGTCCGGCATCCCTTACGATTACGTTCGCCAACTATCCATAGCAAGCTCAATGATAGAGGCCATCATCACCAGCGAAAAAGAATCGAGAAAGTTCTTTGACTCTCCAAAAGGATACATGGAATCCCACGGGTTCGATGCAAGCGACCGCGCGCTCACGTCGGAGTCGATCTTGGCACTCACTGCGATCTCAAACCCCACGGCCAAGCACGCTCTACATCGTGG
>NZ_JAWRYN010001103.1:0-254 GCF_046534585.1 Peribacillus sp. SIMBA_075 | reverse complement strand
ATTTGCTAAGCCCTAGTTCTTCAGCGACCTCTGACATACTTAGTTGCGCAGCCGTATGCAAGATATAACACTGCCGTTCACGCAGCGATAATGATGCAAAAATATCAGCCAGAATAATCTTCTCTTCGGCCGTCATATACAATTGCTTTGGACCTTCTTCCAACTGTTCGGTAATGTCCGGGATGAAATCCATATTCGAGAAGGATTGGTGCTGGTAGATGCTCTTCTTGTCGATGCCTTTGAATGTGCCGGGC
>NZ_JAWRYN010001102.1:0-254 GCF_046534585.1 Peribacillus sp. SIMBA_075 | reverse complement strand
TCATCAGCTTGTCCTACTACTTCAAACTTCAGGCCAAGCTTCGGTAAAATACGTCCTGCATCTGGAATCTGCTCATTAATATACTTTTTAGAGTCATCGAACTTCGGTACCCCTGGTAATCCATCGTATACGAATGTTCCACTCGTTGGAGATACAACTTGCCAAGCTGGCGTGTTGTCGAATGAGAACGCCGAATCAGCAATTTGGAATCGCGTACTTCTTTTAAATGTTGGTTTGCCATTTAGAGTTCCTGC
>NZ_JAWRYN010001101.1:0-254 GCF_046534585.1 Peribacillus sp. SIMBA_075 | reverse complement strand
GCTTGACGTGGCAGCGATTGTGACACCTACTGAAAGCGGTCATACAGCGAGAATGATTTCAAAATATAGACCAAAAGCACCAATCGTAGCGGTAACAGCAAACGAATCAGTGGCTAGAAAGCTATCTCTTGTATTCGGCGTATTTGCTAAGAGCGGATCAAATACGAACTCTACAGATGAAATGCTTGAGAATGCAGTAGAGAAGTCAATTGAAACTGGCTATGTCAGACATGGCGACTTGATTGTGATTACAC
>NZ_JAWRYN010001100.1:0-254 GCF_046534585.1 Peribacillus sp. SIMBA_075 | reverse complement strand
AGACGCCGTCGATAAAGACTTAAAAACAAATTTAACTTTTGATGATATGATGACAATTGCCAAAAATTCAATGGATTCCAATTTAAAAATGGACAAAATGCAAGTAGAAGGTACCGATAAATATATAGGTGGTATTTATTATTACGTTCCAAATGAAACAAGCGTCAATAATATTTCGACAACACTACAAGAACATCTTGGTGTTACGAATAAAAATGAACATAAAAAATTATAATAAAAAGGCTGCTAGATCT
>NZ_JAWRYN010001099.1:0-254 GCF_046534585.1 Peribacillus sp. SIMBA_075 | reverse complement strand
GTTGAAATTCTTTGTAAAGTTTGAAAATTGGGTGAGCTATAAAAATGAAAGGAGTGTATAATGTAGAATCAAATATTTTTGGCGACATCTTCTTTGTTGCTCTACCAAGAATAACATCTACTGTTTCAGAATCTGGAGTTGAGATTTCGAGTTTTCTATATGGAAATCCTAGTTTTCTAGAGACTATAAGATCTGAAGAGCAATTTACAAAAATTAAATTATTAACTCTAAGAGTTAGCGCTGTAGGACTAAGC
>NZ_JAWRYN010001098.1:0-254 GCF_046534585.1 Peribacillus sp. SIMBA_075 | reverse complement strand
CTTATCGGGCGTCTATCAGCCAGAACTGTATAAGCTTGAACGCAATAAAAAAGTCATCCGTGCATTGAAGACGATTGACAAGGACTTTCATCAGAAATTAGTGTTCATGAACCCGACCGTCCGGCGCTATACAGCCCGGGCACTCGAGGCTGAAGTGCCGGAACAATTCATGCCGCCGCCCATCGAACAAGCGGCACATGAAGTCGATTACGGCAGCCCCCACTCGAGGCGTATCGTCTCGGTCGGGGCGATCC
>NZ_JAWRYN010001097.1:0-254 GCF_046534585.1 Peribacillus sp. SIMBA_075 | reverse complement strand
CTGGATACCGAGGATTTCAGCTCCGCCTCCATAAAGCAATCCGCTGTTCACATCGAAGAATCCAATCGCGAGAGTCCCCCAAACCCCGGCGATTCCGTGAACCGATACAGCCCCTACCGGATCGTCCACGCGGATTTTCGTATCCAATAGATGGACAGCTTCCGTCATGATGATACCGGCGATCAAGCCGATCAAGATGGCGCCAAGGAACGATACATTGGCAGCGCCGGCAGTGATGCCGACAAGGCCAGCTA
>NZ_JAWRYN010000139.1:0-434 GCF_046534585.1 Peribacillus sp. SIMBA_075 | reverse complement strand
GCAGGTGGACTATTTAAAAAAGCGCAATCCAAATCTACATGGGAAGGAATGGTCCTGAAAGCCGAAAGGTTTCAAGTGATTGATGAATTGAGGAAAACACACCCACTCGCGTGGCTAATAAAAATCGGTGAAGTTTCAAGAGCTGGCTATTATAAATGGCGGAAGACTCAGTCTAAACGGTCTCTGAGACTTGAGAAAAACCTATGGATAAAAGAACATATATTAGCTATTCATAAGATACATCCGTACTACGGATATAAGCGGATGACTCGAGCTTTATTCAGAGAGGGAATCGTTGTCAATCATAAGTGTGTTCGTCGCTTGATGAGAGAATTAGGGGTTACATCTGTTATTCGAAAGAAACGTCCTTTCTATGGTCGAAGAGGATCCGTTGTATTTAAGAATGTTTTAAACCGTGAGTTCTATGCAGAGTC
>NZ_JAWRYN010001096.1:0-254 GCF_046534585.1 Peribacillus sp. SIMBA_075 | reverse complement strand
CATTCATTTAACTGAGCTTTCTTCTGATTGCCTGATTTACATTCAACGGACAAAGCATCGCAAAGATATTTGTAATTTTTATATTCATCTCCTGGCTTAATATTATTTAGATTCAATTATTCATTCTCCCCTATTCAAATTATATGTATGGCGAGCTGAGCTAACGCTCACCGTTTAAAACCTTTAAATAAAAAGTAAGACAACCAAGTGATTATAAGGATCAATGTAGTAATAGCATATGTCCAGATAATAAA
>NZ_JAWRYN010001095.1:0-254 GCF_046534585.1 Peribacillus sp. SIMBA_075 | reverse complement strand
CCAACGCCTCGAAATAGAGTGGGTCATCTCCGGCATCAAAGGATTGGACCTGCTGCTCCAAATCCTCTTTGCTGAACAGATACTCTGGCTTGCGTTGCTTTTTAATCATCTGCGTAATACGTTCAATCTCATCATCTGAGACAAAATTCCCTTGCAGACGCACTGGCGTTGTACCACTTTCGAGGAAAAGCATGTCGCCTCGACCCAGCAATCTCTCCGCCCCCGATTGGTCGAGAATCGTGCGAGAATCGACC
>NZ_JAWRYN010001094.1:0-254 GCF_046534585.1 Peribacillus sp. SIMBA_075 | reverse complement strand
ATACGTAAGGATCTGTCTGTTCAACCGGCACTCCAGGCTGGACGCCCGCATGGACGAACAGATAGTCTTCCGTTTCATAGTAAAATGCCGTTTCTTTTAAAAATTCGACATGTTTCCAAAACAACTCCCTAGATGGCAACGTCATCCCTTCTATAGAAGCGTCATAGCTCTGCAATGTCGAAAGTGCCCCGTTGCGCAGCCAGTTTCCCGCTGCGCCGGTTTCCCCTCTAGCCGCTTCTAGCATCATTTGATCG
>NZ_JAWRYN010001093.1:0-254 GCF_046534585.1 Peribacillus sp. SIMBA_075 | reverse complement strand
GCAGCCGCTGGTGCGCAACGACAACAATACCCGCGAGGACAAGCTGTTCTCCGCCGGCTGGACCAACACGATCAGCTACGATCCGTGGACGCTGAGCCTGGACCTGAACTACTCGCGCGCCGAGCGCGAGCAGTCGCAGCTGGAGACCTACGCCGGCATGCTGGCGCCGCAGGATGTCGGCTTCAATATCCCGATCAGCGCCGGCTTCGGCCGCTATTCGCTGCCGGACCTGTCCGACCCGAACAATGTCTACC
>NZ_JAWRYN010001092.1:0-254 GCF_046534585.1 Peribacillus sp. SIMBA_075 | reverse complement strand
CAATTGGATAAGTCAAATGATAGTGTCTCTCCAGGAAGAATAAAGCCTTTATTGGGCTGATTTATTAAACGACCTAAATAAAGAATCTTACCCTCAGAGACAAGTTGAAGAATGATCATAATATCCTTCTCAGTAAGAGGCTGTTTTCCGAAAAAATCTTCAGGACAAGATCCACCCAAGAGGTAGTTTATTGACTCAACCATTGTGGTCTTTCCTACCCCATTGGTTTCCTGACCTTTCCCCTTTTTTTCACC
>NZ_JAWRYN010001091.1:0-254 GCF_046534585.1 Peribacillus sp. SIMBA_075 | reverse complement strand
CGTATGTCCACCCGCTTTGTTGGTCATAACGGCTAATGATGTTATGTGGCGTGTTTTGTTGTCCCTGCCCTGTTTGCAATACCTCCATCAGGTCAAGTCTTGGAGCCGCTTTTGCATAATTCCATTGCCTGAACAGCCGTCCGTCACGGTCATAGATCACATACCAGGCGTTTTCCCGGGAAAAGCTTTGCTGCAACAGTTCTGTATCCTGCTTGCCTCCCGCTGCCTGTGACGAAGCGAGTAATAGTCGCATC
>NZ_JAWRYN010001090.1:0-254 GCF_046534585.1 Peribacillus sp. SIMBA_075 | reverse complement strand
GATTTTCACAAGAAACACAGGCGATCTTGTTTCATCATGATTGGCCTGGTAATGTCAGGGAATTAGCCAACGTCGTGGAGTATGCCGTCAACATGGAGGTCTGTACCTCGATTCAGCCAGCGAGTTTGCCTGGCGCGTTGGTGAAAAACAATAGCGATTCGTTACGATCGTCATGGACGGTGGGAAGCGAGGAGCAACAGAACGATCTGCTGTCGCTAAAGGAAATGGAGCGCATGGCGATTACGGAGGCACTA
>NZ_JAWRYN010001089.1:0-254 GCF_046534585.1 Peribacillus sp. SIMBA_075 | reverse complement strand
AGCAGTTTCCGCAATGGAGAGATCTTGGAAAAAACGCATGATGATGACGAGCTTCTGGTCGCCTGTACACAGGTCGAGCATCCGGTACAAACGGACCTTGTCTTCATTGAGCAAAGAGACCTCTTCCGGTATTCGTTCCGTTGAAACCAATTGCTGGGTTTCCCAGTCGAAGAAATCCATCGAATGCTTTTTCCTTACCGCACTTTTACGGAAATGGTCGATGGCGACATTTTTGGCGATCGAAAAAAGCCAGG
>NZ_JAWRYN010001088.1:0-254 GCF_046534585.1 Peribacillus sp. SIMBA_075 | reverse complement strand
GTCCAGCACCACTTTACCCGCGATTCCGATCCGGTGACCCCCAACAACTGTGATGTAGCCCCGTTTCAGCTCTTCTTCCAATGCGTACAAGGAGTGCTGGCTTACCTGGTTCAAGAGCTTGACTGACTGTTCCTCGGTGAATTCCCACCCTTGGCTCGCTATCGAAGTGAGCTGCCCAGAAGCTGTGACATAACTGGACTGCTGACCATATCTGACTTCCAAGGGCTGATCTTGCCGAAGACGTATTTCTTCTA
>NZ_JAWRYN010001087.1:0-254 GCF_046534585.1 Peribacillus sp. SIMBA_075 | reverse complement strand
ATCAGTGTTTCTTTGATTTTGTCGTACTCCAGACGCTGCAATGCTTTTTCGTTCATGTTTGATCTCTCCATTTTCATATAGTAGAAAATCTGTACAACAAAAAAGGACGAAGAATGAACAAATGTCATTCTCCGCCCTTTTTATGGCTACCTAAATAAGCACCATTCGCAAACCTGGCTACGCCATAACTGATGGCAGAGCCGCGGTAGCACTTATACTGGATAGGAATGTTGGCCATACCTATCTGTACAAAT
>NZ_JAWRYN010001086.1:0-254 GCF_046534585.1 Peribacillus sp. SIMBA_075 | reverse complement strand
CCCGCATTGAGCGCGTCGAGCGCATGCACGCCAATACGATCCACGGCCGCCGCCTTGACGACGTATTCGCCATCAGACAGCCACGCCGGAATACTGTCGCTCGTGCTCGTTCCCGGCCCCGACACCGCGCCGCCCGTCGCGAGGTGGAAACCGTACTGATTGAGCCCGGTCGTCGTGCTTGCCGTGCCCGCCGGGATATCTGCTCCGCCACCCATGAAGCCGGACACCGCCGAAACTCCCATGTTGACCAGCCC
>NZ_JAWRYN010001085.1:0-254 GCF_046534585.1 Peribacillus sp. SIMBA_075 | reverse complement strand
AGCTGTAAATATCCCGGTTATCGGAAATGGTGATGTCGAAACGCCACAAGATGCAAAGCGTATGCTTGATGAAATTGGTGTAGACGGTGTTATGATTGGTCGCGCTGCCCTTGGGGACCCGTGGATGATTTATCGTACGGTAAAGTATTTGGAAACAGGTGAATTAATGCCGGAGCCGACAGTGCGTGAGAAAATTGACGTATGTATGTTGCATCTAGATCGTCTTATCGATTTAAAGAACGAAAATGTCGCTG
>NZ_JAWRYN010001084.1:0-254 GCF_046534585.1 Peribacillus sp. SIMBA_075 | reverse complement strand
AGAAGTAAGTAAAGAGCTGGCTCGTCTGTTGAAAAAACGTAAAGTGACGATCGTAACCGGAGCAAAGGTACTCCCGGAATCCCTGGAAAAAGGCGAAGGCCGTGTGGTGATTCAGGCCGAAACCCAAACAGGCGTACAATCCTTTGAAGCAGAAAAAGTTCTCGTTTCCGTAGGCCGACAGGCGAATGTGGAAAACCTGGGACTTGAAGCAACAGAGATCAAGGTTGAGCGTGGCGCAGTGGTTGTGAATGAAT
>NZ_JAWRYN010001083.1:0-254 GCF_046534585.1 Peribacillus sp. SIMBA_075 | reverse complement strand
GGGTAGATACTTCAAATAGTCCGAGCTCATTATAATAATGAGCCGCATCAAGTGCCAATTCCTCAATATCTGGGTATAAGCGCTTGTCCTCCAACAGGTCTAATGTATCGTCTATGATCTTTATTTCTGCATCAACGTATAGTGCTTTTAGAAACTGAAATTTGCAAATGTAAATTTCATCTTCTAATTCACAGGCTTTCATAATACCTTGTTGATAGAGTGATAACGACTCTTCTATCTTTTTTTGTTTAAAC
>NZ_JAWRYN010001082.1:0-254 GCF_046534585.1 Peribacillus sp. SIMBA_075 | reverse complement strand
TCTAAAATCGATAAGTGGATTAAAGAGGGGCAAGGAACTGGCAGTGGGAGAGATTATCAGCCTTGTCTTGAAATTCAAGATGATCCCTCATTAGATCGGTCAGTGGGATTTAAAAAGTATAAAAACCGGCAGACAACATGAGGTTTTATCGGATTTGGGACGGAACTACTTTTATTTAACTGAATTTTCTGTTGTTATTCCGGATATTCGTTGATGGAAAAAAACACTGATTAAAGTTTCACTTTATTGAACAA
>NZ_JAWRYN010001081.1:0-254 GCF_046534585.1 Peribacillus sp. SIMBA_075 | reverse complement strand
AGGTTCATTTAAAGTAAATGTATCCGCGCTATTAAGGGCGAGTGACAGGGTTGCTGTTATAAACCGCAAAGTAAGTTCTAAATAAAGAATAAGACATTATGATTGTTGATACGGGATCATCTGGTATCGGGAAATCTACATTTATTACAATGATTACTGGTTTAATTGAAATAACAGTAGCGTAAAAAAGTGTACGGTGCACTTTTGAAAAATGTTTGTGGTAATCATTTTGGAAATGCCTTTTGGTAATAACT
>NZ_JAWRYN010001080.1:0-254 GCF_046534585.1 Peribacillus sp. SIMBA_075 | reverse complement strand
AGCGAAGGTCTTTACCGGGGCAATTATACAATCTCTCGCTGAAGAAAATCGTATTGACTTAGAAAAAACAGCTGACGCATATATAAAAGAATTAAAAAATACACCATTCGGTAATGCCACTCTTCAGCAATTAATGGACATGCAAGTTTCTGTAGAATACCCTACTCACGGATATGAACATCCAGCGTTAGAAAATCAAGATGCACAACTATATTTAGCGAGCAATATTTTACCTAGAGGTAAAAACTACGAAG
>NZ_JAWRYN010001079.1:0-254 GCF_046534585.1 Peribacillus sp. SIMBA_075 | reverse complement strand
CTCTGGTTCGATCAAAAATGGCGTGCAGCTGTGTAATTTCTTGCACCCTACGCCACCTCCTTATTACGATCTATTTAATCATTATACATTTGGAAAAATGCACCGGGCAACAACTATGTACAATTTCCCCTATATATGTGAAAAACAGCGATTCGTTCCCCTTGCCCATTTCCTCTAGTTTTCTATTTTTACAAAAAAGATATCGTGGAGAGTATTGTCAAAGGTAATTGGGAATGATAATATTTATCAATAAG
>NZ_JAWRYN010001078.1:0-254 GCF_046534585.1 Peribacillus sp. SIMBA_075 | reverse complement strand
CAGGAGAAAGTGGAAGGCCGTAAAGTGCGTAAGCGCAGCGACAGCTTTAAAGACCACTTCTCGCAGGCGACAATGTTCTGGAACAGCATGAGCGATGCAGAACAGCAACATATCACTGAGGCATTCAGCTTCGAGCTGGGCAAATGCGACAGCATCGACACGCGCCAGCAAGTCGTGGACATGTATGCGAACGTCAACCTTAAGCTGGCACAGGAAATTGCAGCGAATATCGGCGTCAAAGCGCCTCAAAACGG
>NZ_JAWRYN010001077.1:0-254 GCF_046534585.1 Peribacillus sp. SIMBA_075 | reverse complement strand
AGTTTTTAAATTTACTAGCAGCCTACAAAGCCGCCCCAACAGCTAGCTCCGATGATGATTAGAAGGATAAATAAAACGATTAATAAAGCGAAACCTCCATAACCACAACTGCCGCCACCGCCACCGTATCCGTAACCACAGCAACTATATCCGTAACCCATGTGGAATTCCTCCTTAAATTAAAAATAAAAATGAACGAGGGGAAAATGTACTGGAAGAAATAATGAACTATCGTGTTTGTAGGAACAATGTAT
>NZ_JAWRYN010001076.1:0-254 GCF_046534585.1 Peribacillus sp. SIMBA_075 | reverse complement strand
AGATCACTTTTGCGCTGTGGCTTCTTCAGTCCATTCTCTCTTTCCTTCATTCTCTGTTGGAAAGCTGCGATGTTGGGATATTTCGTATTGGTTTGGACGAGGCCGAACATATATTCGCCCATCTGTGCATATGGCTTCATATTGATTGGAACATCGACCAGATATCGTCCAACACAGTATGTTTTTGATTCGTTCATGTTCGGCTCGCCGGCTACACAAGTTACAGACAAAAATGCGAGGAGCAATGTTATCAG
>NZ_JAWRYN010001075.1:0-254 GCF_046534585.1 Peribacillus sp. SIMBA_075 | reverse complement strand
CTGCAGAAGTCGTAAGTGAAGTGCCTAGCAATAAAAGTAATGCCATTCCTAAAGCCGCCAATAATTTTTTCAAGTTCCTATCCCCTTCGCGTATCGGATAATTGCGCCTTGCGTAAATCGTCTGAAAGCTTGTTAGTAAAAATAAAATAGCACGGCAAGGTTACAATCATGTGACAGACTTAGGCATTTTTGATTACAATTGCACTTTTTTTCGTGACAAAAGAACTTATCTATAGAAATCGGCAAGCTAAGGC
>NZ_JAWRYN010001074.1:0-255 GCF_046534585.1 Peribacillus sp. SIMBA_075 | reverse complement strand
GAGGTGTACTGAGACAATGGTCGCAGTTAATCAATGTCGTATCCTAAACTCAAATAAATCGTCAATCTTGCATCCTAAAGCCATAGCGATCTTCGCTGCTGTTTTAATGCGGATGTCTACAGGCTGATTAATTATTTGAAAGATGCTTTGTGGTGTCAAGCCAGTGGCACGTGCCAAGTCAGCCTGTGTCCAGTTTTTTTCCTTTAGAAGCTTAGGAATATGGCATTGCCCGATCTCTACATTTAACATCGGACA
>NZ_JAWRYN010001073.1:0-255 GCF_046534585.1 Peribacillus sp. SIMBA_075 | reverse complement strand
CACGACGCATTGATGGCGGTTATACACTAGCAATCAGTGGCAAGGCCCGGGTGGATGTGACGCCTCAGCAATTGCGCTTCAGTCGCGAATTCATACCTATGTTCACGCGTCGCTGGCGTAGCCTTGCACCGGGCGGCATTCAAGGCTGGTGCTTAGGTCATGAAACGCTGAGCAAATGGTCGCTGGATAAGATCACGCCAATGGAAAGAAATCGTATTCTGAATCCAAAGCCGGATGAGGGGCAGATCAATCTTA
>NZ_JAWRYN010001072.1:0-255 GCF_046534585.1 Peribacillus sp. SIMBA_075 | reverse complement strand
GTAACAAAACATACATAAAAATGAAATAATACATAAAAGTAATATTGGGAAAAAGGGGAGAGTATATTGTTCCGTAAAGTAAAGGGTATATTAGTTGGGGTGTTATGTGTAGCTATAGTGAGTGGTTGTGGTGCAAAAGTAAGTGATGTTGCATTAGTAAGTGATATTGGTGGCCACACGGTAGAGGCTAAAGCAGAGGTACAGGATTCTATTAGTTTAGTAGATGGTCGTACTGGTACGGAAGTGAAAAAGCTA
>NZ_JAWRYN010001071.1:0-255 GCF_046534585.1 Peribacillus sp. SIMBA_075 | reverse complement strand
ATGCGCATGCAACAATTCGAAATTTTAGAACGGATGATACCATTAGCAGCTTCTTTATCATGGACATATGAACAAGCTGATATGATTGCGGATGTGGTTGAAAACATTGGAAATGCTATTAGCCCTGAGAGTACTGGGGTTATTTCCTTAAGACAGCTTCAAGAAATGAGAGAATTATTTAGAGACATGCCATTGCCCGTTACACGTGAAGAATTTGAGATACGTGCGAAGCTTGTTCAACTTGTGTATGAAATG
>NZ_JAWRYN010001070.1:0-255 GCF_046534585.1 Peribacillus sp. SIMBA_075 | reverse complement strand
AACAAGGTATTTCCTTACTTCGCTTCGATGGGCAACCTGTTGATTTTCGCATTCATACAAATAAAAATCATTTCGGCCAATGGATGGTCAGTGCAATCGTCGCAAAAATTGCTGGCAAAGGTAGCTTAACAACGCATGTAAATAGCGGTGGCGATACAAAATTACTGCAAGAACTTTTTCCAGATTCAACGAAACAAATTCAAATTGAAAATAAATTAAAACATACGGCCTTACAAATCAGTTACGCGCTCGATG
>NZ_JAWRYN010001069.1:0-255 GCF_046534585.1 Peribacillus sp. SIMBA_075 | reverse complement strand
GGTTATTCACACATTCTCCACATGCGATTATAAAATTATGTAGCTTAATTGGCTAAATGTGATATACTAATTACAAATCGAACGACGATAAGAAAACCTTAATCGAGGTTTGCCACGGATGCGCGACCGCGTGATAATGGAAGGTTATTCTTGCAGTATCAGGATGATGTGCTCAAAGACTATCCTATCTGATACTGTTAAAAAGTCATAATAGGGATATATACTGGGAAGGAGATCGTTCACACATGGAAACCA
>NZ_JAWRYN010001068.1:0-255 GCF_046534585.1 Peribacillus sp. SIMBA_075 | reverse complement strand
CGACGAAGGTAGTATGTATACGCCCTTCCCCCAGCACCCGCATCGACGGGTCTTTCGTTAACCGCCCAACAATGCCTACTTGATTCATTGATTTCACCCCCTTGCCGGTAAGGCCGATTCAGCCGCTGATGCATTTGCCAGCTTGCTGTCCTGCCGGTAATGAAAGCATACTAATACCGCTATTTCCTTGGCAATGTGGCAAATCGCGAATTTGTAGGAATTTCGGGTATCATTTGCCGAATTCCGAAACCGCCA
>NZ_JAWRYN010000017.1:0-89739 GCF_046534585.1 Peribacillus sp. SIMBA_075 | reverse complement strand
TCCCCTCTCAGATAGACTGTTAAGAACATTTTATCATGCTCTCTTTTTACTCTGTCTACCTGTAGGGGATAATACCATCCGCTTTAATGGACAACCCTCTTATTATGCACCGATGTGGGATGGTTGATAATCCAGTTGGCTGATTGCACGCCATAATTGAACATGACGTACTTTTCTAGGAAGGAAGCGTCCCATTTCTTCTTCGTTATAACCGGCATGTAAATTCTTATGGTCAAAAATAATTGGTCGGCGAAGTAAATCCGGGTTATCTTGAATAAGCTTACAAAGATCATTTAATGGTGTATTATTTATATCGATATTTAAGCTTCTGAATTTTTTAGAACGGGTTGAGATGATTTCATCTGTACCGCCTTCTGTTTTACGTAAAACCTCTTTAATTTCTTCAATAGAAAGTGGTTGTGAATATAAATTACGTTCATTGTAGGAAATTTCGTTTTTCTTAAGCCAAGCTTTTGCTTTACGACAGGCTAAGCTGCTTGGAGTAGTATAAATTGTTACCATATAAAATCGACTCCTTCAAAGTGTTAATGTTTATGGAATGAAATTATTTTTGTGTATTTGTTATACTCATACTTTAACGTTTCTTTGTGTCAGCAATATGTCAAGAAAAATAAACTTGAAAGTTATTTTAATTCCTGTACATGAACAACAGTATGTGTTCGAACCATTCTATCGGGGTGAAAACAAAAAGTAGAAGGTACGCGGTTTAGGTCTGGGACTGCCGTTCAGTAAGATGCTAGCAAAAGCGCAAAAGTGAGATCTTGTGCTTAAGGAAAGCAATGAAAGAGGCGCCACCTTCACGATCGTTATAGAGAAAGCGGATCAGATATAAAAAAGGGTTGTCCATTATCGGACAACCCTTTTTATGGCACTTGTACATGCTAACTGATTAAGCCAATTGGCTGATTGCATGCCATAACTGTACATGACGGACCTGCCTTGGAAGGAAACGTCCCATTTCTTCTTCGTTATATCCAGCATGCAAGTTCTTATAGTCGAAAATGATCGGACGGCGAAGTAAATCCGGGTTATCTTGAATAAGCTTGCAAAGATCATTAAGTGGTGTACTATTTATATCGATATTCAGGCTTTTGAATTTTTTGGAACGGGTTGAGATGATTTCATCTGTACCGCCTTCCGTTTTACGTAAAATCTCTTTTATTTCTTCAATGGAAAGAGGTTGGGAATATAGGTTGCGTTCATTGTAGGAAATTTCGTTTTTCTTAAGCCAAGCTTTTGCTTTACGACAGGCTAAACTGCTTGGAGTAGTATAAATTGTTACCATTTAAAATCGACTCCTTCAAAATTAAAAGTTTATTGGATGAAATTATTTTTATATTTGTGATACTCTTACTTTAACGTTCCTATGTGTCAGCAAGATGTCAAGAAAAATAAACTTAATAGTTATTTCAAAAGGAAAGGGAGAAAATGAAATGCAATCTGCCTTTAATGAAAAAAAAAACGATTCGGTAATATGGCCGATCAAGGACCTGCATAGGCTGATATTTTACATGGATGTGCGGATAATACCATGACAGGGGATTTTTGGTCACCTGTCAGGCTATCGATACAGGTGGCGGGACTAGCGGGTATCCTTGTTTTCATTTTAGGGATTATCCTGGCGCGAATGATGGCTAAAAAGCAATTCAGGGGAAGAGTCCTGTTGGAAACAGCATTTTTATTGCCGCTCGTTTTGCCACCGTCTGTCGTAGGTTTTTTATTGATTGTGATTTTTGGGAAGAATGGAATACCAGGCCAATTCATCGAAAGGGTTTTTGATCAGCCCCTAATGTTCACTTGGTGGGCGGCGGTTATTGCATCCACCGTTGTAGCTTTTCCGCTTATGTACCAATCCGCTAAAACAGGCTTTGAAGGTATTGATGAAGAAATCGAAAATGCAGCAAGAGTTGACGGGGCGGGCGAGTGGAGATTGTTCCTTTTTGTATCCCTTCCATTGGCAGTCAGATCCATCGTCACAGGTGCCATATTGAGTTCTGCACGTGCATTGGGGGAATTCGGGGCGACACTAATGTTTGCCGGAAACATCCCCGGACAGACACAAACCATACCAACCGCGATATATGTCGCCATGGACTCCGGGAATATGACATTGGCCTGGCTATGGGTTGCTGTGATCATCGTCATCTCATTCATGATGCTTTTTGTCGTGACGTACATAAAATGAATGCTGTTTCTCAAATATGCTTATGAAAAGATTAGGTGCGGCTTCTATGTCTTCTTTATGGGTAAAGCCGTTTTTTTCATATAGCTTCCGTGCAGGCAGGTTCATTTTACCGGTCGAAACGGATATCTTTTCCCAGCCGCCTTGTAATTGAAGGTCATTCAAAAGGGCATCCGCAATACCCTGACGAAAATAAGCGGGATGGACGATCATTCTGCAAATCCGCATTAGTCTATTTTCTATTGTATAGGATATCGCTCCAGCTAAGGCATCACCTTCTAAAAAGCATATGAACGATTCATTACAATGAATGAATTGCTCATATGTTTCCAATAAAGGAGGGATATCGGCAAAGCCGATCAAATCCGCTTCCACCGTATAGGATTTTTTTTGAAGTTTAAAAAGTTGCTGGCCAAAATCGGAATCCAAGTCCCGAATTTTCATGATCAAATCATATCACTTCCTTTCATTACATTATAAAGGAAGAGGGAGATTATTGTTTCTTATCAGTCTGTGTTATAATCGACAAACAATATGAACTAATGAAATGAGGAAGAAATTTGTTAACATTTGAAGAAAAATTGAGCATCATTGAAACTTTTCCGGAATTACAGCGAAAAGACGTTTCATTGGGGCGTGTGAATTTCCATTACCCAGAAAGTGTCCAGGAGAAAAAGATAGTCGTTCAGCATTTGCATCCCAATGGAAATGGATTCGTTTACGCTGGGCATATGAGAAAAAAAGATACTGACCGTAAAGGATTTATCAATATACGTGACTATAATGAAGCGGAATTAAAAGAATTGATTCAAAAAAGCATGGATTATCTTTCTGAACCTCCTGTTGAAATCGAAGAAGAGGAAAACGAGTTCGCTAGGTTGGAAGGAACATGGATTGGCCGTGAAAAGCAAGAGCTTTCACTTGAAAGGGAAGATCAGCTTTGGAACGTGTATTCAGGCTCGAATCTTGAGGAGTGTTTCGAGAGTCCAGTAGAGGCGGAGCGCTACTTATTGGACGAAGGTTTCCGTCAAAGCAAGAAGCGGAAAATGTAGAATTTTAGGATAATTTGTCGGTGGAATTACTGCGATAATCTTGTTTTTTTTGGATTTTCCATGATATAATATGAGTAATTATTTTTGTTCGGAATAAGTTTGATAGAAGGATTTACTGTTATAGGATTCCTCTTGAAACATTATCCAGAACCAAAAATAGTAATAAAATGGATTTTTCCAAACACAGGAGGAACTATCATGGTACAAGGTAAAGTAAAATGGTTTAACGCAGAAAAAGGTTTCGGTTTCATCGAAGTTGAAGGCCAAGACGATGTATTCGTACATTTCTCAGCTATCCAAGGCGAAGGCTTCAAAACTCTTGAAGAAGGCCAAGAAGTTTCTTTCGAAATCGAGCAAGGCGCTCGTGGACCACAAGCAGCTAACGTTCAAAAATAATTGAACACATATAAAAAAAGACTCCGATACTGGAGTCTTTTTATTTTCCCCTGTAAGGGAAACCACGTTTATTATTCTTTTTTTTCGGCCATTTCCCTTAATGCTTTGTCCAATTTTTCCTCGATCCGTTTAGAACGATTAAAATGCCCTGCCAGGTAAAAAACGATGAATATAACGAATACGACAAGCACTAGCATAAACAGGATAGGCAGGAACTGGGTTAAATTTTCAGTCATTGGATATTATCCCCTTTTTATTCCATTATACTTCATGCTTACCGCTGCTATGATATAGGGAGACAAATTTTTAAAAAAATACTAAAAGGTGATATGCGAAAACGCATATCACCTTTTAGTCAGTTCTGGAATAGCGAGGCGAACTTTTGAAGTCTGGGCAAGTCTGATTCTTGATACATCTGTTCTATCTTCAATGTCACCAATAACTGGCTTTTGGCGAATAACATGTCCCGGAAATGATCGACCGCTCCACAAAAATGATTATAGTTGGTTTCACCAGTGCCGAAGACTCCCGTTTTCAGATGAGCAATAGGCAACTGTTCCAGTTCTTTGTAAAGGGCTGCTGATTTGGCAGGAAGCTCCCCATTTCCCCATGTATAGGTACCGACGATCAATGCATCGTAATCGGGCAATGTACCTAAATCGAATTCATGCAGTTGATATAGTCCAGCTCCAGGTAATAGGGAAGCGATGGCTTCAGCAAGAGCTTTTGTATTTCCTCCGGCAGAATGATAGACAATGGCAACTTTATAGCTCATCGAATCCATTGCTGGCATTTACTTGACTGTAGGTCCTTGACTTCTGTTCGAAGAAATCGGTTTTGGTAAGGCCGATGGATTCATCATCGAACGTTTTGATCCAAGGCATCGGGTTTTCACTATACTCTTTATACAAGTTTTCAAGGCCTAGCATGCGAAGCCGTTTGTTGGCGATATATTCGATGTATTCATTGAACTCTTCCAAATCGAGGTCGGCTTTGGTTTGGATATCTTCAAGCATATACTCAGACCATTCCTTTTCGAGTTCGACGGCTTTTTCAATCGTTTTATAGATGAATTTCGTGTTTTCTTCATTATTTAACTCTGGATATTCATACATCAAGATTTGAACGAGCATTCCAATGAAATCGAAATGGACCATTTCATCGCGATGGATATAGGATATCATCGTCGCCGAGCCGGTCATAAGGTTCTGGCGTCCTAAATTATAATAGAAGGCGAAAGCCAGATAGAAATAAATCCCTTCGAGGTTCGTTGAATGGATCAGTGCCTCGAATAAATGCTGAGGGCTTGGATCGTCCACAAACTTTTGATAGGCATCCACGATCGGTTGATTACGCTTAATCACTTCCGGATGTTCTTTAATGCGGTCGAAAAGCTGTTTTTGCTTGCCTACCGGTATCAGGGAAGCAAGGATATAGGAATAGGATTCATTATGGATGGATTCCTGCTGGGCCATGTTTGCCAGGATAGCTTTTGCCGCAGGATCCTTTATATACCGAAGGATTTCTACTAAAGTAGGCGTTTGTAGACTGTCCATTCCAGCAATCATCGTAAGGATATCAAGAAAAGCGTCCTGGATATCTTCGTCCAATTCTCCCCACTGCTTTTTATCCTGAATCATGTTCACGCTTGAAGGCTTCCAAAAGTTATTGATGAGCTGTGTATAGGTATCATAGAATTTCTCATACTGAATATCGTTCCAAAGGAGAAAGCCTGAAGCTTCTCCTTTGAAAACACCGGTCGCTTTAGTTGGATGCGTTGGTTCCAGCATCCGGATCTTTTTTATATGATTGGTCATTCGTGAAAACTCCTTTAAGAATAGATTACTAAGGGTTTGATCGTCGTTAACTAGAACAGCTTTCGCAGGCATTGTCATATTCGGAAGAAGTCGAACGAACATAATACGTTGATTTCAACCCGGATTCCCACGCCGTTAAATGGATATCCAATAGGACCTTCGCTTTGATTGTGTTGTGTACATACAGATTAAAGCTGATTGCTTGGTCAATATGGCGTTGGCGGGCTGCATTTTGCCTGATGCTCTCCAGTTGGTCCAAATTAAAGCGGGTCTTTTTATAATATTCATACGTATTTGGCGTCAATCCTGGTGCGGTCACCTTGAATTTGAAGTTTTTCTTTTCCTCGTAAAATTCAATTTCATACAAAGGATCGATTCCATCCGTTGAATTACCGATTTTAGCAGTCGATGAATTGGGGGCAATAGCCATTAAATATCCATTACGGGTACCGTGCTCCTGCACATCTGCTTTTAAATCCATCCATTTTTGATCTGTATAGTCACGAAGTTCGAAATATTCCCCTGTATGCCAATCGGATCCTTCGAAATATGGGTATGATCCCTTTTCCTTGGCCAACTCGTTGGATGCTTTGATTGTTAAGTAAGCGATCTTTTCGTATAAAGCATCGGCATAGTGAACAGCCTCATCCGATTCCCAATAAATATTCTGAGTGGCAAGTAAATGATGCCATCCAAACGTTCCTAGACCAATTGCCCGGTAACGTTTGTTCGAGATGGATGCTTGCTTGACCGGAAGATTATTGACATCAATGACGTTATCCAGCATCCGGATCTGAATGGGAATTAACCTCTCCAAAACATCGCTGCTCACCGCACGGGGCAAGTTAATGGATGATAGGTTGCAGACAACGAAATCGCCGCTTTTACGGACCACAACGACATCTCCATCTTCTGTTTCATATTCATCCGTGATCGTCGAAGGGCTTAAGTTTTGAGCAATCTCCGTACAAAGGTTAGAACAATAAATCATGCCTTTATGTTTATTCGGATTCTTCCGGTTCACTTCATCGCGGTAGAACATATATGGTACGCCTTCTTCTAATTGAGAAATCATGATGCTTTTCATGATGTCCATCGCATTGATTTTTTCAAAGCTATAGTTTGGAAGTGTACCGTTTTCTGCGGCCTCGACAGCAAGTGCATAATGATTCCTGAAGCTTCCTTCGCCTTTCTTCTCGTCATAAAGATCTTCAAGTGAGAATCCAAGGGTTTGTTTGATGGTATGCGGATCGAAAAGATACCATTCTTTTCTGTCGCGTACAGCCTCCATGAACAAATCAGGAATACATACACCTGTAAAAATATCATGGGCTTTTAATCTGTCATCCCCGTTTTGGGTCTTCAAATCAAGAAAGCTCATAATATCTTTATGCCAGGCATCCAAGTAAATCGCGATGGCACCTTTACGTTGCCCCAATTGATCGACACTGACAGCTGTCTGGTTGAATAGCCGGATCCAGGGAGTCGTGCCGGAACTGTTTCCAGAGAAACCTCGGATATCAGAACCAAGCGAACGAATCTTACCAACGTAAAGACCTACACCGCCGCCGAATTTTGATACTTTTGCAGCATCGTAGTTAGATAGATAGATGCCGTCAATGGAATCCTCAATTGCGTCGATAAAACAAGAGCTTAACTGTCCATGCGTTTTACCTGCATTGGATAGAGTAGGCGTCGCAACAGTCATATAAAGGTTGGACATAGCCCAGTAAGCTTCTTTTATTAGTTGAAGACGATGCTCCGTTTTTTCCATTCGCATGATTTCCATCGCGATGATCATGAAGCGCTCTTGAGGCAGTTCGTAGACCTTGTCTTTTTTTGGGCGGGCTAGGTAGCGATCGTTTAATAAGTAAATGCCTATGTAAGAAAATAATTTATCCTTTTCCGGGTCGATCACCGAACCCAATTCCTCAATTTCCGCTTTCGTATAAGAAGCTAGCAGTTCTGATTTATAAATGGGATAACGCTGGCCTTCTGAAAGTTGCGAGAGTTCCGTGATCAGTTCATAGAATGGGCCATAACTCATGCCTTCATAACCTCGATTTGCCTGTGCATCCCTATACATCGTATTCAATAGTTCTGCTGCAGCAACGAACGTCCAATCGGGAGCATCTATATCCACACTTTCAAGAGCGAGCTGAATCAGTTTTTTTGATGCCTGTTCATCGGTTGAGTCACTTTTGCGATCAAGCCATTTTATAAAACGCTTTTTGAACTTTTCCATATCGAGACGGCCTTCGAATTCCTTTGATAACATCTCAAGCTGGATTGAATTCGTTTCGGTGTCATTTTCGCTTATGGTAGAGTTATATGTTTGAGTCATTAATAATCCTCCTTGTAAACTTCCGCTAAAATAAAAAAACCGCCCAAATGGATTGAGCGAATCAAACGATAGAATAAAGGAACCATGAAAAAATAGCCATTATACTATCGTTTCATCATCTCAATCCCCGAAGAATAAGAAACATGAAAAAATCAAGGCAGGTCTCCTGACTCATGATCATCCTACTTTGAGTCCTTCCCGTATAGAGAGAGCTATACAGTGGTTTCTCATTTCGTCACATTTACAGTTGCGGGGACAGTTCCGGGTTTACACCGGATTCCCTTTTCAGCCATCACTGGCACCTTGGATTATAAAATATTCTATATATAGTTATTAGTATTGTTTGTGTAATCAATATCTAGTATTTCTGCTTATATTATCGTAAGCCATATACGATGATAATTCAACTAATATATTTGAGAAAAACCAACCCTTATCTATTGACAAAGTGAAGGTAGAGGGATTGAGAATGAAAGATTTTATTGGGGAATGGGTAATTCGAGCACTGAATTTACGGGATTTTGTGTTAAAATAAAGTGTATAGTAAAGGTGGGTCTCCCTTATTGCGATGAGGGGATTCGCGGAAAAATATTTATGAAAAAGGGGTTAAAATCTTGGAAAAAGTATTAGTTTTTGGACATAAAAACCCGGATACAGACACAATCTGTTCAGCAATCGCTTATGCAGATCTTAAAAAGCAACTAGGTATCAACGCTGAACCAGTTCGTCTGGGTGAAGTGAATGGTGAAACTCAATATGCGTTGGACCAATTCAAATTCGAAGCTCCCCGCCTTGTGGAAAAAGTGGCAGGGGAAGCGGATGGCGTGATTCTGGTCGACCACAACGAACGCCAGCAAAGTGCAGAAGATATTGACCAAGTCCGTGTGTTGGAAGTTATCGACCATCACCGTATCGCTAACTTTGAAACAAGCGATCCTTTATATTACCGTGCGGAGCCAGTTGGCTGTACGGCAACGATTTTAAATAAAATCTATAAAGAAAACGGCATTGAAGTCCCTAAAGCGATCGCCGGACTTATGCTATCTGCCATAATTTCCGATTCTTTATTGTTCAAATCCCCGACATGCACAGAGCAAGACGTTGCAGCAGCTATGGAACTGGCTGATATTGCGGGAGTAAACGCTGAAACATATGGCTTGGAAATGTTGAAGGCGGGAGCTGACTTGAGCGACAAGACGATTGCCCAGTTAATCACTCTTGATGCAAAAGAATTCTCCATGGGAATGGCTAAAGTTGAGATAGCTCAGGTCAATGCTGTAGATCCGAACGAAGTTCTTGCTAAGCAAGCTGAAATAGAAGCAGCCATTGAATCGGTCATCGCTGTGAAGGAATTGGATTTATTCCTATTCGTCGTAACGGATATCTTGACCAATGATTCTGTGGCCTTGGCTCTTGGAAAAGCGGCTGATGCAGTGGAAAAGGCATATGACGTTTCATTAAACAATAACATTGCCGTCTTAGAGGGCGTTGTATCGCGTAAAAAACAAATCGTTCCGGTTTTAACGGACGTATTCAGTAAATAATATTGGAAAAGGGGTGCCCATTCAATACTTTGGGCCCCCTTTTCTGTACATCAAAAAAAGACTCAACCATCCATTTAAAGGTGTTTGAGTCTTTTTTTTTAATTTAAGGTTTCCTTTTCTTTTTCATAGGCGATGACAATCAGTTCTTTATTGGCTTCCTCGCCAAGTTTGCTTTCAAAGCTTTTCAGTTCATTCAATAAATCTGGTGACAGATTCGCTGCTGTATAATCCTGATCGGATGTCATGCTTTTCGCTCCTTTCAAAAGGAAATATTTCATGTTATCTATTTTGTCGGTTTGAAAAGTTTCTATTCAGCAGAATTATACTTTTTCAAGATATTTTACTTTCTGAGGTGGCGAGTTTTTCAAGCAATAACGAACTCTCCTCGTCCAGGCCTTGCACCTGGACAGGTGTACCCTGAAACTGATATTTAAGGACAACCGTATCAACAGCACCGACTGCAGAAGCATCCCATATTTTAGAATGGGAAAAATCGATGATGACCGTTTCGGCTTTTTCCTTGAAATCGAACTTAGAAACAAAGTCCTGAACCGAAGCGAAAAATATTTGTCCGCTGATACGATAAATGATTTTCTTAGCATGGATGTCTTCCGTTTTCTCAACAGCCACTTTAGAAATTTTAGCCGAGAAGAAAATCATGCTCAAGAGCACTCCAGCAAATACCCCTTTAGATAAGTCATGTGTATAAAGAACAATGAGGACCGTCACGATCATCACTGCTGCATCCGTCTTTGGAGCTTTAGTGAGCCGCTTTAGGGAAGACCAGTCAAAGGTCCCGATTGAAACCATGATCATGACTGCGACAAGGGCAGCCATCGGTATTTTAACAAGGACATCATTCAATACCACGATTAATACCATAAGAAATGCGCCAGCTACAAAAGTGGAAAGCCGGCCCCTTCCTCCCGATTTAATGTTGATACCGGATTGGCCGATCATCGCACATCCTGCCATTCCGCCAAAACATCCGGCAATGATATTCGAAATTCCTTGGCCTTTGGCTTCCTTATTTTTATTACTGTCCGTGTCAGTCATCTCATCGACTATTTGAGCGGTCAATAATGATTCAAGCAACCCGACAAACGCAAGGGCTATGGAATAAGGGAAAATGATCGCCAAAGTTTCGAAGGTCAAAGGGATGTCTGGAAGCATGAACATCGGAAGGGCTTCAGTCAATTGCCCCATATCCCCAACCGTACGCACCGTAGCTCCCGTGGTAACTGCAACGATTGTCATGAATATGATGGCGACAAGTGGTGAAGGTATGACTTTCGTGATCAGCGGAAAAAGATAAATGATAGCTAATGAAATGGCTGTCATGAGATACATGATCCATGATTCGCCCACGAAATGGGTAAGCTGTGCCGTGAAAATCAAGATGGCTAGAGAATTCACAAAACCAGTCATGACCGGCTTCGGGATGAACTTCATTAATTTCCCGATTTTTAAAACCCCTAGTAAAATTTGCAGCAAACCAGTCAATATAGTTGCAGCAAGTAAATAGTTCAAGCCGTGATCTTTAACAAGATCGACCATTACGAGTGCCATTGCTCCAGTGGCAGCCGATATCATTCCCGGCCTTCCGCCGAAAAATGAGATGGCGATGGCAATGCAGAATGAGGCATATAGACCTACCATTGGGTCAACACCAGCAATGATCGAAAAGGCAATCGCCTCTGGAATCAATGCCAAGGCAACGACAATTCCGGAAAGAACATCCCCCCGTACGTTCCCGAACCATTCCTGTTTGTATGCTGATGTATTCAAAGAAACACTCCTTCTTTCTTTTATATATGTGTGTTACTTTCATTGTTAACGCACTAAATTATAGCATGTGACCTTCTTTCTATCTATATGGATATTTCCAGGACTATTCATGCCTAAAGAAGGAAGCATTGGTGCAAAAAGTGCTTGAGCTATCATGTGGGGGGACCAGGGCTGAAGATGCCTCGATTTATCTATACGAAGGATCGGTAAACTATGTTTGTTTACAAAGCCCTTCGATAGGATCCCCAAAACTTTAGTAAACGATTACGGTAATGGGGGGAGAATGAATTACATGCCTATTTTCCTTTCACTGAAAAATCGGGTGGGTTTCAGTTGCCGGTTCTGTTGGTAGTGTGTCTCAAGACTGCGGAAATGATTTACATTGGGGCGAGTCACTGCCTAACCATCTGAACCTGATTGTAAGGCAGGCAGAAAAAGCCTTGGAATGGGATCATATGAAAGAACAACTGTATCTTAATAAAGAAATCATCATGACTAAAAGCGATGATATAATGGTATCCGTGGAAGGGAAAGTGAACTCGCACCCCGTATAGGAGGAGATATAGCATTATCTTAATGGACAGCTATTTTCAATAAGCTTTCCTTGGCGCTACATATTGGGATGGGCACCACCATTAAGCTGGAGGATTATTATTAGGTCTATAAACAGGGCATGCATGCTTATAAATTCAGCAGAACTGGATTTCCAAAAAAATAGCTTGGCCATTTTTGACGAATTGGGCTCTTACAAGCTCTTGGATAATTTGAAAGACCCTGCACATGCCGAAGGGGGGAGCAAATCTGATGGGTACATTAAGTGTCTACCTATTCAATAACGGTAATTCAAAAATACTATCGATTTCACTTTTCAAACACCGCAGTGCATTGCGTTACCGAATGGAACGGATCCATGACATTCCGGACATGGTTTTAGAAGATGCAGAAAACACGATTGAATCTGATGATTGCTGATAAACTGCACCGTTTATACCAATCGAGCCAATTATAGTCCGACCGTACACCTTTTAAGACAATGATAAAAGTCCTTGAAGGATCTTTTTTTATGTCGTTTTGTGCCTTAACTTGATTAGGCATAAAGTAAGGAAGCTTTACTTACCGGAACGATATTTTCCCTTTCACCTACTTCGTAGAGGGCAGTGTTAAGTGGCTATTCCTTATCAAGGATACTGGATTTACACTTTGGACATGTCACTTCTTTATAATGCTTGAACCTGATCTTTCGAAGGTCGCTTCTTGTCAACGTTGCGAATACATTATATCTTGTGCCGCATGCACATGTATTTTTATCTTTAACTATGTGTCTCTCATCCGTAGCAGCTGAATAAATGGTTGGAAAAAACATATATAACCCTCTTTTTTAAAATTTTTAGGCAAATTAAAAAGGGGCACGAAATAAATGATTAAGCGATTTAATCAAGATAAATCATGGCGGCCCGGCTGCCATGACAACTAAGTTGTTGGTTTAGGCCCGTGGCTTTGCGTCTTTTACTTTCATAAAATTTGCCTAAAATAATCTTAACATAAAATTGAAGTGCAGAAAAAATACTTATCAGTTTATGGGTGGGTATGATGATATTAAAGTGGTTAGCCTAAAGCTATGACCTTCAGGAAGTTTGATTCATTTCTTTGGAACCTATCTTTACAAAGCATGTTATTTAACTGATAGGCTTGAAAGTGCACTCGCTTCAAATCCTTTTCTGGTTTCCTTCGATGATTCCGCATTCACAATAACTCTGATGTTTGATGATATGTATTTTTGAATAAAGTAGTCGATCTCGGCATCACTGCCTTAATCGGGATCCGACCGAAACAAGATCCAGCTTCAGATGTATCTGGCAATACGGCTGTATATGCGTTAAACAGATAAAAACCTGACTTCCATCTGGAAGCAGGTTTTCTCGCCCGAATTTGATTAATGTGATCTGGCCAACTCCGGATTGCGGTGCATCGCGTAATAGAGGACCAGGCCAGCGATAAGGAGCAAGGTACTGGTCGTGATGAAAACAGCGGAGAATCCATAGAAACCAGCTACCATACCGCCCATTGCAGGTCCGATGATATTGCCTAAAAAGCGCAGGCTCGTATTGTACCCAAGTACTTCCCCCTGCATTGCGACCGGCGCTTCTTGGCGAATGTAGGCAATCCTTACAGGGATGATGCCGCCTATTGCCATGCCCAGTATGAAACGTACAAAAACAAGCTGCCAAAAATGATTGATGAAGGCACCAGGCAAGTAGACAGTGGCAGTAAGAAAAAGAAGCAGCACAAGAATCTTCACATGTCCATGCCGATCACCTATCTTGCCCCAGTGACGCGCCATCAATAAATTCCCTAGGCCTGCCGCAGAAAAGGCGATACCTGAATAAAATCCAAGATTGGAAGTTCCATGCAGCTCGCCAACGTATAAAGAAAGAATGGGCTGGATGCTGAAGTGGGCTACTTGAACAAGGGTCGAAATGAGCATGACATTCACTAGGATCGGATTCCGCATGATATGCGAGAGAACCTCCTTGCTTGTATAGCTCGACTTTGTTCCCTTTTGCCGTTCCATTTGATACTCCTTGGTTGCAAAAACAAGTAGTCCAGAGATGAAAATGGTGATAGAGGTGAATTTAAAGGCGGTTGAATAGCCGAGTGTGTCTGCAAGAATGCCGCCAAGCAATGGTCCGAAAAGTGAACCAGTTATATTTCCCGTTTGCAGTGTTCCCAGTACGCGTCCGGCAATCTCTTTCGGAGTTTGCGTTGATATGAAGGCCTGTGACATGGAAATGAAGCCAGTGAATATTCCCGTGAACATCCTTAAGACGAAAAGCTGCCAAACATTTTCAACGAATCCCATCAAGAAAATGGACAGTCCCATCCCAAAGGCACAGGCAATCAAGATTTTCTTTCTGCCATACCGGTCGCCAATCCGTCCCCAAATAGGAGAAAATAAAAAGGCAGTCACAAAGGTGATACCAAATGTCCATCCGGACCAATGCTGGATATATTGGGTCGAATAATCCCCGAATGTACCAATGTATAAAGATATGAATGGAAGAACCATTGTCATGCTTCCGCCTATGAAGAAGTTGGCGAACCACATGATGAAAAGATTCCGTTTAGCTATTTTATGAGCATTCATTTTACATGCAACACTTCTTTCCTTCGAAAAAATTTCGGGTTCCTAAATAATAGTATACAGAAATTAACTAATTTATTAAATGAATTTGATTTTTGCTTATAAAAACTGGTTTTTTAATGAATGTGCAAATGGTATAATTTGAAAATATTGATTTTTCCGAAAAATTAGATAAAATGAAAGACGTTCATTTTCAAATTAAAGGAGTTTTTTACATGTTGACTTTTTTAGGATTTAGCATGATTTTAACGTTTTTGGTATTAGTCATCACAAAGCGTCTATCCGTAGTCGTCGCTTTTATCCTCACGGCGATTGCTTTTGGTGTGATTGGCGGTTTTGCATCTGAAATGGGAGATATGATGGTGGCAGGTATTTTAAAGGTAACACCAACAGCAGTCATGATCGTTTTTGCTATTTTATATTTTGGATTAATGATTGACGTTGGTTTATTCGAGCCCATGATCGCTAAAATACTGAGTTTTGTAAAAGGCGACCCGCTAAAGGTTGTCATGGCAACTGCCATAATAACCATGTTGGTAGGTTTGGATGGGGATGGTTCTTCTACATTCATGATCACCGTTTCCGCCATGCTGCCGCTTTATATGAAATTAGGAATGAATAGACTCGTATTGGCCTGTGTCGTTGGTTTAGGCGCGGGGGTCATGAATATGATTCCTTGGGGAGGACCTTTGGTGAGAGCGGCCGCGAGCCTTCAAGTTCAAGTATCGGAGTTATTCATTCCTCTCATTCCAGTCATGATTTGCGGGCTTTTATGGACACTTTTTTCGGCATATGTACTTGGCAAAAAGGAAAGAGAGAGATTAGGAGTCAGGTCGATGGGAAGGACCATGCCACCTGGTATGAGTGAACAGGCTGCAGCCGCTGAAACCACACCTGAAGGAACATCCAAGTTATTTTGGTTTAATTGGCTCTTGACGATTTTACTGATGGTATTGCTGGTGATGGAATTGCTGCCAATCCAAATCCTATTTGCCTCCGCTTTTGCTATTGCGTTATTGGTTAACTTTCCGAACCCACAAGAACAGCAGGAAAGGATTTTAAGTCATGCCAATAGTTTCGTAATGATCTGTACACTCATTTTTGCTGCAGGGATATTTACGGGTGTATTCACAGAAACGAAGATGATGGACTCGATGGCCGCTTCAATTGTAACCGTCATTCCGGATTGGCTTGGGGCACATTTGCCACTGGTCGTAGCGCTTTCGAGCATTCCGATGGGGTTCATTTTTTCACCTGATGCCTATTACTTTGGCATTCTGCCGATTATCAGTGAAACGGCATCGAACTTCGGTATTGCCCCTGTTGAAATCGGAAGGGCGGCTTTATTAGGTCATTCAACCACAGGATTCCCATTATCGCCATTGGTGCCTGCCACATTCATATTGATTGGTCTTGTAGGGGTGGATTTTGGGGATCACCAAAAATTCCTGTTTAAATGGGCGTTTGGGACAACCATCATCATGACGATTGCAGCCATTGCTTTCGGTGTCATCACTTTGTAATATGTGAGCCCATTAAGCTATAATATAAGATCCTTGTCTGTGAATTTAGTAAGAGGTTCTGCTCGCTGGTATAATCTATTTTCCTATTTATCCCGCTTTCTGTTTATTTTTCCATAATAGTGGTAAATAATAAGAGGAATATACATATAAGAGAGTGAGGGGATTTATCATGAACTATAAGCAAAAATTTGTGCTGCCTATGTGTGCTGCCTTTTTACTGTATGGATGTAATTCAGCGGATGATTCAAATCAGGGCGACAAAAATGCCGAAGATATGAATACAGTGGGACAAGGAACAGATACAGAGATGGATCCGCAGGTGAAAGCAGAAGTTAAAGATATAAAAGGTAAAACCCTTGGTACTGTAAACTTTTCCGCGGAAGAGAATGCTGTGGTGATCGAGACCACTTTGGAAGGCCTTGAGCCAGGCTATCATGGATTCCATATTCACGAAAACGCAACATGTGACGCACGTGCTAAGGAAGGCCCTTTCACTACAGCGGGAGGACACTTCAATCCAACTGATGAAACGCACTCGAATCATGCAGGGGACATGCCCCCTCTCTATGTAAAAGAAGATGGGACAGCAAAATATACGGCAACATTGGATAACATGACAATAGACCAACTGAAGAAAGAAGAGTTGGCTGTCATCGTTCATGCAAATCCTGACAACTTTGCCAATATTCCTGATCGTTATGAAGCCAGTGGAGAAAAAGGATCTGATGGAGATACATTGAAAACTGGTGATGCGGGCGATAGACAAGCTTGCGGAATTGTTGTGAGTGCAGAGGCAAACTGAAATTATTGATGCAGGAGCGATTCCTTTTAAGAGGAATCGCTTTTTTCATCAAGGGACAATCATGAAAAAGCTTTAGAAGTTAGCGGATTGATTCTTTCTTTTGCTTATAAAGAAGGTTTTTTCTATTTTGATATAGAAGTAAGAATGTAAGTAATTTTCCGGTTTGGGCAGTTTTGAAAGTTAACAAGTTTAATCTTCGGAAAATTGGATATAGGCTATAAAAAAACCCGAATAGGGATCATGTCCACTGATTCGGGTTTGCTTAATCATTTTGCCGTGAAGGTTTCTTCGATTTGCTGTAATCTCTCAGATACTTCTTCTTCAGAAAGGTTATGCTCGACTACATAGCGGTTACGTGGATGCACTCGGCATTCGTGAGTGCAGCTGCGCATATGTTTGTGTTCGTTCTCTTCACTGCATAGGATTTTCTTGTTGCATTCAGGGTTAGCGCAATTGACATAGCGTTCACAAGGCTCGCCGGAGTAAATGTCGCGTCCGACAATGACGTGTTCCTTTTGGTTGATGGGTACGGCAATTCTTTCATCGAATACATACATTTGTCCATCCCAAAGGTCACCTTGGACTTCGGGATCCTTCCCGTATGTTGCGATGCCGCCATGAAGCTGGCTAACATCCTCAAAGCCTTCTTCGACAAGCCAGCCTGAGAATTTCTCACAGCGGATACCGCCTGTGCAATACGTAAGGATTTTTTTGCCTTCGAACATTTGTTTATTTTCACGGACCCAATCCGGAAGTTCGCGGAAATTTGTGATTTCCGGCTTGATTGCACCCCTGAAATGTCCTAAATCAAATTCATAGTCATTTCTGGCATCAAGGACGATAGTATTTTCATCTTGCATTTGCTCGAAGAACTCCTTCGGGCTCAAGTATTGGCCTGTCGTCCGGTTCGGGTTGATGTCATCTTCCAGACGAAGCGTGACAAGTTCATTTTTCGGACGAACATGCATTTTTTTGAAAGCATGTCCATCAGCTTCATCTATTTTAAACACGATATCGGCAAAGCGGGAATCGCTTTTCATCATGTCCATATATTGGTTGGTTTGCTCGATCGTACCTGAAACAGTTCCGTTGATACCTTCTGAGGCGACCAGAATACGACCTTTCAATTCAAGTGCTTTACATGCCGCAAGATGCTCGGCTGCAAATTCTTCGTGATTCTCGATAGGTACATACAAATAATAAAGTAATACTCTATATGGTTTTGTTTCCATTTTTTAATTACCACCTATGTTTTATATTTGCAAGATATAAAGGGTGATCATTTAGACACTTATCTCTTACAGATAATCATTATATCAAGAAAACGTAAAAATGATAAGGGCATGAGTAAAAATCAAAAGGGAGTTGTGTGGAATGTTCAAAGATTTACTGAGATATCCAATCATTCAAGCACCGATGGCAGGAGGAGCCTCCACTCCACGGCTTGCGGCTTCAGTATCCAATGCGGGAGGATTGGGATTTCTTGCCGCTGGCTATAAGAGTGCAGAACAGATGAAAGACGAGATAGGGCAGACTCGTAACTTGACCCAGCGCCCATTTGGCGTGAATGTATTTGTTCCAGGTAACGAAGTGGTGGATGAAACTTTATTATTTGCCTATCGTGAAAAAATTGAAAAGGAGGCCAAGAATGTAGGGGCTGAGATTGGAAAAGCCGATAGTGATGATGATGATTGGGAAAATAAACTAACTGCATTAAAAGAGGCTCGGGTCGATGTCGTCAGCTTTACGTTTGGTTGTCCTGCGGAAGATGTAATAAGGGAGCTCCAAAGCGTCGGTTCCCTTATTGTCGTGACAGTAACCAACCTTCAGGAAGCAAAAAGGGCGGCGGGTGCAGGTGCGGATGTTCTATGTGTACAGGGGATTGAGGCAGGAGGGCATCGAGCCAGCTTCGAAAACGGCACGGAAGACGATTACGGTCTTTTAGTATTAATACGGATGATTGAAAATGAACTGAAGTTACCAATCATTGCAGCGGGTGGACTGATGCATGGAAAGGATATCGCTGCTGTGCTTGCAGCGGGAGCGACAGCCGCACAATTGGGAACAGCTTTCCTTCGCTGTCCCGAAAGCGGGGCAAGTCCCGTCCATAAGGCAGCTCTCGGAAATCCCCGTTTTACCCAGACCTCAGTTACCCGCGCCTTCAGCGGCCGGAGGGCACGCGGGTTGGTGAATCACTTTTTAAGGGAATATGATAGCATTGCACCCGTCGCATATCCTTATGTCCATCACATGACACAGCAAATGCGAAAAGCGGCGGGACAAAAAAACAATCCTGAATTGATGGCTTTGTGGGCAGGGCAAGGGTATAAGTTGAGCAGGGAACTTCCGGCAGCAGAATTGATGGAACTTCTTTTAGAAGAACTAAAATGAGAAGGGTTTGTATGGGGATGAAGATAAGGGGATTATTGGTGGATGAGTCACCGCCGATGCATTTGTTGCTTTTGGCTGATCCTTCAAGGAAATTGGTAAAAGCATACTTGGGAAGTGGGACGTGCTTTGTTGCCGAGATGGATAAGCGAATCATCGGAGTTTATGTTTTGCTGCAAAAAGGTCCTGAATTGATAGAGATAATGAACATCGCAGTGGATGAACGGCATCATGGAAGAGGAATCGGAAAGCAATTGATTGAACACGCCATAAGCCATGCAAGGGAACAAGGTTATAAAACGATTGAAATCGGCACGGGAAATTCGGGGATAGGGCAGCTTGCCCTTTACCAAAAATGCGGTTTTAGAATAACTGGGGTCGATCGCGATTTTTTTAATAGAAACTATTCCGAGGCCATTTATGAAAATGGGATTCAGTGTCAGGATATGATTCGATTGTCACAAAGTTTAGACTAAGCAATGATCATCCAAGTTTGACGAAAAAGCTTTACAGACAAAAATGCGAGTCGCATTGCTTAGAGGGAATGAACTTGTTCGTTGGAGATATGATTTATCTTCTTTTTACTTTACTAATGCTGTTTTTATTTGCGACTGTCGTTTGCATTTTCATTCGATCAACGAAAAGGCAAAAGGATTCATTAACTAAAATTGAATCGGGTCATAAAGATTCACCTGAAAAATAACAGCAAGAGAAAAAGAGTGTCCCAAAAATAAGCGGCACTTTTTTTCTCCTTCTTCACCTTGCCAAAAAAGCTTCCAAGTTCCTTTTCACACAGGACCATTCGTGCTCGAGAATGCTGTAGACCACCGTATTCCTTATCCTTCCACATTGCAGTTTTTTCTCCATCCGTAAAATGCCTTCTTCAAGGGCACCGAGCCTGGCTATTGCTGCACGCGACCTTTTGTTCAATTCGTCCGTCCTGAATTCAACCCGTGTCATGTGCCACTTTTCAAAAGCATGCTGCAATAGCAGGTACTTACATTCTGTGTTAATGGCTGTCCGCCATTTATCGGGATGATACCAAGTCGAACCGATTTCCAGGGACTGATTATGAAATTGAATATTTCTGAAGCTAGTGCTGCCAACTATCGTATCATTAGTTTGATCGATAACGACAAATGGATGATGAAGTTCCTGCTCCCTTGCTCGGATGCCTTCCTTTACATAGGAAATCGCCTCTTCATATGACAAGATCTTTGTTGCGCTCCATTTCCATATTTCAGGTGGCAGGGAAGCAGCGTAAAGCCGTTCGATATGATGCTCCATCATTGGGGTTAGTATCACGTGTTTCCCGAGTAATTCGATATGTTCCATAATCTCCTCCTCTTGATTGATATTTTCATTATAAAAATATCCTGGTCCTATAATAAGGACCAAGGCTGATATAATTTATGGAACCAGTTTTTAGGAGGACCAAATGTTTGAAATCACTCTAACCTTAGATAAGACGAATAAAGAAGCTTTATATGTCCAATTGTATAAATACTTTAAAACGGAAATCGAGAATGGGCAAATAAAGGCAGGAATGAAACTGCCTTCTAAAAGAAAACTAGCCATGCATTTAGGAATAGGCCTTAATACAGTAGATACTGCTTATCAGCAGTTGATGGCAGAAGGGTATGTGGAAAGTCAATTAAGGAAAGGTTTTTACGTAGCTGATTTAGAACCGATCTCACCTTTGAATGAACCGTTGCATGTTACCGAAGAGAAGATGGGCCCTAAGGATGAAAGGAATATGATCGATTACAATCATGGCCGGGTGGACATGGATTCTTTCCCGCATGCTGTGTGGAAAAAATGCTTAAACAATACTTTGTATCTACAGGAAAGAAAAATGTTCATGAGTGGTGATCCCCAAGGGGAATGGGGGCTCCGGGCTGAGATCTCTTCCTATCTATTTCAATCGAGAGGAGTTCGCTGTGGCGCTGATCAAATCATCATTGGGGCAGGTACACAGTATTTCATCCATCTTCTGCTGTTGCTTCTTGGAAATGAGCGGATTTTTGGGTTGGAAGACCCTGGATTTCATCGGGTTAGGGAGGTACTGAGGTTGGAGGGAGCCAATATGGCTTTCATTCCATTAGATGAAGGTGGAATTAGTGTGGACTCTTTGAAAGAGAGTGCAGCGAATGTTGCCTATGTCACTCCTTCCCATCAATTTCCTTCCGGCATGATCATGCCGATAACTAGAAGGGTGGAATTATTGAATTGGGCAGTAGAAAAAGAGGGTTATATTATTGAAGATGATTATGACGGCGAATTCCGTCATGCAGGTAAACCGATTCCATCCTTGCAGGGGTTGGACACAAATGGAAAGGTCATCTATCTTGGCACGTTTTCAAAGTCGCTAATCCCGTCAATCAGGGTGGGCTATATGGTTTTACCCAAGGAGTTGGCTTTCGACTATCAGCAGAAGTTAATAGGATACAAACAGACCGTTTCCAGAATTATTCAGGAAACGCTCTGTCTTTTTATGATAAATGGACATTGGGAACGCCACCTGAATAAAATGCGTACGATTTATCGTAAAAAGAATAAGGTGTTGCTGAATGCAATTGAAGAGAATTTCCATGATCATGTAGCCGTAATCGGTGAAAAGTCAGGATTACACGTTCTTTTAAAAGTAAAAAACGGCATAAGTGAGTCAGAGCTCATTCAAAAAGCTGCCAGTGTTGGGGTTACAGTCCATCCAACTTCGGTTTATCACTCAAAAAACGTAAAAGGGCCGACTATTTTGATTGGGTACGGTGGTTTAACCGAAAGGGAAATCGAAGAAGGAATCCGACTTTTAAAAAAGGTATGGCTATAGCTTGATTCGTACAGGAAAATGGAAAGGCCGTGATTCTCTCAACAATAATATAAGACACCCATTCAGTTTCTTATATTATTGAGGATTTTAAGGACCGTCTGGAAAAACAAGTCCTGTTCTTCTTCAGTAATGCCATCCAGGGCTTTTCCTTCAATTTTCTCTGCAATTTTAAGGCATTTTGTATGTACCTCTTTGCCCCGGGGAGTCAGCTCGATCCGTTTTTCCTGTTCATCTTTACCAGGGACCTGTTTAATCATATTATTCTGTTCCATGCTGTTGACCGAACGTGTGATAATAACATTATCTACATCCAAGTAATTACAGATATCTGGGATTGTGGAATATCCACAGTTTTTTAAATAATTCAGGATTGTCCACTGATTATGATAAATTTCAAGGGCTGTAATTTGTTCATTCATTTTGCTGACTAATGATCTGGATACTTGTAAATATTGATGAAATAATTGAGTAGGGTTCGTCATAGGATTCTCCTTTATAATGGTCGACCAGTCCATTATATTCTTTAATTCTTAAAAGTCTATTGTAATGAATCATTTATTTCAGTCAATGTTTATTTTTGGAAACACTTCAGGAATGGGAAAGATAATGGCTGAATGAATAGAATTAATCGAGAACCCAGACTCGCAAAATCCTCACAATGGGGGAAGGATATACAAGCTGATAAGAGGAAGCTTAATAATGGATGGCGCATATTTTTTTCCATGTAAATGAATTTTTTTGCCCGTAACCTGATGGAAAACAGACTGATTTCCCATGAAAAGCAGATATGATAAAAAAAGCAATGGTGAAAAAGGGGATGGAAAATACCATCATTCAAAAGGTGCCCATATCGGTAACTGTATTTCTTCAAGAAAAGGGCTGCCAAATAGCACACTTTGAAGCTGAATGCAAAGATATCCCGCAAACAAAAAACCAGCCTCTTTAGTGGCTGGTTTTTGCTTTAAAACCTGTCGCTGGTGGAGCGGTGTTTTTTTTCCTTTTTATTTCTTTCTTCTTGTCGTTCATATTTAATTTCATCAATTGGTAAATCTTCAATGGGCATGACTACTTGATCACGTTCCAGCTGTTTTTCCTGATTTTTTTTGAATGCCTTGGATTTATCATTGCGTTCTTCAAGATACTTTTCTTTATCTTTATTATCCAATGTCAATCCCTCCATCTCTTTGTAACTCTTTTTCCCTTTATTGAGAAAATAAAACGTATAAGCGAAATATATGTGACCCAGTTTCATAAATATAAGGAGAACAAGAAAGTGCAAGGAGGGTTTGTTCAGTGAATGTCGCTGTCTTTTTCCGCTGGTTTTGGAGGGGTATTTTCCTTTTAGGCATATTAATCGTCATTCCCTATTCATGGGCTTTGATTTTAGCATTACTCACAGCCATTCTATTGGATGGATTGGTCCGCATGATTGGTGAAACGGCAAAACTGCATCGGCTTTGGGCAGTATTGATTTCATTTGTTTTATATGTAGGCGGGCTTATGAGCATCACTTATTTTTCCTTTTCGGTTTTAATCAAGAAGATCATTGTCTATTCTGAAGAATTTCCTGGATTCATACGTGAAATGTATTTGACGGCGATATTGCCAGTCATAAGGCAGTGGGAACGATATTCCCAAACATTGCCGCCAAATCTCATTCTGTCAATAGAACAAACGATGGAAAAGGGGGTCAAGGCTCTAGAGGGGTTCACAGAGGGCTTTGTTCAGGATATGGTGCAATTCGTTACGCTTATTCCGGGATTTTTCATTGATTTTTTAATTTATTTAATCGCTTTATTCTTAATTAGTCTTGAATTGCCAAAGTTAAGAAAAAAGGCATTCCTTTATTTGAAGATATCCACCTATCAAAAGATATCGCTAGTTTATCAAAATTTAAGTATAGCAGCAGTTGGCTTCATCAAGGCACAAATCCTATTGAGTTTAATTACGTTCATCATGGCTTATGGAGGACTATGGTTGTTAAATGTGAAGTATATGATTCCATTGGCACTGTTAATAGTTGTTGTGGACATTCTTCCTATCTTGGGGACGGGGTCTGTACTGGTTCCTTGGGCAATAATTGTTTGGGCGCAAGGAAACCATCATCTAGGGATTGGCCTCGTTATCCTGTTCCTGGTCATTACCATTATAAGAAGGACCATCGAACCAAAAATTTATTCAGCAAATATGGGATTGAGCCCATTGGCATCGTTGGTCAGTCTTTATTTAGGGTTTAAAATGCTTGGTTTCATTGGGCTTTTCCTTGGACCTTCGATATTGATCGTTTATGATACGTTTAAAAAAACTGGTGTCATTAAATCCAATTTCAAAATATGAAAGATTATTAGAGGTTTTTTGCCTGGTTTCTTAAATTTGACATATCTTTTATCGCTTTTCCTTGACCCTTGCAATGATTGCAGTCCCGGGAAAAGAATTGTAGAAAACGGGTTTTCCCTTTCCCTTTGCAGTGTTGGCAAATGGTTATGAGTTTCATAATTCCTCACTCCTTCAAAAAGTATCGCTTTTCTAACAGTATGAAACAATAAAGGTAGAACTATACTTAATTATTATCATTCAATCTAAATGCAGCAGGTTTTATATAATATGTATTTATTTTATTTCATGTACCGGTTGAAAAAAAATAACCCCCTTTCCTAATGTCAATTAGGAAAGGGGGTTATTATCATGAAACGATTTCAGTTTGTGATATCATCGGAAATTCTTTTACTTCGCTTACGACTTTAGCTGGTTTATATATTTCAATATAACAGATATGGTGATCTTTCATTTCTTTTATCTTAAAGTTATAGGGACCATAAGTCAGGATATCACCTTGTTTGGCTTCGTAATTCTCGGTAAGGATCCATCCGCCCATCGTATCAATATCCTCATCGTTGATATCCAATCCAAGTAAATCATTCACTTCACTGATTAATACCTTGGCATCGATGATATAGTGATCTTCTTTTAATTTGCGGACATCCGGCACTTCATCCAGGTCGAACTCATCGCGGATATCGCCGACGATTTCCTCAAGGATATCTTCAACGGTCACCAAACCTGATGTACCGCCGTATTCATCCATGAGGATAGCCATGTGAATGCGTTCCTTTTGCATTTTTAAAAGTAAATCATGAATAGGGATGCTGTCAATGACACGTATGATCGGACGAACATATCGGTTGATCACTGATGCGGCCTGGTTGTTCTTGTCGATCATTTCTGTGAATAGCTCTTTGATATTGACCATTCCGATAACATGATCTTTATCCCCATCGATGACAGGATATCGTGTAAAGTTCTCTTCCGCCATAACGGTGAAAAACTGTTGGATCGTATCATCTTTGGATACCGTTGCTATTTCTGTACGTGGAACCATGATTTCTTTTGCAATCCGATCATCGAATTCAAAAATTTTATTCACATATTTAAACTCTGATTGGTTAATTTCGCCACTTTTGTAGCTTTCAGAAACAATGATACGTAGCTCTTCTTCTGTATGAGCCAAATCATGTTCGGAAACTGCTTTTAATCCTAGCATTTTTGTAAGCGTCCTTGCAGAGCCGTTCAGTACCCAGATGAAAGGATACATGACCTTGTTAAAACCAATTAAAGGTTTGGAAACCAATAATGTTACTTGCTCCGCTTTTTGAATCGCCAATGTTTTCGGTGCCAATTCCCCTACAACCACATGTATGAAGGTAATGGAAAAAAAGGCAATTGCAACTGAGAGTGCATGTGAAGCGGAATCTGGAAGATTCAATTGATTTAAGAGCGGGTGCAAAATGGTTTCAACTGTCGGTTCTCCAAGCACCCCAAGCCCTAAAGCGGTAACTGTAATCCCGAGCTGGCATGTTGAGAGGTATTCATCCAGGTTGGATATTACCTTCTTTGCTGAAAGTGCATTCGGCTTTCCTTCTTCAATTAATTGATCGACCCTCGTGCTTCTCACTTTAACAATCGCAAACTCCGTAGCTACAAAAAATGCTGTTAAAGCAATTAAAATGGCAATAAGAACCAAGTTTATTATGTCCAAATAGTCTCCCTTAACTCGCCTACGAGACGAATAAGGAGTCCACCTCCTACATTTTTAAAATATACAAGTATATTTTTTTTGCCTTGCTGAATATTTTCGGGAATCATTCAAACTAGCTATGGTATATGGATGTGCAGCTGCTTGAACTCCCATTTTTTTAAGTGATGAAGAGAATAAAAGTATATGCCGATAAGCGATGCGTAGACGGGAAATAGAAGAATTTCTGTATGAAGGAGTGCAGCCATTTTTCAAGAATATGCACATATCCGTTACGCAAAGCAGCGTCCGTCCGTCAAAACGAACATTCTTTAATGCCCCATCAAATCACCTCAATTTAATTAATTTAAATACTTTCATTATAGAAAGAGTTAATGATTCAGTCAAATAGCTTACGGCTCCTTAAATCCGGTAAATTGCTTGTAAAGGATCAATTTGAGCTAATATTTAGCGATATTTGACTGTTTTCTTTACTTTATTGCATTCTATTATAGAATATTCAGAAAACCGAGGACCTGCTTCATAAAAAATTGGTCAGTTTCATTATTTTTTGGACGGTATAAACATATTCTATAGAAACTGGACAGGTTTTAATGCAGATTAATGGGGGTGGCGGCCATGAAAATCATGGAAAGGATGGCAGCGATCATTGCCGGCAGCATGCTAGTGGGTGTGGGTATCAATTTTTTTCTGATACCTTTTCATTTATTGGATGGGGGCATGATAGGTATTGGCCTGATTTTTCATTACTATTTTGGACTGCCAACAGGCCTTGGTGTGATTTTGAGCAGCATTCCATTATATATATATGCTTGGTTCTTTGAAAAAAAACTATTTCTGAACAGCTTGCATGGCTTGCTTTTTTCCTCTTTATGCATCGATATTTTTTCCGATGCCGTCACCGGATGGGATCTCCCCATATATGTAAGTGCGATAATTGGGGGAGGGTTGATTGGCCTTGGAATAGGCTTGATGCTTCGGTATGGGACCTCTACAGGCGGAACGGATATGTTGGCACAGATCCTTTCCAGGAAGAGTGGGCTCAATGTCGGTTTGCTGATTTTTATCATTGATGGATGCGTACTGCTTTGCGGATTAAGCGTTGTAGGGACTTCCATTTTTTTATATTCATTTTTAACAATCATCGCGGTAGCCATGCTGACTTCAGTTACCGTGATGAGAACTGGTTGATGTGGATGATGTATAAAAATCCGAAAAAAGGAAAGGATGGGGAATATGGAAAGAGTAGATTTCTAGTCAAATAAATTGTAAGGGGAAGTTATTATGAAAAAATTCTATATGTGTTCTGCGTTGTTATTCATGCTGGCTGGGTGCCAAGAGTCTGAAATGCCAGAGGATAAAGAAGTGAACAGCGCTGTTCCAGAATCGATGGATGCATCGATCGTCATTAAAGGGAAATTGGAGCCTGGAAAAGAAGTCATTCTTGAAACGACAGTAAAACAAGGAAGCCAATTGGTGAATGAAGCTGATGAGGTAATGTTTGAAGTGAGAAAGTCCGGACAGGATAAACGGACAATGCTGGAATCGAAGAGTACTGGAAGTGGCAAGTATCAAGTGATGCATACATTTGATGAACAAGGCAAATATATTGTGGTTTCCCATGTAACTGCCAAAGGCCTTCATGTGATGCCGGCAAAAGAAGTGGTCGTTCCAGAACATGAAAGTGAAGGTGCATCAGCTCATCCGAGTACGGATGTATCAATCGAGTTTCAAAGTAACCCTGTAAAGGCAGGAAACAGTTCGAACTTTGAAGCAAACGTAGAATTGGATGGGAAGCCACTGACAAATGCAGATGTGAATTTCGAGGTGTGGAAGGAAGGCAGTGAGGAGAGTCATTTCACCAAAGCAGAAGAAGATGGAAATGGTACATATCAAAATAAGGTATCATTTGAAGAATCGGGAACATATAAGGTGCAGGTACATGTAGAAAAAGATGAAGTGCATGAACATCAACTGCAAACCATTCAAGTAAATTGACTCCGTGTAAAATGTTTTTTTGGAAGGAATGTTTTAAATAGGTTTTATCCTTTCGTTAAATGGGAAGTTAATGGATAACGATACAGCTGAAAGGGAGGGTAAGCATGAATAATCAAATGATCAACAAGTATAAAAATCTCGGGATTCATATTGAAAAAACGAAATCACGCCAGGAGATTTTCACTAATGTTTCACAAAATGATTCATCCTTACTCACCACGGCTGCTTTTTCTCAACTTTCCCAAAAACGGGAGCTAAAAGAATATTGATGCAATGAGACCGGAGCACATATCAGCTGGTCTTTTTTTGTGCATTCCTAAAAGTGATATAAAGTGAAGCAGGATATGAAAAATCGAATAGAACCTTATAAGCTGAAATAGGATAGAAGGACAAACAATTTGAAATCAGCGGTAAGGGGAGTCCGATTGCATGATATCACAGCTTATTATGACTATATTGAATTGGTTTGCAGAAATGGGGTATATTGGGATTTTATTGGGGCTTATGGTTGAAATCATCCCGAGTGAGCTTGTTCTCGGATACGGTGGTTATTTGGTTGGCCTGGGGAAAATGACTTTTTGGGGAGCTGTCCTTGCAGGTGTGGTAGGTGGGACGATGGCACAATTATTTCTCTATTGGGCTGGTTATTATGGCGGACGGCCCTTTCTCTTAAAGTATGGAAAATATATTTTAATTAAAGAAAATCATATCGTAATGGCTGAAGAGTGGTTTCAACGTTATGGGGTAGGCGTGATTTTTACGGCTCGATTCATTCCTGTGGTTCGCCATGCCATTTCCATCCCTGCGGGAATTGCAAGGATGTCTGTATGGAAGTTTATATTTTATACGGTTGCCGCTGTCATCCCTTGGACCATTTTGTTTCTATCCTTAGGACGGATCCTAGGCGAAAATTGGCAGCAAATCAGGGAAATAACTGCACCTTATATAATTCCGGGAGCTGGTTTTTCCGTTGTCCTTATTATGCTTTATATCATATGGAAAAAAAATACTACGCCTCCAATCGTAACGGTCAAAAAAATGGGACGGTTATCCGATAAGTGAACACAAAAAGCCACGTAAAATGACTTTATACGTGGCTTTTCTTAATAATTATCCTTGGGGAAGGTCCTCTTCCAAAGGAAGCTGTACGACCTTTTTTGTTACCTCGATGGAACGAATGGCGTGGTCTTCCATTTCAATCACTTTAAAGCAGAATCCGTCTTTTTCCATGATGTCCCCTACATTCACATCATAATTTTCAGTAAGGACCCATCCTCCTATAGTATCGACATCATCTTCATCTAAGTGAATGCCAAGTAAATCATTCACTTCCTTTACAAGAAGTTTAGAGTCTAATATATAGTGTCCATCCTTAATTTTCCTGATTGATGCAACTTCATCGATATCGAATTCATCACGAATTTCCCCAACGATTTCCTCTAGGATGTCTTCAACTGTGACAAGGCCCGAAGTTCCGCCGTATTCATCCATCAAAATAGCCATATGAATGCGTTCTTTTTGCATTTTCAACAGCAAATCGTGGATGGGTATATTCTCCATGACTCGAATGATCGGACGAGCGTAATTTTCAATCGCTTTGATGTGGATTTCACGATTCTTTATAAGATCCGAGAAGACTTCCTTTAAGTTCACTAAGCCGATGACATGGTCTTTATCACCTTCGACAACAGGATATCGAGTGTATTTCTCCAATTTGGCCACATCGACGAATTCCTGTACCGTTTCATCTTTTGATATGGTCATGATTTCTGTCCTAGGAACCATGATTTCCTTAGCAACACGGTCATCGAATTCAAAAATGTTGCTGACATATTTAAATTCCGATTGGTTAATCTCTCCGCTTTTATAGCTATCAGATAGGATGAAACGCAATTCTTCTTCCGTATGTGCTATTTCACTTTCGGATGCAGGCTTGAAGCCAAATAATCCGACAACGAAACGAGAAGAATGATTCAATATCCAGATGAAGGGAAAGGCAATCTTATGGAAAAAAATCAGAGGGCTGGCAATAGCCAAGGCTACTTGCTCGGCCTTTTGGATGGCAACGGTCTTTGGAGCCAATTCACCTACAACCACATTCAGGAACGTTATCAGGGAAAACGAAATGACAAATGTCAGAATGTTTGTGACTTCTTGTGGGATGTTCAAGGCATTGAATAAAGGCCCAACCAATTTGAGGATGGTCGGTTGTCCTAGCCACCCCAATCCTAGAGCGGTAACGGTGATTCCAAGCTGTGTGGCGGATAGGTATTCATCCAGATCGGATGTAACCTTCTTGGCCGCAATGGCTTTTTTGTTTCCCTCTTCAATCAATTGATCGATCCTAGAGCTGCGAACCCTTATGATCGAAAATTCCGAAGCTACAAAAAAGGCAGTTAAAGCGATTAAAATAATGACTAATAAAAAACTTAATATGTCCAATTAGTGTGGGACTTAATTGAATCGCCTGATGTACCGAACGACTTAATTATCCCAGTCACCTCCCAAAACCAATAATGAATGAACTGATGGTAGTGTATTAAATGTTAGAAGAAAAATAAGTATCGTTTATCTTGTATGAAATTATGATGGTTTTTATTTTCAAACTATTGGTCATTCACCTCGATTAGTAGTGGAACCTAACTATTAGTATAAGTAACTGGACGCCAATCAGTCAAAAATTTCAAACTGAAAACCCAAGGAAATAAGGATATTTATCCATTATTTAGTTTTCAATTGTATGGAAAAGGTCGTCAGGAAATCGGTAGAGTGGCAGGATAAGGTTCCTTGATGTTTTAAAACGATTTCTTTACAGACGAATAGTCCCAATCCCGTTCCCCTTTTTTTTGTGGTGATGAATGGTTCAAAAATATTCGGCAGGACTTCGTCCGGTATCTTTGGCCCATTGTTGGAAATGTTTAAAGTAAGAATGCCGGGTGGTGATTCAGAGCCTGATATATAAATGGACGGGGATGGCATTCCGGCGACCACATCAAGAGCATTTAAAATGATATTAAGTAAAACTTGGCGAAACTCTTCTTTAGAACCGGAAATGACGGCATCATCGGCAATATTACATGTTATCGAAGCATTTACTTCCAAAATGCTGGGATATAAAAATTCGATTACCTCATTCACTAGCTGAGCAATCGAAAATAGATCAGTTTGTGCTTCTGAAGTTTCTTTTTTGGAAATATTAAGAAATTGAGTGATCCGGTAATTGAGCTGATCCAATTCCTTTGAAATGATATCAAGATATTTTATCTTTGGTTGCTCTGCCTGTAACAATTGTATGAATCCCATTATGGAAGTCAGTGGATTTCGGAATTCATGGACGAAGCTTGAGGTCATTTGGCCAAGGAGCGTCAAACGGTCTTTATGGTTTGGGCTAATGAATTGATAGCGTTCTTTAAGTTCCATCGTTTTCAATTCGGTATAACAGGATAATGCAAAATGAATTAGTTTATCGAAGTAAACGTTTATTTGCTTAATTAAATCGGATACTTCTTCTTTCGTTGCCTCGGAATTCAAAACGTGCTCAACGATGGTGGATCTGCCGATGGTTGCAGTGGAAAAGAAATTTTCCATATCCAATTGTTTATTGACTCGATCACACGCAATTTTTTCACCTACGACCTTCAGTACATCGTCTATGTCAGTATCCGATTTCCCAAGCTGATCCATTAGCAGATTGAAAATATGTTCCACTTCTCCTTTAAAATACCCCATATATCCGTCCGATAAATGGAGCAACTGATCTTTCCATTTGGAAATGATGCTGTTTTTTTGAGAAGATAAAAAGTGAATGGTCATTTCTCGATTAGATACCATTTTGCCCTCCATACTGTAGGAAAATGAATTTTACTTTCGACCCAGAAATTAATTTATTTGAATAAAATACAAAATATTAAAATAATTATTTTGCTTTTATGATAACAGATTAATGTTTTTTACACATGTGTCAATTGGATAAATATTCGGCAATTAATCGATAAATACCTTTTTTTGACACAGTTTTATTAAAGGAATTGCAGGATTTAATAATAAAAAAAGGTATCCGCAAAGTTAATGACGGTTACCTTTTTTATTAAATGCATATGGTTCAATGTGAACGATCACATGCTGGATGTTATATTCCTTCAAAAGATTCTCTTCGATTTTAACCGTAATATCGTGACCTTGGATGACGGTCAAAAGAGGGTTAACATGTACGGTAGTTTCGAGCAGGATTTCACTTCCGTGCATACGGGCTTTAATTTCACTCATGTCCTTAACGCCTTCTGTCAGTATAATGGTTTGTCCGATCTTTTGCAGGAGCTGCTCGTCGAAACCATCGGTTAAAGAGATGGATGCATCACGGAAGATATCCCAGGCCGTTTTACAGATGATGATCCCTACTACAGCAGCAGCTATCGCATCCAGCCAAGGGATTCCCATCTTAGTACCGATGATTCCTATAAAAGCACCAACACTGACAAGGGCATCGGAACGATTATCCTGTGCAACGGCGTAGATGGAAGAGCTGTTGATCTTTTTACTTAACGCTAAGTTATAACGGTAGATTCCGTACATGAAGATTGCAGAGAAAAGAGCGACATAACCGGTCAGCATATTTGGAACGGTTGTTGAATCTTGCTGGAAGAAGGATTCTATAGCACTGTAAACAACCTGGATGCCCACGGTAATCATGATGAAGGCAGCTACCAGCGAGGCTATGGTTTCTGCCCGTAAATGACCATATGAATGATTATCATCAGGAGGTCTCTTCGAAATTTTCAAACCAATCAATACGGCTATGGAAGCGATGATGTCGGTCGTATTATTTAAACCATCTGCCCAAAGCCCTTTAGAATCACCGAAATAACCGAATGACAATTTAAGAGCAGACAAGAATATGTAAGCGGCAATGCTTATGTAGGCGCCTTTTTCAGCTGAAATCGAATGTTTATCCATGTCTAATCCCTCCCCGGTGTAAATTAAAAGATATCAAAACAAACCTTAGTGAGTCTATAGAAAAGTTGTTGCATTTAGCCATCTAACCTGGTTAATTGCAGATGTATTGAAGTTGGTTAAAAGAAAGGGTACCTCCATAAATATGGGAGTGGTAAGTTTTTATGATATGACATTTTCTTTAAGTTGTCTTTTATAGAAACTAGTAGTATATTCTAACCGAGGATCGAAAATTAAATACTTCCACAAGGGGAGCCAAAAGGCTGAGAGTGAACGGTTGAGTTCAGACCCTATGAACCTGATAGTTAACACTAGCGTAGGGATGTGGTTTTGGATACAAGCAATACTGGGCATCCATTACCGCCCCGGTGTTGCTTTTTTGTTTGTGCAAAATCTGGCAGGGAGGGAACTCATGGACACTTTTCATTTTTGGAGAAGGGAGAGACATGATGAAAAATAAAACGTTATTCATGACAGAGGTTGCCATTTTTGCTTCACTGGCTTTATTACTGGATTTGGTTTCTGGATTCATTTTTTCAAGAATCTGGCCGCAAGGAGGCTCGATTTCAATAGCCATGGTACCGATTTTTCTGATGGCATATCGGTGGGGCATCAAAGGTGGTATGTTAACCGGATTGTTACTTGGGCTTTTGCAGATCGTCAGTGGTACAGCATGGATCAGCACGCCGATTCAAGGCTTCATTGATTATTATCTTGCCTTTACGGTTGTCGGGATATCCGGTGTATTCATGAATAAGTTTGTAAATAGCTATAAAAAGGAAAAGCGTTCCAAAGCGAAGTGGTATGGGATTGGCGGCATGTTTTTGGGCAGTTTTCTGAGGTTTCTGTGTCATTTCATATCCGGAATCGTGTTTTTTGGCTCTGCAGCTCCAAAAGGACAGCCAGTAGTGATTTATTCATTCATTTATAATGGGACTTATATGCTGATCAGTTTTATTTTATCGGCCCTTGTGGTGATGATGTTATATTCGGCTGCTTCAAGTGTATTACTGAAAAAAGCCTATTAACAAAAAAAGCCGGATTCTATAAAGAATTCGGCTTTTTTCGGAGATTAAGCAAATTGAGTCTTACAGGGCGAAACGGCTCAATCCTCATTTTGCAATGAATACCGAACAGGGTGCGTTTTTCGCAATGGAGCTGCTTGTACTGCCAAGAAAGAATTTTTCCAAACCGCTTTTAGCGCTATTGCCTACAACGATGAGGTCGGCAGCAGTTCTTGCCGCATATTCACATACGCTATCTGGCGCATGTCCTTCCAATATCTCGAATTTCCCCTTGACTTGACATTCACTTAGCAATCTCAACGTATTACTTTCTGCGTTCTGAACACTACTCTCAACGGCGGAAGGGGTGTTATTGACCATTTGAATTTCTGGTTGTTCGACTTCAACGACGGGATGTGTCTGGACGGGATCCACATAAAATCCAGCAGCCGGTACAAACCCCGGCGCCGAGGCGTTTCCCATGATACGCTGCTCAACCTTATCAAATAGGACATGAACTACGGTCAGCTCGGCCTCAGGAAAGGCCTTTTTCAATGTTGCTCCATATTCCACGGCACGTTTACTTTCTTCATTTCCATCAAAAGCGACGACAATATGTTTTAAATTTTTTTTCATGCCATCTCCCCCCTTTTATAAGTCTTTAAAGTGTTATACCCACTTTTTAAGGGGTTCACGCCATTAATCGGTATATAGATTGCAAATTACGGGTAAAGGATAGATACGGTCATTATTAAAAATGGTAGGATGAAAATCCTGGTCCTTCAATTAGTCGCGGGCTTATTTTTCATTCGGTGAAGGGGGTATCATCGGCAAGGAAACCGATACCCGGGTATAGTGCTAAAGAAAAGGCGACTTAGCTTAGGCCTTTTAGTCAATCGACGAGTTTTCTTTAATAAAAGGGGTAAAATATTTTTAATGAAACATGTCGCAGATTGGAAAATGGGGGTACAAATGAGAGGGTTAGTGAAATTAGGTCTAATTATTATATTGGTGATTGTGGTTTTAGGCGCCGGTTCACTTTTTTATTTCAGACAGGTTGCAGATATAAGCCATCTTCAAAATATTCTTCAGCAACCAACAGGAATCTATGATCGGGATGGAAATCTTGCCAGCACGATCACGGCAAATAAATCCGAAGGTGTTTCGATAGATGAAATACCGGAACATATGAAACAAGCGGTGGTTTCCATTGAGGATCACCGTTTTTATGAACATCACGGCATAGATTATCAAGGGATTTTGCGAGCGCTGATTAAAAATGCGAAGGCCGGAAGTGTTGTTGAAGGAGGGAGCACGCTTACCCAGCAGCTTGTGAAGATTACGATGCTGGAGTCGAATCGAACACTGAAGAGGAAGATTGAAGAGTTTTTTCTGGCCCAGGAAGTTGAAGATAAATATACAAAAGCTGAAATTCTGGATATGTATTTGAATCAAGTTTATTTTGGCCATGGGGCATGGGGAATTAAAAAGGCCGCAAATATTTACTTTTCCAAAGAGGTCTCTGAATTGACCGTTGCCGAGGGAGCCTTGCTGGCAGGTGTCATTAACTTGCCATCCAAACTTGATCCATATAAGAACTTAGACGGGGCAGTGAAGCGGCGTAATTTGGTTCTTTCTAAAATGGCGGAACATGGTTATTTGACGAAAGATGAAGCAGCGGCTGCAAAAAAAGATACAGTGACACTTCACATGGGGGAGAAGGAAACCGATCCATTAAAAGGGAAGTACCCTTATTATGTCGATCATGTTTTATCGGAAGCATCAAGCAAATATGGAATAAAGCTTGAGGACCTGCTTTCAAAGGGCTATAAAATATACACGACACTGGACCAATCCATGCAGCAGGCTACAGAATCCGTGTATGCAAATGAAGCCAATTTTCCAGTTGGAACGAGTACAGGAGAAATGGTTCAAAGTGGATCAGTCCTCCTTGATCCTAAAACAGGAGGGATAAGGGCAATTGTCGGTGGGAGAGGAAAGCATCAATTTATGGGATATAACCGGGCAACCCAGCTGACAAGATCTCCTGGTTCATCCATTAAACCACTTGTCGTTTATACTCCAGCGGTTGAAGAGGGATACGGCATCACTGCCCCTTTGAAGGATGAAAAAATGAGCTTTGGGGAATATGAGCCAACAAACCTGAGCGGTGTATATAAAGGAGAAGTACCCATGTATGAAGCGGTGATGAATTCCTTGAATGTACCAACGGTTTGGCTTTTGAATGAGATTGGCATCGATAAGGGGCTGGATTCTCTTAAACGGTTTGGGATTCCTTATGAAAAGGATGATCGAAATCTGTCGCTTGCTTTAGGAGGGATGAAGAAAGGTGTGTCCCCGCTGCAGATGGCAGGAGCCTTTTCAGCATTCGCCAACAGCGGGGAACGTATGGAAACCCATGCCATTGTAAAAATAGAAAATAATGATGGAAAAGAGGTAGCCGCCTGGAAAAAGGAAAGCACCAAAGTAACCTCTAAAGGCGTCGTCGATAAAATGAATTCCATGTTGCTTGGTACAGTGGAATATGGCACAGGGAAAAACGCAGCTGTATCGGGTTATGAAATAGCAGGTAAAACAGGTTCAACACAAGTTCCCATCGAAGGAATATCAGGGGTTAAAGATCAATGGTTCATCGGTTATTCACCTTCGTTGGTCGGTGCAGTATGGGCTGGATATGATAAAACGGATGAAAAGCATTATTTAACGACACACAGCAGTCAGGGAACTGCAATCATCTTTCAAAAAATAATGTCGAGAGCATTACAGAATCAAGCATCTCAATCTTTTAATACTCAAGATATCGGACCGCTTATAGCTAAACAACAGGCAGTTATAGCTGAGCAACAGGTAAAGAAAGAAGAGGAGGACAAAAGGAAGCAATATTGGATTGATAAAGGAAAAGAAATTCGGAATGGTTTGAAAAAATGGAGGGATTGGGATGTGCCGTGGTAATTTTCATGAAATGGGAGCATGGCACGCCCGTACTTTCCAATAAATTAGCATAAAAAAAAGACTGTCAATCATTGACAGTCTTTCATCATTCATTAAAAAATGAGATTTGCTATTATGCCGATTACGACGATTGCGCCTATCACCATTAAAATGGTTCTCACTTCTATACACCCTCTTCATGACGTAGTTGGAATCATTTAAATATTAACGGTTTGGTTCGATTGGAATCCAAATGCACTTTCATCATTTTCTTTACAAATAGCCTGTACTTTTTCTAGCATGGCATGTACATTCTCGCCTTCAAGTATGACTTTCATGGTTGCACACTCTTGAAGAATGAGCACAAAGGATACGAAAGTCGAAAGTTTCTTGGCATCGACCAATTTATGGTTGCAGATAAAATATATATTCCCTTTAAATTCTTTTGTAACTTGATATAGGTTCATGATTTGTCGCATGGATAATCTTTTATTTGTTTTAATATCAGAAGAAATCACTTTATTCATGTCGTTTACTCCTTTTGTTTTTATACTTTTGGAAAAGCATAATCAAGATGTCAATTCAGCTACAACACTTTTTAAAATGAACAAGTATGTTTGGTCTTTTTTATGTAATTGTTAGCGGGTCATGTTGTATATTTACCCGAGTGAAAGATTTTGAAACCTATTTGAAAATTTCAATTTTTGGAGGGGGAACGAACTATGCTAACACTTATTAAAAATGGGGAGCTTTATGGTCCGGAATATATGGGCCAAAAAGATATCCTCTTGGTTGGAAAGCAAATTGGCTTCATTGAGGACAAGATTGATGTCCCTGCAGAGTTCGTTGAAATGAAAGTGATTGATGCGAGTGGCCAAATTGTGGTTCCGGGTTTTATAGATGCTCACGTACATATTATCGGCGGAGGTGGGGAAGGGGGCTTTAAAACGAGGACACCAGAAATCCAATTAACAGATGCCACTTTAGCGGGTATAACGACATTGGTAGGGGTCATCGGAACAGATGGGACGACAAGGACCATGCCAGCACTGCTTGCTAAAGCGAGAGCGCTTGAAGAAGAAGGCATTAGCTGCTTCGTTCATACTGGTTCCTATCAAGTTCCAGTCAAGACGTTAACCGGTAAGATCGAAGATGATTTGATTCTTGTGGATAAAATTATCGGTGTTGGCGAAATTGCCATTGCCGATCATCGTTCTTCACAGCCGACTGTAGCTGAACTGGCTAAATTGGCCTCTCAAGCGCGTAATGGAGGTCTGTTGTCTGGGAAAAGCGGTATCGTCAACATTCATGTCGGCGACAGTCAAAACCATTTGCAGGTAATTGAAGAAGTTGTCGAGACAACGGAAATACCGATCACACAGTTTTACCCTACACATATAAATCGAAATCCGCATTTATTCAAAGCAGGGATGGAATATGCAAAAAAAGGGGGTTATATTGATTTTACGACAAGTACGATCAAGAAGTTCCTTGAAGAAGGGGAGGTCAAAGCAAGTACAGCAATAAAGAGAGCACTAGAAGAAGGGGTAGATATCAGGCAGATCACCTTAACTTCAGATGGGCAAGCAAGCCTGCCTGACTTCGATGGCAGTGGCAACCTGCGCGGTTTGAACATTGGTACATGCATGTCCTTATATGATTCTGTCGTAGATGCGGTCACCGAGGATGGAGTGTCAATTGCCGATGCCATACGAGTTGTGACGGAAAATCCGGCAAATATTTTAAACCTCACTAAGAAGGGTCGGCTTGAGGTAGGGAATGACGCCGATATCATCATATTGAAGAAACAAACGTTAGAAATAAATAGGGTTATCGCGATGGGGCAAATCATGGTCAAAGATGGTGAAGCGGTCGTGAAAGGCACATTTGAAAAATAGATCTTTCTAATACCGTGTAGTGGGGTAAGGAAAAATGAAATCTTGTTGGTAAAGTAAACCTCGATCGAGCGAATATCTAAGGTATATTGAATAAATGTCAGTTTAACTAAAATAACCGGATTAGTACTTGGGCGTCTACCTCTGAATACATATCTTTCACCAAGTCATATATGAATGCGAAGTCAATGGCGGCCTTCATTTTTCGAACCAAATGGTTCGCTGGCACCAGTTAATCTAAAGTAATCATTTCAAGTTGATTTCGCTGATTAGAATCATGTTTGGAAGCATCCTTATCACCCCAAGTTTTTATGCTTCTATTTTAAACAATAAAGACTGTAGGCAAAAGAGATTTTAATTGTATAACAAAGTTGATGAAACGGAAGGTGCGAGACCCCGCAGGCGCAAGCCGAGGGAGGACCGCCCACGGAAAGGGAGTGCACTGCGTTTCAATCAACGTTCAAATTGTACAAGCCATAAAAAAACGTTTGTCAACAGTCTGAGACCCATGATTATAATGGGTCTTTTTGTGCTGGATCCTGATTTTGATGATAGTGGATGTACTTTTTTTATTTAGGCAGCCCTTGAATGGATGCTAGCTAACAAGTGACTTGAAAAGGTCGGAGCATATCCCAAAACTTGCCGGTAACCCGCTGATTTTACATTGAATTTTTCCATAATCGGGCATATTTTCAAAATGAAGGTGAGATATAAGGAAACACATTCTAAATAAAGGTAATATACGAAAAATTCATTCTATTTAACATATTATTAAAATCTTGGATGTATTATCCTTTTATATAAGCAAATGTAGTTTATGAAACAGTAATTATTCACAGACATAAAAGACCAATGAAAACTTTTTGGGCTGTTATTTCATGACTGTTCAAATCCTTGGTAAGTTTGCGAAACAAATCTATCTTAAGGGGAGAAATGAAATGGAAAAGACGGGAAACCCAATAATGAAAGCGTATTCAAATGAAGGTGAGCCGGAAATGTTTCGTGTATTGACACCTGACGGAGAAATAGTTGGAACGATTGATGGGAAAATCGATAAATCATTAATGTTAAAGATGTATGAGAGCATGCTACTGCTCAGAACATTTGACCGTAAATCAATTAATCTCCAGCGCCAAGGCAGAATGGGAACTTATGCACCTTTCGAAGGACAGGAGGCATCCCAGGCAGGAAGCGCTTTAGCGTTGTCGGCAGGTGATTGGATGTTTCCCACATACCGTGATCATGGAGCGGCAATCATTCATGGACAGGAATTGTATCGTGTTTTCCTATACTGGATGGCACATTTTGAGGGTTCAATTTGTCCGGAAGGTAAAAGGATATTACCTCCTAGTGTTCCCATTGCCACTCAAATGGTTCATGCGGTAGGAACGGCTTGGGCAAGTAAAATTAAAGCGGAAAAGAATGTAAGCATTGCTTATTTTGGTGATGGTGCCACTTCTGAAGGGGACTTTCATGAGGCACTGAATTTTGCAGGTGTTTATAAAACCCCGACAATCTTTTTCTGCCAAAATAATGGCTATGCGATCAGTGTGCCTTTTGAAAAGCAATCAGCATCTAAAACTATATCCCAGCGTGCTGCTGCTTATGACATACATGGGGTTCGAGTGGATGGAAATGATATCTTTGCAGTATGGCTGACTGTAAAAGAGGCTGTCGAAAGGGCGCTTAAAGGTGAAGGACCTACTTTAATCGAAGCCATAACCTTTCGCTATGGTGCCCATACTACTGCAGACAATCCGAACATATATCGCGATCAGGACGAAGTTTCAACGTTCTGGAGGGAAAATCGTGATCCGATAACGCGTCTTAAAAAGTATTTGAATAAAGAGGGTTACTGGAATGAAGAACAGGAAGGAATGGTGTTAAAACAATTCAACGAACTGATAGATGCTCACCTCCAAAAGGCGGAAGGTTATCCGAAATCCAATCCGCTCGAAATGTTTAAACATGTATATGCTGAGGAGTCATGGCACCTAAAGGAACAGAAGCAGGAATTGAACCAAATCTTAAAGAAAGGTGTGAAGAAATAATGGGCAAAAGTTTAACGATGCTCCAGGCTATTACGGAAGCGCAGGACCAAATGCTGGGTCATGATGATCGTGTGTTGATCATGGGTGAGGATATTGGAGTGAACGGCGGAGTTTTCCGATCGACGGAAGGGCTTTATGAAAAGTATGGAAAAGATCGAGTTGTGGATACGCCATTAGCTGAATCCGGAATCATCGGCTCTGCCATTGGTTTAGCCCTTAACGGACTGCTGCCCATAGTGGAGATTCAATTCCTCGCCTTTATTTATCCGGGATTCGAGCAACTCGTTTCCCATGCTGCCCGTATGAGATACCGGACTCGTGGGCAATTTAGCGTGCCCCTCGTAATCCGTACGCCATATGGTGCTGGAATCAGAGGACCTGAACTTCATTCCGAAAGTGTCGAAACCTTCTTTGCCCATACTCCGGGTTTAAAGGTAGTTGCACCCAGTAATCCATACGACGCAAAAGGGCTTCTAATTGCCGCAATTGAAGATCCTGATCCGGTAATCTTTTTGGAACCGACTAAATTGTATCGTGCTTTTAAGGAAGAAGTTCCCGAAGAAATGTATCGTATACCAATTGGTCAAGCAAAAGTGGTCCAGGAGGGAAGCGATCTGACGATTTTTGCATGGGGGGCTATGTTAAGGGAGGCATTGAATGCCGCGAAAAAGATTGAAAGCGAAAAAGGCTGGAAGTGTGAAGTGGTTGATCTTCGAACATTATACCCTTTAGATAGGGATACCATCGTGCAATCCATTAAAAAGACAGGTCGTGCATTAATCGTCCATGAAGCCCATAAGACTGCCGGATTAGGTGCGGAGATTATTTCCATCATTAATGATGAAGCTCTTATTTACCTGAAAGCTCCGATCAAGCGTGTAACAGGATTTGATGTTCCGGTTCCGCCGTTTTCAATAGAAGATCATTATCTACCGACTGTTGACCGGGTAAAACAAGGAATAGTGGAGACGATTTCATTTTAATTGATAATTAAGGGAAAAGGAGGAAGGCGCATGATGGAATTTAAACTTCCTGATGTAGGGGAAGGGATGCATGAAGGAGAAATTATCCAATGGCTGATCAAGGAAGGGGATGCGGTGACGCAGGACCAACCCATTGTTGAGGTGCAAACGGATAAAGTTAATGCGGAATTGACTGCCCCAGCAACGGGAGTGGTCAAGAAAATATTCTTTTCCGAAGGGGATATCGTGGAAGTGGGAACCACTATATTCACAATTCAAGAAGGGAACCATATGCCTGCTCCGGAAACAGGCATTAGTGAAGGAGATATCCAAGTCATTCAATCTGATGATGTAAAAGTAAATGGAGAGCATGTTACAGGCAAACCGCATCTTGATGCAGTGCGTGTGTTGGCTACCCCATTCGTGCGTCAAATGGCAAGGGAAATGAAGGTTGATATCGAGCAGGTTAAAGGCTCCGGTCCTGCTGGGCGAATAATCGAAAGTGACTTGAAGCAGTTTAAAGAAAATAATTCGATAATAAGGGAAAATGCCAATAACAATGATGACAAGATTCTTCAAGTTATGTCCCCAATGAAGTATGCCGTCAAGGCAAAAGGATTGGAAAAAGAGTGGGAAGAGCGGATTCTCCTTAAGGGCATTCGTAAAAAGATCGCTGAACATATGGTGAAGTCGGTTTCGACCATTCCTCATGTAACCCATGTAGATGAATTGGAAATGGATCGATTGAAGGAATTGAAAGATCAATTAAAGGCGTATTCCGATGATAAGGATATTAAATTGACCTTTTTGCCATTTTTCGTAAAAGCCATTGTAATCGCTTTAAAGGAGTTTAAAACTTTAAACGCTTCAATTGATGAAAAAACCAATGAAATCATCTTGAAAAATTATTATCATATTGGGATTGCAACGAATACAAAAGAGGGTCTCATTGTTCCTGTCATAAAGCATGCAGATCAAAAAACCATTTTCCAACTGGCTGATGAAATCAGGCAATTGGCAAACCAAGCCCGGGAAGGGAAGTTGGGCATAGATCAAATCACAGGCAGTACATTTACGATAAGCAATGTAGGACCCATCGGTGGGATGCATGCGACCCCGATCATTAACTATCCGGAAGCGGCCATATTAGCGTTGCATAAAATGGAACAACGAATGGTCGTCCGCGATTTGGAAGGTGTAATCCGTTTAATGATGAATATGTCTTTATCTTTCGATCACCGTTTAATAGATGGTGTTACAGCTGTGCATTTTACAAATAGAATCAAGGAACTGCTGGAAAATCCAATTCGTTTAGTTGTGGAGATGAGATAAATGGTAGTAGGGGAAGTTGCTGTAGAGACGGATGTTATCATCATGGGAGGAGGTCCGGGGGGATATGCTGCGGCGATCCGTCTCGGACAATTAGGGAAATCGGTCGTGCTTGTTGAAAAGGATAAGCTGGGCGGGGCTTGTCTTAATCGGGGCTGCATACCTTCGAAGGCTTTAATTCACGCAGCCGATCAATACCAAAAGCTTAACGATTTAGGGAAAATGGGGATCAGGCTGTCTCAAGAAAGAACTACAATGGACTTGGGAATTTGGCAGGATTGGAAAGAGGGCATCACTTCCCAGTTGAACCAAGGTATTGCCCATCTGTGTAAAGAAAATGGAGTGACTGTGGTTAAAGGTCAAGCCTTCTTTTTATCTGATGACCGTATCGGAGTCGAAACCGATGGCGATTTTGAAACCTACAAGTTTGAACAGGCAATTATTGCGACGGGATCCAGACCTTTCATTCCATCATTCATTAAAGTCGATGGAGAGTATATTTTGGATTCAACAGCAAGTTTGCAGCTGCATGAAGTCCCATCTAGTTTGTCGATCATAGGCGGAGGCTATATCGGAATCGAATTGGGTATGGCATTTGCAAAGTTAGGTACTAAAGTGACCATCATTGAGATGGCCAACCGCATTCTCCCCCAGGTTGCCGAGAACCTTGTCAAGGAAGTTACCCGTAATGCCAAGAAGCTAGGCATGGATATTAAAACATCGGCGCGGGTAGAAAAGGCGAGTGTAGTGGATGGCCAAGTACACCTTCATGTTTCCTCGGAAAACCAGGGGGCGGAAGTGGTAGTGAGCGAAAAGACCCTGGTTACAATTGGCAGGATTCCTAACACAGAAGAGATTGGCCTGAATCAGGCAGGCATTACGGTTAGTGAAAAGGGCCATATAGCTGTAGATATGGAATGCCGTACAAATGTGCCGCACATCTTTGCCATCGGTGACATTACACCTGGGCCGGCTCTTGCACACCGAGCGTCCAAACAGGGTATCGTGGCAGCGGAAGTAATCGGGGGGGTGCCAAGTGCCATTGACTCCCCGTATGTCCCATATGTAATCTTCTCGGAACCACAAATAGCAGGGGTTGGTTTAAGCAGTGAAGAAGCAGAACAACAGGGATACAGAGTCAAGACCGGGAAGTTCCCGTTCAGTGCCAATGGAAGGGCGCTTGCAACGAATGAAACAGAGGGATTTGCTGAAGTGATTGTGGATGCAAAAAGCCACATATTGCTTGGAATGCACATGGTTGGTGCAGATGCCTCCAACCTTATAGGTGAAGGGGTCCTTGCACTTGAGTTGGCAGCTCGGGTCGAAGATATAGCCCTCAGCATGCATCCTCATCCAACTTTGACCGAGGGGTGGATGGAAGCGGCGGAGGCAGTTTTGGGACATGCGATTCACATCGTAAATAAATAAGATAACTGGAAGATGTAAATTCATGGGGATTACCAATGTAGTCCCCGGTTGGAGTGTTTCATTTTAATAGTTTTAGAAACCTGGTCATTGGTCCCCCATAAGGCAAGGCTATCAGGAAATTTACTCCATATTGAAGGATCAGGCCCGGATAACGGCGTTTGACCAACAGGAGCAGTATTAGCTTGCAATCATACTCTTGTAAAACTAACGGCATATTGATATCATTTTTATTTGGTGAAGTATGAGGTGATTTTTCAAGAAGGCTTTGCATCCTTCCACTCCTAAACCATAAGGATTGATGAGATAACTTATCTATTCGCCTTTCAACGATTGAAATGGGTTTTGATTTTTATAAGAAAAATTATGGGAAAAAGGAGGCAGCTGTAATGGAATCAAATGGTGGGTCACTGCAAAAGAGGTTGTTGCCGAGGCATATTAGCATGATGGCAATGGGAGGGGCAATAGGTACTGGGATTTTTAAAGGAAGTGCCGAAACCATATCGTTAGCAGGGCCAGGAGTCATTTTTACTTATATTTTTGCAGGATTATTACTTCTTGTAGTCATGGGAGCTATAGCGGAAATGGCAATCGCCTATCCCAATACGAATATGAAAGGTTTCGTTCAGAAAGCATTCGGTAAGCGAAGTTCCTTCATTATAGGCTGGATGTATTGTTTCATGTGGCTGTCCGTATGTGTCATTGAGGTAGTGGTGGCAGGAAGCTTTTTGCAGTATTGGCTCCCAACAATCCCGCTATGGATATTGAGTTTAGGGTGTGCTGCTTTAATCATTGGGGTTAACATGATGAATGTTAAAAATTATGGTGAATTCGAATTTTGGTTTGCCGGCATTAAGATTACAATGATCATTCTATTCATTATCTTGGGAGCCTGTATTTTATTTGGGGCCATCCCAAGCGGCGGATCTAATTACCTGCAAAACTTCACAGGGCACGGAGGATTTTTCCCAAATGGGTGGATGTCCATCTTTTCAGCATTACTGATCGTTATGTTCTCATATGGCGGTTCCGAGTTAATAGGCCTGACGGTAACGGAAGCAAAAGATGCTGAACGAATTTTACCGAAGGTCATTAAAAGTTATATTTGGAGAGTCGTATTATTTTTTACCTTACCGATACTTGTAATCTGCGGTCTGATTCCTTGGAACGAAATTAGCGACCAAGCAAGTCCGTTTGTACAAGTTTTGTCAATGTCCGGTTTTCAAGGATCTGCCCACATCATGAACTTCATTTTAATTACGGCCGTCTTATCTGCCGCTAACTCCGGAATATATGGGTGTACTCGGATGCTGCATTCTTTAGCTGCAGAAGGGGAGGCACCCAGGTCATTCTCTTATGTATCAAAGAATGGCGTTCCCTTGTATAGTTTAATCCTAAGTGCCGCTGCATTGGTCGTCGGCTCCATGATTACCTACGTTGCCCAGGATCGGGCATTTACTTTATTAATGGCGTTTCCGGGTTTTGTAGTATCACTTGTATGGATCAGCATTTGTTTAGCGCAGCTAAAACTTCGCAATTCATATCCTAAAGCTCCGAGTTTTAAATTGTGGGGCTTTCCATATATAACCTTATTTGCAGTAATCGCCTTAAGCATCATTTGTGTCACGTTCGTGTTCAGTGAACAGAATCGGATCAGCATCGTTGCCTGCCTTATTGTGTTGGCTACATTGATCTCCATCTCGATCTTTAAATTTAAAAGTGTGGATGAACAGGAAACAACTAGAATAGAAAAGGAATCTTGTTAAATAAATCCACGTAAAAGATACGACATGGGCAAAGGCGTCTATGTCGTATCTTTTATCTATTAATCATCAATCATACTGCAACTTCATTTCGTAGTTCAAGTACTGGACGTTTTTTTGATTGCATGTTGTAAGGAGGTTATGAATCTCTCATTTTCAAGCGGAGTGCCGATGGTCACGCGGATCGTATTTTCATAGCCTAGCAAATGACCAGAACGGATGATGACACCAGAAATCAATAGCTTCTCGAAAATGTCCCTGCCAGGATGGTTCAGTTTGACCATCAAGAAGTTGGCATGTGAAGGGAAGAATGTTAATCCCATCTCGCTTAGTTCGTTTTCTAAATATCTTCTTCCTTCCTCATTCTTACGAGCACATTGCTCTACAAATGTATGGTCATCGAGGGAAGCGAAGGCCGCAGCCTGTGCTAAACGGTTGGTATTGAAGGGTTCTTTCACTTTAACTAGCTCTTGTATGATGGAAGCATCCATTAAACCGTATCCAATCCTTAATGCAGCCAATCCATAAATCTTTGAAAAAGTGCGTAAGATGACCAGATTTGAATGGGTATTTAGAAGCGGCAAAGTTTCTAAATAATCTTCATCATCGACATATTCATAGTATGCTTCGTCAACGACCAGTAAAATATGTTTCGGCACCTTCTCGATGAAAGATGTTAATTTTTCTTTTTCGACGATCGTTCCTGTCGGATTATTGGGGTTACAGACAAAAATCATTCTTGTTTTCTCAGTTATGGCATCATACATACCCTGCAGGTCATGTACACCATTAATAAGAGGTATCTTTACAGGTGTACCGCCGTCAATCAATACATTCGTTTCATACCGTGGAAATGTAACATCAGCCATGATGACTTCATCATTTTGTTGGATGTAGGTTCTTGTTAACAAACGTATCACTTCATCAGACCCATTTCCCAGGATGATTTGATCTTGATTGATATTCAATTTCCTTGCCAGCTTTTCAGCTAATGCAGGTGCCATACCTTCAGGATAAAAGGAGATTTGCTCCATTTCGGTAAGCATGGCTTCTTTTGCTAGAGTTGAGCAACCGAATGGATTCTCATTGGATGCCAATTTAACGATCGTTTCAAGACCAAGTTCACGTTGCACTTCTTCAATTGGCTTACCGGAAACATATGAGCTTATGTCTTCAATGTTTTTTCGAACCGGGATTTTCGTAAAGGTCAATGCAGGTTCCTCCTTTAGTTGAATTCTGAATTTTCTTTTTCATTTACTAATTTTAATGATAGAATATTAACTGTTAAAATTACATACAAAAAAGAATGTTTTTTCACTTTCCATACAACATTTTACAGATATATTAGCTAATAATCCTTCATTATGAAAGGCGGTTGCTTCATGGATGAAATAGACGTTTGTTTACTGGAACTTTTACAGTTGAATGGACGCATTACGATTAGTGAACTATCGAAGAAATTGGCTCTCAGCCGGCCCAGTATTTCTGAACGTATGTATCGCCTGCAAGAAAAGGGAATCATTGAGGGGTTCAGTGCAAGGGTTTCACCACTGGCAATAGGAAGAGGTGTACTTGTGTTCATTCAGGTAAGTGAACTTAAGGTTTCCGTTTCCGATTTCGAGCAGTTAGTTAAAAATGATTTAGACATTATCGAATGCCATCGTGTAACAGGAACAGTTGGATATTTTTTGAAAGCGGCTTTAGCTGATATGGACAGCATGAGATTACTTATAGATCGATTAATACCCTATGGACATCTGAATACTTCCGTAGTTTTGACATCCCCGGTGCCTTCCCGCTCCATTCTTCCAAGGATCAATGAAATGGATGATCATGGTGCGAAAACCTAGCTGGAATTCAATTTATGCTGGTATATGACCCGAATGGACGGGTCAAACTACTGAAGGGTTTATAGGCTTTTTGCAAAAAGGAACGAGGCGAGATGCCTGTTCCTTTATTTGCGTTATTATAAATCCATCAAAGCCCCGAAATATTGCTGGGCCGTCGTAAAACAAATGAATGCCAATAGTTCAGAAATCTCTTCATCACAGAATACCTCCTTCAATACTTGGAAAAACTTTTCCTCTGTTTTTTCACGTTGAATGAGGAATACTTCTGCAAAGGCGATTGCATAGCTTTCTTTCGCATCTTCTGGCTTTAATGGAATACCTTTTGCCTGACAGTATGAACAGCCATTACCGTATGCCAGTACCCTTCTGACGTTTTCCTTTAACTCTTTCGATAGTTTCCCATCCGCAGATATGCAATTTGAGAGGTCCGACCATTTATGCGAAATCTCTTCTGAATGAAATAATCTTTGATACGGACTGGAGCCAATCGGCGAATTTTTTATTCTTGTCATGAGCATCTCCCCCTTGAGATAATCCTAATATAAAAAAACAGGAATATTAATTACGCTTGTAAAATATTTCGGTTGAATATTGTATAAATATAAAGAAAAAGAGAGGAATAATTTCTAAATGAAAATAGATGAAAAAGACCGGAGCATCCTTGCAGAATTAACGCTGAATAGCCGGATTTCCATGAGGGAATTGGCAAAGAAAGTAAAACTATCTGCCCCAACCGTTACCGACCGGGTACGGCAAATGGAGTCGTTCGGGATCATTAAAGGGTATGTTGCCGAGATTGATCATAAAAAGATCGGTTTTCCTATTGAGTGTATCGTGGAAGCAACGATAAAAAATGGGGAATATGAGAAATTCAAAAAGTATATCTCGAAGCTGCCGAATGTTGACTTTTGCTATCGAATTGCCGGGCAGGCTTGCTTTATGCTGAAAATCCACAGTGAGAACCTTGAAGAAGTGGAGGAATTCATCAATCGGACAATTCCTTTTGCTGCAACCGTTACACATGTAATCCTTTCTCAAGTGGAGCGTGAACAGGAATGAGTATTTTTATTTATTTTCAACTGTTATGAAAGTGGCTAATCATAAATGGAAGAATCAGAACGGTTTAACCGGCAAAAAAGGAAGCCATATTTTTGAATCATTCCTGAATAGTTTCTGAAGAACCCGAAAAATCACGTGTACATCAAGGTATAATATGAAAAGGTAATACATCTATATGAAAGTTTCTAGCTTTTTAGGTGATAACATAAATCTTCACTGATTATAATACATTTTATTTAAAAAGGTAGGTGGAGTGGAGTTCATGAGTAGTTTTGAAAAACTTGCCTTGATTGTATGTGGGGTTATTTTATTGAGCCAAAGCATATATCTATTTGTCGATGCAAGGAAGAATGGCTTTAACCAGTGGATGTGGGGTATTCTTGGTTTGATTCAAGCCCCAATACCGTTAATTTTTTATTTGATCGTAAAAAAAATCAAAAAAAAGGAAGAGGACGAACTATATGATTATCGTGACTACTAATACCGTTCCTGGAAAAGAAATTAAAGAACTGAAGGGGCTTGTTAAGGGGAACTGCGTTCAATCGAAACATATTGGAAAAGATATTCTTGCGGGATTGAGGACCATTGTCGGCGGTGAAATCACGGAGTATACGGAAATGATGAAAGAAGCCAGACAAAAAGCAATTGGCAGGATGGTCGATGAAGCGACAGAGAAAGGGGCGAATGCCATCGTTGCAATGCGCCTGGAAACATCGGCTATCATGCAAAACGCTAGTGAAATCATTGCTTATGGCACTGCCGTTCATGTTGAATGATTGAATGTGAAGATCTTTAGTTCTGGTTCATAAGGTCTTGCCATCTTGTTCTACTTACTATTTTTCCTATAATTATAAAAGCGATATAGAAAAACTTTTATTACATGATTTGTGCAGCGCCTGGATTTTTCCAGGCGTTTTTTAACGATCAATGCTTCAGGTGCATGTATGAACGGAAGTTTACCTTGAATAAGCTAATGGGATAAGGGGTACAGGTAATAACTAAGAACATGGATTGGAATTTGAAAAGATGGGGTGAGGTATATGGAGGGAAATGACAACTTTAAACCTGAACTAGTCAGAGAAGCAGTTAATGTGATTGAAAATGTAGCTGGAACATATCCCGGTTATCGGCGGGTGCATGCAAGGGGATATGTTTATGAGGGGGTTTTTACCCCAAACGGAAAAGCGTCCCCATTAACGGTGGCTTCGCATCTTCAGGATGAAGCCGTGCCGGTGATCATTCGGTTCTCAAATAGCTCGCCGATACCAAGCCATCCAGATGCCATATCCCCTGTGAAGGGCATGGCAGTCAAGTTTAAATTGCCGAATGGAGAGGCATCAGATCTCATTACTGTCACCATTCCGCTATTCTTTGCGAAAACACCGGAAGCGTTTGTTGATATTGCTGACTTTTTCAAGTCTGCAAAAGAAGGTTTCCCAAATCTGAAAGAGCTTACAAAAATCCTGTTGAAATACCCTGAAAGCAAGGCAAGCCTGCAAATGCTTAAAGAAATGCGTTCTCCAGCCAGTTTCTCAACATGTCAATATTACTCCATTCATGCATTCTATTTCATTAATGCGGAAGGACGGCGTCAGGCTATTAAGTATGAGTGGGTACCTGATGCCGGCCTTAGTATGCTAGCAAAAGAGGAGGTAGCCAAGCATTCGGCAGAATATCTGGAAGAAGAAATGGAAGAGAGGCTCAGGCAAGGTCCGGTGGGCTTTAAATTGAACATTCAAATAGGAGGGGAAAATGATCCGTCTGACGATCCAACCACTGCTTGGTCGGAAGAAAAACAGGTAATAACGGTCGGCCATTTAGTGATTTCTAATAAATTGGAAACGATTAGAGATCATTTATTGTTTGATCCAACCAATATTACTGAAGGAATCGAGTGCTCGGAAGATTCTATTTTACATTTTCGCCATAGGGCGTATGCCATTTCATATGAACGTCGGATAAATAACCAATGAAATGAAAACATGAAAAAGGGAAAGCCCTTATTAGAGGGTTTGCCCTTTTTCGTAAGTTTACATTTTTCCGGATCTGAAAATGGTGTAAAGCATAAGTAAGAACATCAGGGTTGCAACGACAAATCCAATCTCGATAACCGGTATTTTCCATAGGATCAGGGTTTCCCCACCTATTGCCGAGCCAATAATGAGACCGACCATGATTATGCTGAATGCAAGCAGGATAATACTGAAAGAAAGCCTGTTCGAGATTTGATCAAGCTTATGCAAAAAAACTTGAAGTTCGGGAATATTGATATCCAGTCGCAATTTCCCTTTTTTTATGATACCTGTTACTTCCTTGATATCCTTGGGTAGTTCGGCAATGGCTTCGGCAGACTCGATGAATTGATTCCAAGCGTTCTTCGCAATATTTTTTGGATTGTAGCGCTCCTTAAAAAGCCTTTCCCCGAAAGGTTCAGCTGCCTTCATGATGCTGAAATGCGGATCTAGTCCTTCAACAATGGCCTCCATGGTAAGCAGAGCCTTGCCGAGCATCGTGAATTCTGGAGGGATTTGGACTTGGTGCCGATTGGCAACTGTGAACAGGTCATTGACCGCTCCGCCTAAGCTGATTTGGCTCAATGGTATATCATAATATTTATTTCGCAGTTCATCAATATCCACCCTTAATGGCGCCATATCGGTTTCGTCCGTCAGAAGACCCATTTCTGAAAGTGTCTTGATCAGTCCATTGGTGCTTCCACGTTTCAGGTTGATGACAAGCGAGGCGAACTGATACTTCGTTTCATCCTCCAGACGTCCCACCATCCCGAAATCCATGAGTGCGACGACATTTCCTGGCAAAATGATGATGTTGCCAGGGTGGGGGTCGCCATGATAAAAGCCATCGATCAATATTTGCTGAAGCATGGAATTCGCTAATCTTTCTGCGATTTTCCGACGATCATAACCTTCATCTTCAAGCTGTTTATAATGATTGATCTTAATTCCTTGAATGAATTCCATCGTCAGGACCCTTTTTGTGGAATACTCCCAATGGATTCTTGGTATCTTAAACCCTTGATCATCGATGAATTGCTTGGCTATTCTTTCCCCGTTTCGGCCCTCGGAGTTATAATCGAGTTCTGCGCGAAGCGATTTAGCGAATTCATCAATCATTTTTCTGATTTGGTAGCGTCTGGCCCAAGATATGCGTGCTTCCATCAGTCTTGCCAAATCATCGAGAATTTCCAAATCCGTTTCCACAGTCGGCAGAATATCGGGCCGCTGCACTTTGATTGCTACGACTTCCTGTGATGGAAGCCGTGCAGTATGGACCTGCCCAATCGAAGCGGTAGCCAGTGGTTTTTCATGGAATTCAAGAAAAATGTTTTCCAAAGAATCACCCAATTCGGCTTCAATAATTTTGCGAACCTTATCAAATGGAAAGGGGGTGACCTGGTCCTGCAGCTTTTCAAGTTCGCGGATGATTTCTTCCGGAACGAAGTCACGCCTCGTGCTTGCAATCTGACCAAGTTTAATGAATGTAGGTCCCAGGCTTTGTAAAATCGTATGCAGCCGCTCTCCGATTGAGCGGAGGTTCAGGTTTTCGTCGGGCTGGAGTTTCGATGCCGCTTTACTCTCGGATAATCCAAGGCGATAGATGAAGTAACCAAAACCATTTTTCAAAAAGGCATTAATGATTTCCTGGTAACGATGTGCGTGTTTCAGTCGCTTGCCAAACATTCAAGTACCTCCAAATCACGATTGTTGGTTCTGTTTCTCTAAAATTTGGATGCGGCGCTCTAAGTCCTGAACTTCTTCTTTGGTTGCCAAGTTTAGGCCGTTGAGCGCTTGATTGACTTTGGCCTTGACGGAATCATCCAATTGTTTTTGGGCTAGTTCCCCCTTTTCGACCCAATTCTTAATAAGATCCTTGGAGTCTTCTTTGCTGATTTCGCCTTTTTTTACAAGAGAGTCCACTGCTTTTTCAATTTGTTCCTTTGTAGCAGCGGCAGCACCTAATCCTAAAGAAAACACATTTTTTAATAAGTCCATTTTTAATTCCTCCAATATAAATTTTTTACACTTTAAGAAAAATAATAGCGGGTGCCCTTCACCCTGGTTCTTTCTTGCTGTTTTTATTATCATACATCATTGGAGGCCGCTACAAAAATATAATGGGTCCTGCTGATTGTTGATGGGTAGGAAACGGATTTGTTGATCACCCAAGGGTAGTGTTTGTAGTGAAGCGAATTGGATATTATGATAAGGAAAAATAAGCTGGCGAAAGTGAGGGTGAAATGATGGGTTTTGCAAACAAAACGGTGATTGTAACGGGCGCTTCAAATGGTATTGGGAGAGGTGTAGCAAAGGGTTATGCAGAAAGCGGTGCATCGGTGGTTCTCGCAGATATGGACGAGCAGGAAGGTCTGCTGTATGCGGAAGAGCTCAAAAATAATGGGCATGAAGCCATGTTCGTTAAGACGGATGTTCGCAAGGAAGCTGACATCCAGCATTTGATGGATGTCACTCTAAAAACATATAAGACCATTGATATATTAATCAATAATGCGGGAATGGCATTGTTCAAATCGCTTTATGAGCTGACGATTGAGGAATGGGACGATATGATGAATACGAATCTACGCAGTGTTTTCCTTTGTTCCAGGGCAGCGGCTGCATCGATGCGGAATAATGAAATGGGAGGTGCAATCATCAATTTAGCATCAACAAGAGCGATAATGTCTGAGCCGGATTCGGAATCCTATGCTGCGACAAAAGGAGGGATCAAAGCCCTGACCCATGCACTTGCCGCTTCATTCAGTAATGAGAAAATTACGGTCAATTCGATTTCTCCGGGGTGGATTGAAACGGGTGATTATGACTCGTTGAGGGATGAAGATCATCAACAGCATTTTTCCAATCGGGTTGGCAAACCGGAAGATATAGCAAGGGCATGTCTTTATTTGACGGCAACGGAAAATGACTTCGTTACGGGTGCTGATCTTATCGTCGATGGAGGCATGACAAGAAAAATGATGTACGAGGAGTGAACTCATTTTTTCCGATAAAGATATTGAAGTTCAGTTCCGAGCTCACGGTTGAGCAGCTGTTCCATTTCTTCAAGCTCCTTTATGCCGATAGGGGCATCGGCAGCTGTCCAGTGAACGGTATAAACAAAATAGTAATCTCTTATTTTACGGAAAATAACAGGCGAATTCGGGAATTGATCAAAAAAAGCCCTGATATTATTGCGTCTCATGTAGGACCACTTAACAAGCTGCATGTAGATATCCATCCATCCTTTAAAAAAGTAATCAATGGCTGCCATGATGGCAGCCATTGGTTCCGGTTCTTATTTATCGTTGAATAAATTGAATAAACCTCTAGTAACACTGCCTTCGTCAGAAGATCCGCCATTTTGCGGCATTGCAGCGAATACACGGCTGGCAAGACGGCTGAATGGCAAAGATTGCACCCAGACGGTTCCGGGTCCTTTTAATGTTGCAAAGAATAAACCTTCGCCTCCGAATAAAGCGGTTTTCACGCCTTTTACGAATTCAATGTTATAATCTATTCCGCTAGTCATGGCTACTAAACATCCTGTATCCACGCGTAAGATCTCTCCTGCAACCAATTCTTTTTTATGGATTGTGCCACCAGCATGCACGAAGGTCATTCCATCTCCTTCAAGCTTTTGCATGATGAAGCCTTCGCCGCCAAAGAAGCCTGCACCTATTTTTCTCTGAAACTCAATTCCGACCGAAACACCTTTCGCTGCAGCAAGGAAAGCGTCTTTTTGGCAAATGATTTTCCCACCGAGCTCGCTTAAATCCATCGGAATGATTTTACCTGGATAAGGTGAGGCAAAGGAAACGTGTTTTTTTTCTCTTCCTTCATTCGTAAAAGCCGTCATGAAAAGACTCTCACCTGTAAGGAGCCTTTTTCCAGCGCCAAATAGCTTCCCCATCATTCCGCCGTCGCTACTCGAAGACCCATCACCAAAGATGGTTTCCATCTTGATTTGATCTTCCATCATCATTAAACTTCCAGCTTCTGCAATAACCGTTTCCTGATGATCCAATTCCACTTCAACAAACTGCATGTCATCTCCATATATTTTAAAATCTATTTCATGATTATTCATTTTCCATTCCTCCTATCCAACTTATGTTCATTGTAAAAGATAATCTCTTAACCTGCTAATATTTTTCAGTTTTTCGCCGTACTTTATATATTTTATGTTTTTACGGGTATATCAAGAAAAATGAAGAAAGAAAAAACAGCAAGACACTTAGGAATCTTAAGTGTAGGAGGAGACAACCATGGATACTTACATATTATCATTGGATCAGGGAACGACAAGTTCCCGGGCCGTTTTTTAATAAAGGCTGTTTTCACATACTTTGTTGCTATTTACCAGGTAGTGAGTTGTGGTGATTTCCCCTCCAGATGCTCGCTTTCCTTGGTGCGGGCGGTGAGCCTCCTCGGCGTAAACGCCTGTGGGGTCTCACCTGTCCCGCTGCTCTCGCATGCGTCTCGCACTTCCGCTCCAATCAACCTTAAATAGTTTCGTTTTAATAACAACAATCTTTACGAAAAGAGTCTTAATAAAAGAAGGGAAGGTTTGCATATTGCCCAAAAGGAATTCATCCAATATTTCCCGAATCCTGGATGGGTGGAGCACAATGCAAATGCAATTTGGGGTTCCATTTTATCGGTAATCGCTTCCTGTTTATCGGAAATGAATATAAAACCAGAACAGATTGCTGGGATGTTCGTTCTTCATCGGAGGTATATGGGAATACAGCGCCACATCATTTCTTTGGCCACGAAATCCCGATTGCCGGGGCAGCGGGGGATCAACAGGCCGCTTTGTTCGGCCAAGAATGTTTTGAAATAGGAATGGCCAAGAATACGTACGGTACAGGAGCTTTATGCTGATGAATACAGGAGAAAAGGCAGTGAAATCAGAGCATGGCCTATTGACCACGATTGCATGGGGGCTGAACGGAAAAGTCGAATATGCATTGGAAGGCAGTGTTTTTGTTGCAGGTTCGGCCATACAATGGTTAAGGGACGGGGTAAAACTCTTGAATGATTCGAAAGACAGTGAAAATGTATGCAAAACGGGTCAATTCAGCTGATGGCGTCTATGTCGTCCCAGCATTTGTTGGATTAGGTACCCCTTATTGGGATAGTGATGTGAGGGGAGCGGTATTCGGATTAACAAGGGGGACATCGAAGGAGCATTTCGTACGGGCAACATTGGAAGCTTTGGCCTACCAGACAAAAGATGTCCTTTGCGCCATGGAAATCGATTCAGGAATTAACCTAAAGGCATTGAGGGTCGATGGCGCGTTGGCAAAAACGACTTCTTGATGGAATTCCAAAGCGGCCTCTTGAATGTACCAGTCGAAAGGCCGGTTATTAGTGAGACGACAGCGTTAGGGGCAGCGTATTTAGCTGGGCTCCCAGTCGGTTATTGGGAAAGCCAGGAAGAGATTTCAAAGCTATGGGCCGTCGATAAGAAATTCGAACCTAAGATGGAAGAGCAGGAACGGAAGGATTTATATAATGGCTGGAAAAAGGCAGTCCAGGCGGCAAGGGTTTTTAAATAGAGCAAAAAAGGGTATAAATAGAAAGGAGATGAATTTAGAAGACGAACTTAAAAAAAGGGGTGGTATTATGTTAGTTAAGGATTTCATGATAAGGGAAGTCTATGTAGCCCGTCCTGATTTTACACTAAAGGAAATTCTGCGAATCTTGATCGAAAATAAAGTGGGCGGGGTCCCGGTTGTGGATGAACGCGATAAGCTATTGGGAATGGTGACGGACGGGGATATCCTTCGTTATTTGAAACCTGCTGAGGAAGCAATCATGGGGTATTTCACATACATTACGGTTCTTCCTGGTGAAGAATTGGATGAAAAGGTTACATCCAAAATGAATGATAAAGTCTCACAAATCATAAAAAATAAAAGAATTACAAAGCTATCCCCCGAAGATCCGTTAGATGAATTGATAAAGGTCCTTTCGAAGCATCATTTCAAGAAAATCCCCGTCGTGGACAAAAATGATAAAGTCGTCGGCATCATCAGCAGGGGAGATGCACTTAGGGCTCTATATAAGGAATTCGTTCAAAAGCTGGAGTAGTGAGAGCACAAAAAGGCCTGCTCATAATCGGGCAGGCCTTTTTGTGTTAACCATCATTGTGTGTTTTCTATTGCATTGTCTGCATCAGATTCACCTTTTGATCTTTTTTCCTTCAATTTAAAATAGGCGTCCATTACCTCCTTCCCGATACGTTTGTTGATATCGTCAGAGGGCTTGCCTTGATAGACCCATGGCACGACGACAGAGAATGCCACTTCCGGGTTATTGTGTGGTGCATAACCTACAAGTGTTAGATTGATAGTCGGGGCTGGTTCACTATATTGATTTCTTCGCGGTCCGTCGTAAAAGGCTTCGGCTGTCCCCGTTTTCGCTGCTACATGGTAGGATTTCCCTCCGAAATAGTTATATGCCGTCCCGCCTGGCTCCTGGGCAACCTGCCTGAATCCTTCCTGAACACGCTGAATCCAGACGTCTTTCCCGCCTAAATCGTTTAATACATTGGGACTCATCGTTTTAAAGACGCTGCCCAATTCATTGTGTTCGTTGGATGGGTTCCTGATTTCCTTGACCATATGTGGCTCAAGCCTTTTTCCGCCATTTGCAATCGTCGAAACGTACTGTGCCAATTGCATTGGTGTATATGTATCATACTGGCCAATCGATAAATCCAGGAGCAATCCATCTGTAGACATGTCGACGCCTTTAAACCCTACGGATTCATTAGGCAAGTCGATGCCGGTACGGACCCCCAATCCGAATTGGGCATAATGATTGCGCATGATGGAATAAGCTTCCCGGTTGATCCCTAACGGTTGATGAGGGATATAATGACCGCCGGCAATTCTGATCGCCGTCATGAACATATAGACATTCGACGATTTTTTTAATGCAGAAACATCCGTTACATACCCTAAAGGGCTATAAGATTTTTTGGGTTTGGCACCAGCTAATAAAAGTGGATGGTCATGAAACGCCGACCCTGGTGCGATGGCTCCTGTCTGAAAGCCTGTATAGACCGTAGCCCCTTTAACAGATGACCCCATCGTATAGGAGGTCGTAATGTTTCCAAGGGCAAAATCGTTCATTTCGGTCAAGCCGGTTTTACTGTTACGGCCGTATTGCCTGCCGGCCATCGTAAGCACCTCGCCTGTATTCGGGTCCATCAAAACGACGAAGGCACGATCTAAAAAGTAGGTATTTCCCTTAGCTTTCGCCCTCCGCAATTCGCTCTCGATGATAGCTTCTACCTTTTGCTGCAGCTCCATATCAATTGTCAGGACCAAGTCTTTTCCGCTTTGTCCTTCGGTGAGGGTATTCGTTTTGATGACCTCCCCTTTGCTCAGCACATTTTCAACCCGCGTCTTTTGGCCGCGCAGGACATCTTCATATTGTTTTTCGAGATAACTTTTTCCGACCCGATCATTCCTGGTATAGTCGCGTGCCAGATAATAGTCAATATTTTCACTGGGAATCCCTTCTTCGGAAGAAGAGACTTTGCCCAGAACCGAGCGGAGGGTCTCGTCATACTTATAGGTCCTTTCCCAATCAGTCGTTACGTCCACGCCTGGCATTTCATCCAAATGCTCACTAACCCTGGCGTATTCCTTTGTAGTGACATCTTTGTTCTTCACGATGGAAGGGGCGAGGGCATAGCCACTATTGAATTCCCGGAAGATGGCTATCACTTCCAATTCATCCTTGGTGAATTCCTTGATATTCTCATCGGTTACCCGTTCCATTTGAAGTTTGTATAAATCTTTTTGCTTCAGTTTCTTTTCGTCTACTTTCTTCCTCTCGGCTTTGGTAATCAAAGCTTCGGCTTTTTTCGGATGTTTTAAAATCCAAAAATCCTTTTTATCCGGGGTCGTTACCTTTTTTGTATCTTTTTCTATCAAGGTAGCAAGGACCTCAGCCGTCTTTACCATATCGGCCGTTTTCGTATTCGGGTATTTCGTATAGGTAATGGCATTGCGTGGCTCATTATCAACGACCGGATTTAAGTTCCGGTCATACATCTTCCCACGGGGAACGGGGGTATTGGCCACATCGTTTTCCGTTCGATCGACTTCACGGAGGTAATCATCCCCATACACGATTTGGACGATGCCAAGCCGGATTATTAAGCTTGAAAATAAAATGAATATTAAAAAGAAAAAAATGTTCAATCGGAAAGGAATTGGGTTTTTTTTCTTTTTTTCTTTGGTCATCATTAACATTCCTTTCTAGTAAAAGTAAAAAATAAGAAAATTCCTATCTCCAATGATATATAAAATTAACTTATTTTTCTATGCTTTATCCGTAAATTTATCTATATTTCCAAAAGATAGTTTAGGAGTTATAAAATTACTAGTAATCGCGCAATTGGGAAAATTAATACTAATTAATTGCCAATGATTTGCGAGGGATTTTAATAGATAAAAAAGAGGGGGAAGAATACGGCGCCAATAATAAAAGAGTTTTATTATCGTGTAGCTCAGTAAAAAAGGGAGCCTCAAATAGAAGGATGGTCATGGTAAATGAACAACCAAGGACTTTTCACCCTGGAGAATCGATTCACAATGCCTTAAGTCCCATGATTTTTTATTCAAGCATTAATTTGCTTCATAATTCCTAACCGGAGTTTGAGTCGCGACACTGATGATCTCTTTGAAATATCCGCATAGCTCAAGCCATTTTTCAGGGTATATAAAGATGAAGCGTTCGAACGTTTCTAGAGAGTGAAGCACCAGGCAATCGATTTGACACTTTTTTCGATTCTGTAAATTGAAAAGAAGCTCATGCGGGATGGTGTAATAAGGATGGATTTGATATGGATTCAATATGACCGGGGAAATATTATTTTCGTCTATATACTTGTCCGTCATGATCTTTTGGATTGCAAAGCTTTCGTTTGTATGTAAATCCCCGATATTGTAGTTTGGATTTAATAGTACAATGCCTCTCATTCGATTCACCCATTCTTTTTGCTAACCATTCTTGCCAAATGGGGGATGGGATATTCAAAGTAAGAGGCATCATGCTAGAAAATGGCTTTCATTCCGTTAAGGGTTTTGAGATGCTTTATATTTTCAAGCACCTTGTTGGTCAGGTCCGCTTTTTTAATAATCGGTGAACTTCTTAAATCTTCTATGAAGCTTTCATTCGTGAACCAATCAATGGAAGGGGAAGGAAAGACAATTTGATCTGCCCATGCATCATGAAGAATGGGGCTATAAACTTTATCATCTTTTGCCGCGGATGCATCAGAGGTATATATGCTTTCCCAGTAATCCTCTCTTGAACCCGTGTGTGGAACCTCTTTTGTAAATTGGCCAACACCGTGAAAAACAACCGGATCCTGAAAAAGAAGCCCGTATAAGAATTTTCCCGTTTCAATACGCTGTTTCGGATTGGCAAAGCGGTCTACGGTCAGGCCGGTCAAGGAACGGAGTCCGTCTTGTTTATTCGCGTAAGGAAAGATAACGTTCATGAAGCCTAAGTATTCCTGCAGCTGAAAATCAAGCCTTCGAAGGATTTCACCATGGCGGGTGCGTTTTATTACCCTTTCCTGAAGCATTCTTTGTTCATTAATGATAAGGGATGTTGTCAAAAGGGGTGAATGGGGTTCCTCGATGAAAGATTCCCAAATCGGGGCCATGAATCTTGAAATGCGGAATACGGGAAAATACTTCCTTATCGGAAGTTCTTTTTGTTTAGAATGTTCATATAAAAGCAGCTGGGGGAAGGCATCGGCAAATATCGCTGAATTGGCGCGCTCAAGGAACTGGAAAAATTTTAGCCGTTCCGCTTTGTCAAAGAGATGGGTCATGGATGAACTTTTCAAATCAGTCATATGGTATCCCCCATTCCTCGAAACCATATGTGCTAAAAAGGCCCAATGGACCTCTTGATTACGATTATAAAAGGCCAGATATGCTTGTGTTCTTGTAGCATTATTCCGGTTCCAGGCAGCTGCTTCGGTCCGAATGCTTTTTATAAGAGCCGATTCCATAGGTAAAAAAGCTTTAGACACATCCAAAGGCTGAAAAAGCTCTTTTTGTAAATGGGATTTTAGCGTGTCATATCTTTCAGCATCGATGATGGGTTTTGTTTTGACAGGGAGTTTGCTTAACAGCTTCTGCACATATTGCGAGAACATACAATCACCACGAATGTTTTTCGATCATTATATGCAGGGCCGTCAAGAAAGGGGCGTTGCATTTGCAACGCCCTCAAATTGATTGTTGATGGTTTTCTTTCGTCATCAGTTATTTTTCTTCTTCTTTTCCCGGTACAATAAAATATAATAAACTATCCAGAAAAGTAAAACAGGAATGAAGGAAACCGGTCTATATTGGACCGGTACGGCAAATAAGATGAAAATGGATGATAATAAAAAGGGAACCGCTAGGAGTATATATTTTCTCCATGGCATATGCTGAACCTCCTTAGGTTACGTCATTATAAGAATAAAGGATTATCCATCAATAATCTAGAAAAGTCACAATTGACAAAAATATACACACGTAGTAATCTTTTAATATAAGTTAAATATTACCATTAATCAAGGAGAAGGAGGCGAACGTCATGACTAAATCAGTTAAGCACATAGATATCATAATTGAATATCATACGTCCGCCTGCCCTGAAACTTTGTCTTTCTAGACAAAGGATTAGAACGTGCTCATTGATCATTTTAAAGCGCAGGTTGTGAATTTTCGCGGCCTGCGCCTTTATATGTGTTCTTACACATCTAAAAAAGCTTCCGCTAATTGGCGGAGGCTTTTTGGCTTTGGGGATACAGGTGCAATAGCGGCCTTTCCATATAAGAGATAGGAGGAGTTTTAAATGAGACAAATGACATTGGGAGTCTTACTGCAGCCCGGAGATCCAGAAAGCGGTTAGTGAAGGGAAAGGTTTTAACAAAAGGGAGGGGAATTCATGTTTGCGATTTTTAAAAAGCTGTCCTGGTTCTTTAAAGAACAGTGGCAGCGCTATACCTATGCCATTTTATTTCTATGTCTAGTCAATATCCTGGAGGTTATCCCGCCAAAGCTCGTCGGAAATGCCATCGATGATATGAACAATGGCAGCATGACGCAGGAGGGTGTCATGAAATACGTTGTTTATTTGCTTATGGTACTGGGCGGAAGCTACCTATTTGGTTACTTATGGAGTTTTCTGTTATTCGGCGGCGGAAACTTGGTCGAACGAAAAATAAGGTCCGGATTTATGAGCCATTTACTGAAAATGACGCCGACTTTTTATGAAAAAAACCGTACAGGGGATTTAATGGCCAGGGCAACCAATGATTTAAAGGCAATTTCCCTCACAGCTGGTTTCGGGATATTGACGCTCGTTGACTCGGTTCTGTTCACCATTACGGTTGTGGTCATGATGGGCGCCACCATCAGCTGGGAGTTGACGATTGCGGCGGTGCTGCCACTTCCGATCATGGCAGTGATGATGCAAATCTACGTGAAGAAAATTTACAAACGTTTTACGGATGCACAAGCAGCCTTTGGTTCTTTAAATGACAAGGTCCTTGAATCCATTTCAGGTGTCCGGGTCATCCGGGCCTATGTCCAGGAACGGGAGGATGAAAAGCGATTTGATGAAATGACAGAGGATGTTTATCGCAAAAATCTCGCGGTGGCAAGAATCGACGCCCTCTTTGATCCGACGATAAGCATTATCATCGGCATCAGTTATTTAATCGGTTTGGGCTACGGGGCTTATCTTGTTTTTCAACAGGCCATAACGCTTGGCGGACTTGTTTCGTTCAATGTTTACCTAGGCATGTTAATTTGGCCGATGATCGCGGTGGGTGAACTGATCAATGTCATGCAAAGGGGAAATGCTTCGCTTGACCGTGTTCAAGACACCCTTTCATATGAGGCGGATGTGAAGAACTCATTGGGTCTGGAGAGTATTCCGAATCCGGAAAATATCCATTTCAATTCCGTGTTTTTTACATACCCATCCTCAACAGTTGTGAATCTATCCAATATTTCCGTTCAGCTTGAGCGTGGTCAAACATTAGGGATAGTTGGGAAGACAGGAAGTGGAAAAACGACATTCGTGAAGCAATTGCTGCGGGAATATCCTTTAGGAAGAGGAGAAATTGCTTTTGCAGGCATACCGCTGGAGCAACTGGATCTTGAAGATATTCGTAATTGGATCGGCTATGTCCCACAGGACCATTTTTTATTCTCAAAGTCTGTGAGGGAAAATATCTTATTCGGTAAAATGGATGCAACGGAAGATGAACTGGCTGAAGCTATCCGGCTTGCGGATTTTGAGAAGGACTTAATGATGCTGCCCAACCGCCTTGAGACACTTGTCGGTGAGAAGGGTGTCGCTCTATCTGGAGGGCAAAAGCAGAGGATCTCGATTGCCAGGGCACTGATCAAAAATCCAGAAATCCTAATATTGGATGATTCCTTATCCGCTGTGGATGCGAAAACGGAAACGACCATCATTGAAAATATCCAAAATGAACGGGCAGGGAAAACGACAATCATCACAACCCATCGCTTATCAGCCGTTCAGCACGCGGATAGGATTATCGTGTTGGATGGCGGAGAGATCATCGAAGAGGGGACTCACGAAGATTTACTGCAGGATAATGGCTGGTATAGGGAGCAATACGAGCGGCAGCAGGTTGATGAAGGAACGGAGGTGAAGGCATGAAGGTCGTAAAGAAACTTTTTAATTATGCTGCCCTTTATAAAAAATTGATCATTGGCGCCCTGATCATGCTGGCACTTTCGGTAGCGGCCGATTTAACGGGTCCGTTCGTTGCCAAGAAAATCATTGATTCACATATACTTGGCATCGAATCCTCCTGGTATGAAACGGTTAAAGGAAAAGATGCTGTGGAGTATGAAGAAAAATGGTATAAACGGGCTGATTACTTCACTGAAGGTGAGAAGAAAGGCAGGGAAGTCCACGTTCTGCAGGTTGGCAATCAATTTGTCTTCGTAAATGAAGCTGTACCAATGGATGGACGCAGAACCTTGGAGAACCAATCGTTGATCATCAAGAAAGACGGAAAAGAGCAACGGGCGCAAGCAGTGAAGTTGACCAGTCAGGAAGTGATGCGGTTTTACCAACCGGAAATTCCGCGGATCCTTAAGCTTGTGGCTTTTTACTTTGGCCTTGTCATCATTTCTTCCATTTTTCAATATGGGCAGAGTTTTTATTTGCAGAAAGCGGCCAACCGAATCATTCAGAAGATGCGAAATGATATTTTTAAGCATATTTCCCGTTTACCGATACGTTATTTCGATAATATGCCAGCGGGAAAAGTTGTAGCAAGGGTCACTAATGATACGGAAGCGATCCGGGAATTATATGTAACCGTGCTCGCCAACTTTTTCTCGAGCACAATTAATATCTTCGGCGTTCTCATTGCTTTGTTTATTCTGGATGCACGTGTTGGTACCATTGGTCTTTTACTTATTCCGATCATCGTTATCTGGACGACTGTATACCGTAAATTCGCCTCGAAATATAATCACATCATTAGGGAACGGGTCAGCGATATTAATGGGATGATCAATGAATCCATTTCTGGAATGAGCATCATTCAGGCATTTGGACGTGAAAAGGAAACGAAGCAAACATTTGAAAATTTGAACCGGGAGCATTATTCCTATCAAAATAAAATGCTCCATTTGAATTCGTTGACGGGTGGAAACTTGATTGGTGTCATTAAGGTTTTGGCGCTAATGGCATTCGTCTGGTATTTCGGCGGGATTTCCCTTACAGCGAGTTCAGCCATTTCTTTAGGAATGATGTATGCAATTGTTGATTTGATCAGCCGATTGCTTCATCCGCTTCACGGAATCGTCAATCAGTTCGCCAACCTAGAACAGGCACTTGTTGCAGGGGAGCGGGCATTCAGTTTATTGGATGAGCAGGGATTGGCTGTCAGTGATGAAAACATATCCAGATACAAAGGAAACGTGCAATTTGAAAATGTTTCTTTTGGCTATAAGGATGAAGAATATGTGTTAAGGGACATTTCCTTCTCAGCTAAGCAAGGGGAAACGGTCGCTTTAGTAGGCCATACTGGATCAGGAAAAAGTTCAATAATGAATTTACTGTTCCGTTTTTATGATAGCAGCGAAGGGCAAATCAAAATTGATGGAAGGGATATTTTGGATATACCCCATCAAACGCTTAGGGAGCATATGGGAATCGTCCTACAGGATCCCTATTTATTTACTGGCACCATCGCTTCCAATATCAGTCTGAATCATAAAGGCATCACAAGGGAAATGGTTGAAAAATCATTAAAAGATGTAGGAGGGGACAAAGTGCTGAAGCATCTTCCTTTAGGGCTGGATGAACCCGTGATTGAAAAAGGAGGAACGTTATCTTCTGGACAGCGGCAGCTCATTTCTTTTGCACGTGCTCTTGCATTCAATCCGGCGATTCTGATATTGGATGAAGCGACTGCAAGCATCGACACTGAAACCGAGGCAATTATCCAGGAGGGAATGGATGTGCTGAAAAAAGGGAGAACGACCTTCATCATTGCACATAGACTTTCCACGATTAAAAATGCCGACCAAATTCTTGTACTGGATAAAGGGCGGATTTCCGAGCAAGGTACACATGAAGAATTAATGGAATTAAAAGGGAAGTATTATCAAATGTATGAACTGCAGGCCGGTCCGCATAACGGGATGGCCGGTTGAAGCACAATTGAATAAGTATGGATAATCAAGATTAAACTATAAGGAGGTGCCGGTTATTGGCACCTTCAAGCAAAATGATCAATAATAGTAATGATTACGTTTAACGTATACCCATATTAACAATGAGGTGATAATAGTGAAACAAGAAATTCATCCTGATTATCGACAAGTAGTATTTATGGATACCAACAGTGGTTATAAATTTTTGACAGGTTCCACGAAAACGTCCAATGAAACGATCGAGTGGGAAGATGGGCAAACGTATCCGTTATTAAAAGTGGAGATCAGTTCAGATACCCACCCTTTTTATACTGGAAAGCAGAAGTTTGCTGAAAAAGGTGGACGGGTGGACCGCTTTTTGGATAAATATAATATGAAGAAATGAAAGGGAGGCCATCGAGAAATCGTTGGCCTTTATTTATTAATAGGTTGAAAAAGAATTAAAATGATGCAAACAAGTGGGTGCCCCATAATTTATGAGGCACCCATCCTTTAATCATTTTGCAGCAATTGCTTCCCCTTTTGCAATATTTACGAGGGCAGCATCGAAATCCTTGATTAAATCGTCCGGATTTTCAAGTCCGACAGAGAGGCGGAGCAAGCTGTTCGTGATGCCTCGCTTTTCCCTTTCATCAGCAGGCATGGCAGCATGGGACATTTTGGCCGGGTAGGATAAAATCGATTCGACCGCTCCAAGGCTTACGGCAAAGACAGGAAGCTCGACAGTGTTCACGAAAGAGCGGAAGACTTCTTCGCTTTCCAATTCAAATGATAGGACTGCCCCTGCACCAAGCGACTGGCCTTGCTGGATTTCGTGCTGTGGATGATCGGCCAGGCCAGGATAATAAACCTTTTTCACCAAAGGCTGCTCATTTAAGTAGGCGGCAATCTTTTCTGCCCCTTTTTGGGAGTGTTCCATTCTAACGGACAAGGTTTTCAGACCTCTCATTACAAGCCAGGCGTCCTGTACACCAAGAACCGCTCCAAAGGAGTTTTGGAGGGAACCGAGTCTTACTGCCAAATCCGGATCTTTTACTACGGCAAGTCCAGCTATCACATCACTATGGCCGGATAAAAATTTCGTTGCGCTATGAAGGACAACATCAGCGCCCAGATTCAGTGGTTTTTGTAATGCTGGGGTCAAGAATGTATTATCAACAAAGCTTAAAGCACCGGCTTTTTTTGCGATATCACATACTGCTTTAATATCGGTCACTTTTAGTAATGGATTTGAAGGCGTTTCGATGTATATGGCTTTCGTATTTGGCTGAATGGCAGCTTTAATGCTTTCAAGGTCCGTCATGTCAACGAATGTATGCTCAATATTGAAACGCGTCAAAACGTTTGTGACCATCCTGAACGTACCTCCATACACATCTTCGGAAATGACGATATGGTCTCCGGCAGACAACAGCAGGAAAGCTGTTGAAATGGCTGCCATACCTGATGAAAAGGCAAAACCGTGAGTGCCTTCCTCAAGTTCGGCAATGATATCTTCCAGTGCTTCGCGAGTTGGGTTCCCGCTTCTGCTGTAATCATATTTGCCGAATTGATCGATATCGGATTGATGGAAAGTGGATGCGTGCTGAATGGGGACGCTCACACCGCCTGTTGCAGGATCGAATTTATGTTGATTATGAAGTAATTTGGTTTCAAAGCTGAAATCATGAGTGGTCATCGTAGTGCCTCCCTTTTTACATGTGCGAATGCTTGCTGTAAGTCCTGGATCAAATCTTCGCTGTCTTCAATGCCGACGGAGAAGCGCAGCAGGCGATTGCAAACCCCGTTCGCCGTTCTGACTTCAAGCGGTATATCGGCATGTGTTTGTGTAGCAGGATAGGTGATGAAGCTTTCAACCCCTCCAAGGCTTTCTGCAAACGAAATTAATGAGAGTGATTGTAAAAATGGGTTGACCGCCGCTTCATCAATGATACGGAATGAAATCATGCCGCCTCTACCGGGATACAATACATCTGTAACACAATCATGTTCCGCCAAGTAATCTACAAGTATCTTGGCATTCTTTTCATGACGTTCCATCCGCAATGCCAGGGTTTTCATTCCGCGCATCAACAGCCAGGAATCAAAGGGGCTCAAGACAGCTCCCATGCCATTATGATGAAAGGCAAGTGCATCACATAATTCAGCGCCGCTAGCAACGATCAGTCCAGCGAGCACATCATTATGACCACCGAGATACTTGGTTGCACTGTGGATCACAATATCTGCTCCAAGCAGGATTGGTTGTTGAATAAGAGGCGTGTAAAAGGTGTTATCAACGATTAACAATAAATTAAATCGTTTGGCCAATGCTGCAACGGCGCTAATGTCCGTTTGCTGCATAAGAGGGTTAGTGGGAGTCTCGATGAAGATGGCTTTCGTGTGAGGAGTGATGGCTTTTTCAATATCCTCCAAACAACAAGTGTTCACATAGTCGCACTTCAATCCCCATTTCTTAAACCCTTGTTCCAACAGACGATATGTACCGCCATAAAGATCTTCGCTGACAATCCATGCATCATCTGATTTAAATAAGGCCAGTATAGTAGAAATGGCTGCCATTCCTGAACTGCAGGCATAACCTTGGTCGCCTTTTTCCAGATCTGCGATGGATCGTTCCAATAGTTGGCGTGTAGGATTACCTGTCCTTGTATAATCAAATCCAGTCGATTGGCCGATTCCTTCATGGCGAAAAGCTGTTGAAAAGTATACTGGCGGATTGACTGTTCCTGTCGCCGTTTCACTGCGATTTCCTAATTGAGCAAGATATGTTTCAGTTTTGTACATAGTTTTCACTGCTCCTTTTTAGTTAAATAAAATAAAAAAAAGTCTTCTTTAAGAAGAAGACTTTGATTAAATAGGGACGAGTCATTCTTCTTATCTTCCAAGTTCACAAACTTGTGGAATTAGCACCTTTTCATTGGTTTGAAACAAATGAAGGTTGCTGAGGTGTCATCGGGCCATTCCCTCTACCTCTCTCGATAAGAGTTTAGATTATTCAATTTCTTTTGAATTTACTATATATATAAAATACTGTCAAGAACATTTTGGATGATAATGCTTTGATTTTCATGAAAAGGGCAATTGGAGACTAGCGGTGTCAACACTTTATGTGTCTAAAAAGAATATCCAAAATTTGCATGGGTCCAGGGATAAACACGATATTAAATGGATTTTAAAGAAAAAGGGGGAGGCTTGGCCGGTTATTTTTGCATTAAAAAAATAAAGTTTGTACAATGTATAGAGAGAAAGAATAATATGACATTATTCATTTCATATACATATGGTCTTCGATGAATAGTGCAAACAATAGGAGGAGAACACATGGAATACAGAATCGAACGAGATACGATGGGTGAAGTGAAAGTTCCTGCCGATAAATATTGGGGTGCACAAACGGAGAGAAGCCGTAACAATTTCAAAATCGGTAACGAAAAAATGCCGATTGAATTAGTTCGTGCATTTGCATACGTTAAACAAGCTGCGGCAAAGGTGAACTTTGATCTTGGCGATCTTTCGGAGGTTAAAAAGAATGTCATCGTTAAGATTTGCGACGAAATCCTTGAAGGTTCGCTTGATGAACATTTCCCACTTGTAGTTTGGCAAACGGGAAGCGGTACGCAAAGTAATATGAACGTGAATGAAGTGGTCGCTAACAAAGGGAATGAATGGTTAAAAGAAAATGGTGAATCCGAAACCCTTCACCCGAATGATGATGTTAACAAGGCACAAAGCTCCAATGATACTTTCCCGACCGCCATGCATATTGCAGCCTTTATGGAAGTCGCTGAAAAATTGGTTCCTGCCATCAAAGCACTTCGTGATACTTTCGATTCAAAAGAAAAAGAATTTTGGGATGTCGTGAAAATTGGCCGGACACATCTTCAAGATGCAACACCACTGACTTTGGGACAAGAAATTTCCGGTTGGAAAGCGATGCTCGATAAAGATCTCGCGATGATTCAGGAAAGCAGCCAAAAATTATTGAACCTGGCCCTAGGCGGAACGGCTGTAGGAACGGGAATCAATACAAAAAAAGAATTCCCAGGACTTTCGGCCAAACAAATTGCAGCAGATACAGGACATCCCTTCGTCACTTCGGATAATAAGTTCCATGCATTGACAAGCCATAACGAAATCGTCTACGCACACGGTGCGTTGAAAGCATTGGCAGCGGATTTAATGAAAATTGCGAACGATGTCAGATGGCTGGCAAGTGGCCCTAGAAGCGGAATCGGCGAAATTGCCATTCCTGAAAACGAGCCAGGCAGCTCCATCATGCCAGGTAAAGTCAATCCTACACAAAGTGAAGCGCTTACCATGATTGCGACACAAATCGTGGGTAACGATGCTACGATTGGCTTTGCAGCAAGCCAAGGTAACTTTGAACTGAATGTATTCAAACCAGTCATCATCTATAACTTCCTGCAAACGGTGAAATTATTGACGGAAGGCATTCACTCTTTCAACATTAATTGTGCAGTTGGCATCACTGCAAATGAAGATAAAATCAAAGAAAATGTAGACCGTTCACTTATGTTGGTAACAGCATTGAACCCGCATATTGGTTATGAAAAAGCAGCCAAGATCGCCAAAACTGCATTCAAGGACAACTCTACGTTAAAAGAAGCGGCGTTGAAATTAGAATTCCTGACGGAAGCTGAATTCAAAGCATGGGTAGATCCTGCTGACATGGTTAATAAATAATTGCATAGGAGTGCCCTCCCGCTGGTTTTAGGGAGGGTGTTCCCATATGTTAAAATAATGGAATCAGCAAATAATGAAATCATAAGTATCGGGGACAGGAGGAAAAACAATGTCTTTATGCCCGCTTTGCAACGGTCTAAGAAAAATTCATGTAAATTGCCCGGAGTGCAGCAGTGGTCTTGATGATAAAGGGAAATTCATGGATTACGCTGATGATTACAGTGCTTATATGGATATCGACACACTTAAAGAAAACGACGGATACCCTCAATCCCTTCAAAAAGGCCAATGCCCGCATCTCATGAAATGCTCTGAATGCGGACATGATGAAGTGGTTTTGGTCCAGGAATAGGGTTTGCCCATTAGATATTATTCGAATAAACGCAAAAAGACCCATTCATGAACGGGTCTTTTTGCGTTTAATTAGCAGATAACTTCATGCTTTCCTGCATCTGTTCATCTTCTTCAACTAAAATGCGGTGTTCGGTCCCTTTATCGAAAAAGTGGGCTTTATTCATGTCAAGGGCAAGTTTGATTTTCTCGCCTGCCTGGATAATATTCTTGGCATCGACCCGTGCGACGAAGTCCTGCCCCTCTAATGTGGAGTAAAGCATGATCTCTGCGCCCATGAGCTCGGCTACATCAATTTGGGTTGTGAATGTTGTGTTTGGGGACTCCGTGAAGTAAACTCCTTCATTATGGAAATCCTCCGGACGGATGCCAAGGATTATATCTTTTCCGACATATCCTTGATCACGCAGCATTTTCATCTTCAATTCTGGTATTTCTAGCGTTTGTGCACCAATTTTAATCGTGCCTTCTTTTAATGTTCCGGTGAAGAAGTTCATGGCAGGCGATCCGATAAAACCGCCGACGAAAACGTTAATGGGTTTCTCGTAAACGTCCTTTGGTGCACCGACCTGTTGGATGATACCATCTTTCATTACGACAAGACGTGTCGCCATTGTCATTGCCTCTGTTTGGTCATGTGTGACATATATTGTCGTGGTGTCCAGCCGTTTATGTAGTTTAGCGATTTCCGCCCGCATTTGAACCCGCAGCTTTGCGTCGAGATTGGATAGTGGCTCATCCATCAAAAAAACCTTTGCGTCCCTTACAATTGCACGGCCAAGTGCCACACGCTGGCGCTGACCACCGGAAAGGGCTTTAGGTTTCCTGTTTAGCAGCTCTTCAAGTCCGAGGATCCTTGCAGCATCATTGACCCTTTGCTTGATTTCCGCTTTTGGTGTTTTCCTGAGCTTCAATCCAAATGCCATATTGTCATAGACGGACATATGGGGATATAAGGCGTAGTTCTGGAAAACCATCGCAATATCACGATCTTTCGGAGGGACATCATTGACTCGCTTGCCGTCTATATATAAATCCCCTTGGGAAATGTCTTCCAGTCCGGCAATCATCCTTAATGTCGTCGATTTACCGCAACCTGAAGGTCCCACAAAAACTATGAATTCCTTATCGGCAACACGAAGGTTGAAGTCTTTAACAGCCGTTACCTTTTTATCATAAATCTTGAATATATGATCTAATATTAACTCTGCCATGAAAAATCCCCCTTTTAAACTCCTGATTACTTGTACTAATTAACTATAGTCTAAGCTATCAGTTTAGAAAAAAGTATGGGCACATTGCACAAAAATGGATGACAATCCCTGTTTTTGATGAAAATTAATCATTCATTAATATAATCAAGTACGCAGTCAAGGCGTGACGAAAGTTTCTAATATCGAGACCAGTTCTTTCAGTGAATTTATCTATCCGGTATTGTAAGCTGTTCCGATGTATATAAAGCTGTTTGGCGGCATAGGTAGCATTGGAGTTACATTCGATATACGTTTTAATCGTTTTGATAAGTTCAGTATCCTGTTTGGTCTTGCCGAGAATCTCATTGATATACCACTTTGAATTCGTAACGGATAGGTCATTTATTAAAGAATGGGGGATGATGTCTGCCAAATCAGCCACCTTTAGATCCGGCAGATTTACTTGTGCCAAAGCAAAACATTTTTTCTCCTGATTCCTATGATGATGCAGGTCTTGATTTACTGGGTGAAAGCGCCCGGTGAACATTCGGGTCTTTACATAAAAGTCACTTTCAAGCGTGGAAGAAATGGCGATTAGTTCTTTATTTGATAAAGATTCATCCTTGTCGGTTTCAATTAAGATTCCTGCCGTTTCATTTTCCCAGACAATGGCTGCGTCAGATGGAACGAAAGCGAGGAAGGCGTCTTCAAAATCGGAGTGGGAATAATCAGCATGAGTAAGCTTGAAATGAATGAATCGAACATTCTCCCAGCTTGTTAAAGGCAATGGTGCATTCGGTTCGGATAAAAAAGTTTTCCATGATGTGCCTGGAAACGTATTGAGGTTATTTTGGTTTATGGAAGGAACAAAAAGCAGTTCCAATAAACGGATTTCTTCAGCTGTGATTTCTGAACGGGGAATGCCAAGTATACTTCTTGTGTCTTCGAACCAAACATAGTCAGTAAAATCATTAGTATCCTTTTTATTGGTAAGAGCGTTCGGGAATTTTTGTTTGAGATTTTCAAGCATCATTTCCACCTTCTTTCTCCCTTTCCATATCATTATAGCGAAAAAGAATAAAGTTCAAAAGAATAGGATAGGATATTGCCAGTTTTTCCGAGAAGGGAAAGTGCATTCCTTCTAGGTAAAGACACGTAATAAATATTTTCTGTTCGGCAGAAAATTTAGCCATAGAAAAACACTCCGTAAATGTTAGTTTGGTGTCTAACATTTACGGGGCAGTTCAAGTTTGCCTACAGTTTTTTTATGGCTTGTAATTTGAACGTTGATTGGAACAAAAGGCACTTGCTTTCCGCGGGTGGTCCGCCCTCGGCTTGCTCCTGCTTTTTGTTCCGTGCTTTTCGTTAAAAACCATTCCTCTAAAAATGGGCTAAATGACAATTATCAAGCCTTTCCATCCAGGTTAATTATTCCATTATTTTCTTGTCAAAAGGGTAAAGAGATAATACATGTATTATAATAATATAAAAAAGGCAGATGAAACTACTTTTTCCAATAATGGGGAGGAAATGCATGATAGAGATAAAGACAGTAAATGATGTGGTTTGTGTGCACGGGACTCCTAGCGGCAAGTCGGGGATGAGTGTCTATGTTTTTTTAACGGATGGCCTATTGATAGATACAGGTGCGCAGATATTATTGGAAGGGCTTGTTCCATTCTATGAGTCCGCAGACTTCGATTTAGTGGCGCTGACACACTATCATGAGGACCATACAGGGGGCGCAGCCTGGATAATGGAACATAAAAAGGTTCCGATATTCATTCATCCGATGTCGGTCGATGCTTGTGCGAAGGATGCTGAATATCCTGAGTATCGCAAAATATTTTGGGGGAAGAGAGACGCCTTTAAGGCTGATCCGCTAGGGAAGGCCATTCATTCCCGCACCCAAAAGTGGGAGCCGATTTTTACCCCTGGTCATGCGAAGGACCATATGGTGTATTTGAATCACAGTAATGGCATGCTCTTTTCCGGAGATCTTTTCGTAACACCAAAAACAAAGCTTGTCTTACGGGAAGAGTCTGTCCCGATCATCATCGATTCTATAAAAAGATTACTCCAATATGATTTTGGAGAAGTGTATTGCTGTCATGCTGGGCATGTTCCGGATGGAAAGGAAATGTTCCGAAAAAAACTAGATTATTTGGAAAACCTCCGTGGTGAAATTTTGCGTTTACACCATCAAGGACTGACCGTTCATGAGATACAGCAACTCGTTTTACCGAATCGATATCCCCTTATCGAGATATCTGAGCATGAATGGGATTCGGAGCATATCATTACATCAATACTAAAGGAAATATTTTGAGCGCAAGGGAGAATGAATGAAATAAGGGGGATTTTCCATTGAAGGCAAGGGGTTATCGCTTCTTGCCGTTTTCATGGAAGAGTGTAGGAGTTAAATCTTGGGTCTTCATAATTTTCTAAAAAAGACTTAATGCGCAAACGGAAATTGCGTGACCATAGGTAGATACAGGGGATAGACAGTATGGAAAGAAAAAGGATCCGAACTTGATGAGAATACCGAGAGTAATGCATAGGAGGTAAAATCTAATCGGGTGAATAGAAATGAATTTCTAAAATAATCAAAGTTTAAACGCATTTGCCTCGGGCCGCTTTCTTGATGTTCACGTGATTTGGTATAATCATATGTTTAAAAGTATGCAATTCACAATATCATAACAAGAGGCCTATTGTTTAAATTCATGAAATTATTTGAATATTTATTTAAACGAGGGATTGTCAGTTTCATTAAAAATGGGCTGCTTTTTATAGTATGATAGTCATAGAATATGAACAAGCTACATTACATTGAAAAAAAGGTGATCAACTAGTGGAAACAATTCATGCAACCAGTTTTAACTTAAGAGGCTCAAAGATTGAAATAATCATAAATGAAAATATAGAATCAGCCGATATAATATTGCAAGATAATGAAACGAAAGAAGAACATATTTACGATAAAGTAATTTGTAAAAGTTTGAATGAGGAAACCTGTTTGACCATTTCACTTGATAATATGAACTGGCCAGATGTACATAGGACAACTTATACAATTTTGCTTAAAATGAACCAAGAGTTGTTCAGACTGGTCAAACCTACTATAAAAAGAATGAAGAATCGATTGTTCGCCCGTTCTTATTATCAAATTTCACAAAACGAGACTGCAATCATCTTTCTGAACAAAAAAAACACCCTAAGTATAATGTATGGCAATTCAGCCAGCATATTTCGTGCATCCTGTAAAGTGGTTTCGGATAATTTATACATCTCCGCTATGGAAGTGGAGGGGGAAAAGGCAAGGTTTTTCCATGAAGAAGGAGAGTTAGGTAAGCTATTTCTGACAATATATGATCCTGCAACCGAGTGCACCTCAGCAATTGGAGCCGTGCAGGGTGAAAGGAATACAATAGAAGTGGATTTATCAAAACTTGCTGAAATTCCTTCCTCTGCCAACTTGTATGTTGAAGCGAAAATCGGCAAGGTTTTAAAGTCATACAAACTTCAGTTCAATTCCAACCTTGTTCACAGGTATAGTGAGCTTTCCTTTTACGAAATGGATCCGTTGGCTAATTCATTGGAAAGCATTAAAACACGATATTTTGATGAACTTGAAATAAAGGGTGACCATCTTCTTGTTCGATTGATGGAGCCTTCCTGTCAGCCCACTTCCGTTGTTTTTGAAAAAAGCACATCAGCAGAATGGGTTCAAACGCACGAATTCAGACAGGATGGACAACTTTTAGTAATCGATTTGAAAAAAATCTTTAATGATATCTTTTTTAAAACTGGTCAAAAGTGGAAGGTTTATGTTAAAGAGGTCATTGCCGGGGATGTACAGTTAAGTAAATTAAAACCCATATCAACATTTGCATTTCCTCAATTGGAACAGCTACCTCTTGAACTGGTGAAAACTCACGCCATGGCTTATATCTCGCCTAAAGCTGAGTTGGGAATTCTATTGGGTGAAAGTGAAGACGTCAATAAAGCACGTTTCTATATTACGAAGAATAGACTGCCAATACATGACTTAAGCTTCCATGAATATGAATTATCTTTTTCCATGGAAGATATCCAAGATGCCAAGGTTAATTCCGCGTACGTAGTTATTAAAAATAGAAAAAGCGGAGAAATGCATCGAGTGCCATCGATTCTAAAAATAAACTCCCGACAAATTGAAGTCCATTCGAATTTGGAGCCATTTATTAGAAGTGGGATAATTCCATCAAGGTGGGATGTTTTCATTGAGATAACGTATGCGAATGTAATGGAATTGAATCGGGTTGGTTTTTACGACCAAAAGAAACTTCCTATGGAAGAAAGATATTTACCTTCGATTCAGGCAGATGAAGAGAATGTTTTTACACCTTATTTAACAGCCCGGAATGAACTCTCCTTTGTTATTGGTACAGAGTTTGCACTTCGGCATGAAAAATTAAAGTCAAAAATTCTGATTAAGAATGTTGTTCTAAAAAAATCGATACTTGAAATCGAAATAATACTCTCTTTGCCAGACGCTCAAAGTTATCAAGTAAAGGGAATGTTACTTAAGCATCGTAACAATGAGGCATTTACGCGACTTCCCGTGACTTTAAAGAAGAAGAGCATATTATCTGAAGTCAATTTGGACGAGCACGAATTTGAACAGTTTTATTGGGATTTTTATGTATTGGTTGACGTAGAAGGTGAGGATTACGAATTAAAACTTAAACGTCCAACAGATAATGTCCGTAAAAAATTGAATAGGACTATTAATGATTATTCATATTCAAAAGAGGACGACCATGTTGTATATCCTTACATTACAAGAAGTAACTCTCTTGCGTTAACATACAGAATGAAAAGTGTTTATGAAGCACCAATTTTCAAGTGGAAAGAAAAAATATCCTACTTCGTTTATAAAATGCTTAATAGGTACTATGATCATAAAAATATTTGGCTTGTTTACGAGAAGATGTCAGAAACCGCACAGGATAATGGCTATCACTTTTTTAAATATTGCTATAATGAACAACCGGAGAGAAATGTCTATTATATTATAAAAAAAGATTCTCCTGATATGGCTAACCTTAAAGGGTTTGAGGATCGTGTAATCCACTTTATGAGCTTTAAACACTTGATCTATTTATTTTCCTCTAAACTGCTCATCGCATCAGAAACCAAGGGACATTCTTATGTTTGGCGTGTACAAAAGGGTAAAGTGATTGAGTATTTAAGAAGGAAGAGAATTGTCTTTTTACAACATGGAGTGCTGGGTTTAAAGAAAATCGATAGTACGCTAAATAAGGGTTCATCAGAGGAAGTGGATTTGTTCGTTACCTCTTCAGATTTTGAAAAAGAAATCGTGAAAAATTATTTTGGATATAACGAGAAGGATATCATCGTTACCGGTTTAAGTCGCTGGGATGACGTAAACAAAGAAGAAACTCCAATAAAACGACAAATTTTCTTAATGCCTACATGGAGGAATTGGCTTAATGAAGTGTCTAATGATGCATTCATTGAATCGAATTACTTTAAAAGTTATATCGGTTTATTGAATTCGGAGAAATTGATGGATTTGCTCCGGATACACCAGGTGGAATTGAAGTTTTATGTCCATCCTAAATTTCAGCCTTTTATTGATCAATTCCATACAACTTGTGATCAGATCGAGATAATCAAGTTTGGTGATGTTAATATCAGCAAGTTGATCCGTGAATCGGCACTCTTGATCACTGACTACTCAAGTGTTGCTTGGGATATGTACTATCTTGAAAAACCGACTATCTTTTATCAGTTCGATCTCGATGAATATACGGAATTACAAGGAAGCTACATGGATATGAATAAAGAATTATTCGGGGATCAAGCACTGAATACGGATGATTTGTTAACTTCCATTGAAAATAGCATACGTAACAACTTTGAAGAACAAGAAATCTTTAAAGAGAAAAGAAGTCAATACTTCGCTAATATCGACAATCAAAACAGTGAACGTATTTATAATAATATTTTAAAGAATGAAAAAAGATTAAAGCCAAGAAAAGTTTCTTTTTATAAAAAACTCACAAAGGTGACATTGCTGAGAAAGATGTGGCGCTTTGCAAAACGCAAAAAAATAACTAGGAAGCTGGCTTTTTCATTAAGAGATCATTTAATGAATCTGAATGAAAGGGGGGTTCGCGGCCTATGGGACAGAAGATAATCACGGTGGATCATCTAGTATGTAAAGATGAAAAAATCTCCTTTCATTTCAAGAATCCCCATCCAGTGAAAATCATTGGCATTGAAGAAAGCATGAAAATAAGATGGACATTCGATACGGATATAATCGATTCAAAAATGGTAATCGACCTTAAAAGCTTTAACGCAGAATATTATCAAGCGGCATCACGCTGGAAATTGTATGTGGAAGAAAATGGGGAACTGCATCGAATACAAATTAGCGGGGGAAAGAATGAGTATTTCCATTCAATCCCCTCTATTGGCGTTCAAGTGATAACCCCCTACATCACCAGAAATGGTGGTTTAAGCATCGTGATTAAACAACCGATCCACCTGTCGGATGAGGTTCTTTCAGCAAAAATGTCGCTGATGTCTTTAAATTTTAAAGGTAACTTCCTGACTGGTACCGTACGCCTTGAAATGAAAAGGGAATATGAAATGGTCGGACTAGTCTTAAAGCCGAGGGATATATCCGAGGACAAGCAGTATTTGTTCAAGGTGAAAGGGAAAGATAAACTTTCTTTTGAAATCGATGTTGATTCAATGGAATTGCGCCCGTTTTATTATGATTTTTATTTGTTAGTCAGGGTTGATGGGAATGATCATTATATTCGATTTAAGAATCCTACGTGGTCGGCATCAAGAAAGTTGAATAAAAGACTTTTTGGAATGTCCTATACTTTTGATAACGGTTTTTGGATTTATCCATATATCACGGCATCAGGTACATTGGCATTAACTTATAAGGAAAAAACAGAATACGAATCGAATATGTACTTTTTTAAAGAAATTCTTGCTTCTTGGGTTTTTAATATTCTTCGTCCTTATTATATGAAAAAAAATATTTGGTTGATTTACGAGAAAACGGCTGATAGGGCCCAAGATAACGGTTATTATTTCTTTAAATATATTTATGAAAATCATAAGCATCAACAAGCTTATTATATTATAAAGCCTGATTCAGAAGATTATCCGAAATTGGAAGGCATGAGAAATAGAGTAGTTGAATTCATGAGCTTTAAATATATGGTTTACATGTTTTCTGCTCAGCTGCTAGTGTCTTCTGAAACAAAAGGGCATGCGTACGACATACGCATTCAAAAGGGCCGCATTAGAAAAGCGATGAATTATAAGCCGCTTGTCTTTTTACAACATGGTGTTATTGGCTTGAAGAAACTTAATAGCATCTTTAAAAAATCAAGCATTAATGCACCAAGTCTTTTTGTCGTTTCTTCACCTGCTGAAGGAAAAATCATCCAGAACCATTTCGGCTATAGTAAAAAGGAACTTATTGTAAGTGGCCTGCCGCGATGGGATGTCATTGAAAATAAGTCTAGGGGGAAAAGTATTTTATTAATGCCGACATGGCGTGTTTGGCTTGAAAACTTGCCTTTTGAGGAAGTGGAAAAAAGTGAGTATGTTCAAGTGATCAGGACGTTTTTACAATCTAAAGAATTGAGCCAGCTATTGGAGCAACATGATTTGACGCTGTATTTTTATTTGCATCCTAAATTCGAAGACTTTATTGACCATTTTTCAAATAATAATCATAGGATCATCATTTCTAATGAACAGGACTTAAATTCCTTATTAATGCAAACTTCCATGTTGATTACGGACTACTCAAGTGTTGCGTGGGATATGTTTTATCAGAAAAAGCCTGTTATTTTCTACCAATTCGATCTAGAAACATACAATAAGTATCAAGGCAGTTATATGGATTTAGATCATGAGTTATTTGGTGATCAAGTTTTCACTACAGAAAAGTTGATATCGACCATTAAAGATTATACAGAAACCGGTTTTGAAGAAAAAGAAGGCTTTGGTCTTTTAAGAGAAATGTATCTTCCCTACATTGATCATTCCAATAGCCAACGAGTTTATAATGGAATTCAAGAGAAACAAGGGATGTTGAAGAAGATTAAACGCAAGCAGTCGATTTTAAGGCTTTTGAGTAATCCTGGGTTACGTTTCCTTTGGAGTAAACTTAATAATGTGAAACCCATAAAGAGAGTGGGAGAACGAATTCGGTTGAAAACTAAATAAGTACATTTACATTTGAAAAATGGCGAATACATTTATTTTTTGCTATGTTTTGTATGCACTCAAACAACTTCCGTGAGGAAGTTGTTTTTTATTCTTTAAATAATAACAAATCATAAGGAATGTCCGGTCAAATGATCGCACGGACATTAGGGCTATTGATGTTTGGAATGGTTGAATACTTTACCGATAAGTTAAAAACACAGGTTATGGATTTTATCAAAACTCGTGAAAAACTGGCAAAGGAAATTAATATATATGTAAAAAGTTCAAATGAAAAAGAAGCACTTGCACAATCTAGAAAGGGTTATGAAAAAGTGAGAGGGGAAATGTTCGGGATATTGCCAGTATTTGATACATAGCAGGATATTTGAGCCTTGAATTAGGGGTGTAAAGTCATAGCTAAAGGAAAAGAGCTTAGTTCGTATTTTCTTTTTGTCCTTATGTACCTCTATTGAAAACTTAGTCGGATTTCTACCTGACCTATAGAATTGGTGATTCACTCTTTGTATTCCGATTGGTTCAGGGCCCTCCAAAGAGAGCCCCTACTGGGTTTATTTATTGATATTGGGATCTGTTTCATCATAAAAATCATGTGCTTCCTCGATGTTTTGAAGGTTAGCGACTTCATACACATTTCCGCCTGCCATTCCTTCATTGATGATACGGTCGATATCCAGGAAAACAGAGTCCTTGCCATCATATTCGGTATCCTTCAAAAATGTCATTTTTTCTTTATCCAAAATAAATCCCTCCAGCCTTTTCTTTAGTTTAGGCAAAGGAGAGTTTTTTATACTGTTCAGGGGTTTCAAAATCAAAAGGGGGATAGGGTTCATTCATATACATGATAGACCATTAAGTCATGTATCATGCTTTTTAATTTGGTTTCTTCTGTTTCAGAAGGTTTGTTGGCTGTCCACTCGATGGATCCATCTTTATGATATATGGCTTGAACTGCCTGCCTGTTGAAATAAAAGGAAATTTTCCATCCTGGCAAATTTTTATGCAGTGGTGACCATTGAAAATGGGTGATCATATGTATAACCTCCATATATGCTGTCTCTCATTTCATTATAATGGAAAACGGCAGCTGGAGGTGTTATTTTATTTTCAGGTTGGAAAAAGTTAATTCGATGAAAAGGTTTTTTAAATGCAAAAGCCTGTTGACTTCAATTTCCTCTTCATCGAACTGCATGGGCTTTGAGTTCACTTCGTATATGAAGAGCGAGCCTGTTTCGTCTTCCCCAATATCAATGGAAAACTCACCGAGAAAACCGACTTTTTTAGAAAGAATCTCTCCGCATTTTTGAGCGATATTCGCTAATTTTAGATTCAAGCTTCTTGATTGCAGGTTTTGATAAGGGAAAAGCTTACCCCCTTGTGGAGTGTGGGTAGTGATTTCCTGAGTTTGTGACATCCTTACTGCTTTGCCGGTCACTTTATAAAAACCTTTTTCATAATGGACGAGAATCCGGTAATCGTAACGATGTCCAAGAAGTTTTTTTGGGCTGATCGCCTGTTGGGCAAGGTAGCTTCTCTTTAATAAATCCTTTTTTTTCGTTTCCCAGAATGAGGTGAAATCAGGGAAGGATTCACTATGCTTCAGGCTATTGAACAAAAGCGTATCATCATGATTTTTGATGATCGTATAAATGCCCTTCCCTTGGCTTCCTTTGCAGGGTTTAAGGTATATATGCCTGTGGGTTTCCAGAAAAGCATCCAGGCAATCGCTGTTCCTTAGAATCATGGTGGGTGGAAGATGATTGGTGAGGGATCCATCTTCCATTAAAGCTTCGAACATTACAAATTTATCAAGAAAACAAGGGTTGAATAAGTTCATTCTATATTCTTTAAGGTGAGTGATAAGACGTTGGAATTCCTCTGACGCCTCATAGCCCCTTGAGGGGATTCGGTTATAGACGATGTCTGGGAGCGGCATCTTACACTCAATCCACTTGTTTGAAATGGAGGAAAAAACATACCCTCTCAACGTCTCGGAGTGAAGGGCATTTCCTGTGAATGCAAAGGTCAGAATCCCGTGCTTCAATAAAAATGATGATAGGTCCCGAAAAAGGGTCAAGTTTCCTCCCAAGCCTGATTCCTTTTTGGGATTGGAAGCAGTCAAAATTCCGACGACAAGCATCCGGTTACCTGGAAATACTGTGATTGGAGTTAGGGGTTGATTCAAATGGTCCTTTTTATAGCTTATTTCCTCTACGGCAACTCCGGCGAAAAGTTCCGCATTCTCTTCGGTGTGGTACCAGTTTTCAGAGGGGATATCGTAGAAAATGTTCATCGCTGTACACTGATTGAATTTGTAATGGTCTGTTCCGTAAGATAAATGGCATAATCAAGGCTTAGCTTTCTGGTTAGCAATTCGAAATCCTTGAGCTTTGGATGGGAGAAGATAGAACGTCCTGGTTTGGAATTGGCCTCAAACATCCAAACCTGCCCTTTTTTATCCAATCCAAAATCAAAACCTATTTCTGCGATTATGCCGTCCAAGTGCTTTTCCATACTATCACTTAAAACCAGTGCAGCCTCCGATAGCTTTTGTTCGACTTCTTTCGCCTCATCGTCATCTCCAAACAGTTCGGCAACCGTTTTGATGACGCCCCCGCTTTTAATATGGGTCGTGACGCTGCCGGCACCGGCTATTTTTGCGGCGATCGCGGTTACCTGCCATATTCCATTACTGTCCTTGTTCGTATGGACCCGGAAATCTACAGGGCGTTTTTCATATCGAATTAATGGGACGCCCTGCTGTACGATAAGATTCTCAAGGGGTCGGTCATGAAAGATATGTTTAACGATGGCTTCCAGTGTGGAAAACTTTTGCAATTTATTTTCTTTTGCCTCATTTTTATAGCGGCAATAGTAAACATCTTCATGCTTATCATAAATAATTTGATGAATGCCTAGTCCGAGACTGCCGTGAATTGGTTTAATATAAACTTGGCGGTAATGGGAAAGAAGGGTTTCCACCACGGATATGGATTGAAATGGATACGTTTCAGGTAAATAAGGCAGTGCCCGCTCATCCGCGCATAACCTTTCATTTACATCCCATTTATTGAAAAAACCTGGATTATACCATGGAATGGTATATTCTTTTTGAAATTTATGCTTCACCTCTTTTGGTCCATCGCGGTTTTCCGTCAAACGATTGGGGAGGCGGTCATAGATGACATTTGGAAAAGGAAATTCACAAATGTGCCAGTCATCGTTCTCAAACACATAACCTTTGATTGTCTCCTCATCCCAATTGATTACATTTTCTCCAAAAACAAAGGGGATACAGCCTGTTGTCCGGCTCAGTGAAAGGAGCTTTGCAAAAAAATCCGATCTCTCCCCCAATGGTTTGTTGGAAATGCCAGTGAAGCCTGAAGAAAAAATTCCGACAAGCGGACCAATATGGATGCTCTTGCCGTATATGAATAAATGAAGAGGAATATCGGTCTGATCGAATATTAGCGATTCCGCAAGACTTTCTGATAGGACGATTGATTGATTGATGGCCGGGTTTTGTTTAACGATGGCAGGACATGAATGCCGCCCGAAATAAATTAATTCAATCTCTGCCAAATCTCCAAGCTCTGAAGGGTAGAATAGAACATTGCCAGGGATAGCGGCAATTTCGGCAGGATAAGTCTTTCTCACTTTCTATTCACCTGCTTTCTGAAGATGATCGGCTAAATACCGGCTATATTGAAATGGTGCACGATGAATATCTTTCATGGCCTCCGGCTGAATTGCCTGAATGATTTTCCTGCCGGGTTTCGAGTTGATGTCCATTATCCATATTTGCCCTTTTTTATCGATGCCTAGATCAATTCCCAACTCGAATAACCTTTCAAAAACGGCTTCGGTTTCTCTAGGAAGGGTGCGAAGGATATGCTGGATCTTTTGTTCGACAGCAATCGAAATCGTTTCCGGGTTTTTTTTGATGAAAGTATCCAATGAAATGGCTTCCCCGCCCGTGGCGAGATTTGATGTAATTCCGTCTTTTTGTCCAGTGCGAATTCCGCGGCCCCGTTCCATCCATTGATTCTTCTCGTTTTTTTGTAGTAAAATTCGTAAATCGAATGGCTCGTTTTTTTCGTTGCAAAGATCCAAATATGGCTGGCAAAGGTAACGGTATCGATTTAATAAATGATGCAGCCATTTGTTCAGCTGAGATGTGGAGGTGAATTGGCGATCGTATTTGGTGCCTTTTTTCGTCATGGAAACCAAAGTTCCGTCTGCGGTTTTTGATAGAAGATAGATACCTGTACCGCCTGCACCGAATTCAGGTTTAATAATCACCTTATCCAGGCGTTCCAAATGATCGGTAATATCTTCAGGTGTTGTCACTTGAAAGGTCTCTGGGAAAAATGCCTGTAGGAGTGGATGATTTTTTAGGATTTGGTAAACTTCCCATTTACCAGGAAGTCCAAGCCCTAAGAAATTCGAGTTATCTTTTAACCAATCGATTTTATCTCGCGTTTCCGTTGACTCACGGGATAATCCATGAAAACAGCGATCATATACAAAATCAGGTAAATCAAAGGACGTTGGAATCCATGTTTCATTCTCGGCATCAAAACGCTCGCCCCGCACTTTTTTTAAATCCCTATCAATATTTTCCGGTGTGAATTTACAAACTTTCATATTAAATGATTTAGCGGTTTTGGCTATTTCGGTGAAGTAATTGTTTTCATGTGAATCCGACGTGGCCATTAATCCTATTAACACGTGCTAGCAACTCCTTTTATGGATAGTTTTCGCGGTTAAGGACGAGCATGAAATCTATGATGGATTTTACTGATGGACGAAAGATTTCATAGTTGCCTTGAAATTTTTTCGATGGTTTCGAATTCACTTCGATGATCCATGGGTGTGTATCGGTATCCAGTGCTAAATCGATTCCGAGCTCGCCGAATGAATCGTCATGGTTTTCGACCAAGGCCTGGGCTGCGTTTTTAGCCAGCCGTACGAGCTTTTGATATATGTGGCTGGCTTCATGAAGGTCAAATGCTTCCCTTAGGAAATCTGGCCCGTTTTTCATTAATCCGCCTTGTGCAAGATTGGAAACAATAGTGCCTGGGTCTCCAATCCGGGCAACCATTGATGTAACTTTCCATTGAAGCTGATCATTCCGGTGAAGCAGTATGCGGAAATCAACTTTTCTCTGATCAGTTTCGAAAAGGGAAATCCCCTTTTGAAGAATGAAGGCTTGTTTTCTGGAAAATCTTTTTAAGGCGTTATACAATTTTTCATCCGTATCTGCAAAATGTACATCCCGGAGATGTCCGGAGTGCTCGATTTTCCATTTTTCAGCTACTTGCGTTAACCTGCAAATATTCCTGCCTTGACTGCCAGATGCCGGTTTGAAGTAGATTACCGAATGCTTTTCTATAAATGTCAAGAACGGCTCCTTTTCGTTAAAAAGTATCGTATCAGGCAAATTTGGCAGCAAATCATTTTCTGAGATCAATAGCTCATGTACATCATATTTGGAAAGGAACCTTCCATTGAACATCGGTATCGACCGTGCCTCCAGTTCATTTTTGAACAGCTCGAAAGCATGCGATGCTTCAAGTTTGCGCGAATGGATCCTGTTATAAAAGACATCAGGAATGGGGAGGGGCAAGATGTGCCAGCCATCTGGCCCTGTCTGATATCCTTCTACTACTCCATCTTTAAGCGACTGAAGTTTTACTAAATAGAAGGGGATACCCTGTTGATTACAGTATGATTTCATTTCCTGGTAAAATTTTTCCATTTCGCCGAATGTCCCGTCTTGCAAGGGAGTCTGGTTCATGAGTGCAGCGAAGAAAGGGCCTATTTTGATTGACCTTTCTTCCTTATGAAATGTGACGGAAGTTGGATCTGGAAAAGCAGGTAAGGATAAAATCTGGTTCATGTCAAATGAAAGTTTCAATGTAGGCATTGATGAAGGGAATGGTTGGACAAGCACAGGGACGGAACGGCATCCAGCCATGATCGTAACGGGTTCTCCAAATTGAAGGCCCCATTCCTCAAATAGTTTTTCTTCGATAAACAGAAGCGCCTTCTTTCTAGTCACTGCAGGGTTTACCGTAATGAAAACTTTCTGATGGTTAAGGTTCATAATAATTCCCCGTTTGCACTAAGTTTGATATCCTTTTATAATTAAATGATGGGCAAAAGTGGATAACACATTCTATGTTTTTTTTATCAGAAGGTGTCATTAAGCCCATAGTTCAAGCAATAAAAGGAGAAATTTTCATGGATGAGTTTTGGGTAAAGATACTGTTTATGGTTGTCGTAGGTGCTGTAATAGGAGGTTTCACCAATTTATTGGCTATCCGAATGCTATTCAGACCTTATAAACCAATCTATATTTTCGGGAAACAGCTGCCGTTGACACCAGGGTTGATCCCGAAGCGGCAGGATGAGTTAGCGAAACAGTTGGGTAAGTTGGTGGTTGATCATTTAATCACGCCAGAGAGCATCCAAAGTAAAGTCATCAATGATGCCTCTATACAGAATATGAAAATTTTCGTTCAGGCAGAAGTAAAGAAAGCATTGTCCACTGAAAAAAGTACTGCTCAATTGCTTGATCAATTGGGAATGAAGAATTCTTCATTCACGATAGAACAGAGATTACAAGCATTCATTCTTGGTAAATATGAAACATGGTCGGAAGAGAACCGGAGCAAAAGCTTGAAGGATATCGTCCCGCCGCAGATTCAACAAAAAGCACTTGACTCGATTCCTGATATGTCACGATTCATCGTAAAAAAGGGAAAAGAGTATTTTAACAGTGCAGAAGGCAAAGGCCGTCTTGAAGACATGTTGGATGATTTCTTCAAGGAACGGGGCAAGATGATCAATTTAATTCAGATGTTCATTGGAAACGAAAAGTTAATTGATAAGATCCAGCCGGAAATCATAAAATTCTTTGAACAATCCCGAACGATTGATATATTGTCAGGGATGATGATGAAAGAGTGGGGAAATCTGGAGAAATGGGATGTAGAGAAAATAGAGGAATTGATCGGTAAAGAAACGATTAGACAATTGATTACCGAAAAAACGGCAGAAATGATGCCAGTCTCTTCTATCATGAATAAGCCGGTTCGAGAATTGACAGCCAGTTTCACTAACACCATTGTGGAAAAAGGTGTCCCGATTTTCGTGGGAAAAGGTGCCGAGTATTTAATCAAGCATTTTCAGCCGCTTTTCCAAAAGCTTCACTTGGACGATATCGTGGAAGAACAGGTTTCGTCATTTTCGGTGTCCCGGCTTGAGGAAATGGTCGTTTCAATCACTAAGAGAGAATTGTCCATGATCACATACCTCGGGGCTTTGCTTGGTGGAATCATCGGTTTATTTCAAGGTTTCGTAACTGTTTTAATAGGATGACGTGTAATTCTCAAGTGGATTTGTTATAGTGGAAAAGATGTAGGAATACAATGATTACAGGGAGGGGAAATAAATGAATAACGTATATGATGCAGCGTACGAAATGGAAAAGGCGATTAGGGCAAGTAATGAATATGCCGACTTGCAACGCTTATATGATCTTGTCAATTCTGATGAAGCAACAAAAGGAATGTTTGAAAACTTCCGCAATCTGCAGATGTCATTGCAGCAAAAGCAAATGATGGGACAGGAGATCGCTCCAGAAGAGGTTGAGCAAGCACAAAAGACGGTACAGCTTGTCCAACAAAACCCAACCATTTCACAATTGATGGAAGCTGAACAACGGATGAGCATGGTGATCGCAGACCTCAATAAAATTATCATGAAGCCGCTTGAAGATTTATATGGCTTGCCTGAGCAACAGCAATAAGAGTTGGAGACTCCCTTCTATAATGGTTGGGAGTTTTTTTGTTCCCAAGAATGTACCGTATGCAAGGGTCATGAACTACTATTTGTTCTACTCTCTAAATTTTAGTCATAAATTTGAAAGAGGATACTACAGATGGGGGAGATCAGCATGGTATATCGTCTACTTGCGGTCAATATCGACGGGACATTGCTCCAGTCGAATGGCCGTTTAAATAAATCGACTAAAGAAGCAATCGATTATGTACACCAAAAAGGTGTCCATGTTGCACTTGTAACGTCAAGAAACTATCATTCAGCAAAAAAAGTGGCCAAAGCCCTAAAAATAAATCCGATGATCGTTGCTCAGCAAGGAGCTTTTGTCGGAGCTTCCATTGAAAAGCCCATTATGGTAAAAAGAATTTCAGAAGAACTGACTGCAGAGCTTGTACAAATGCTTGAAAAGGCCACATGCCAAATTTTGCTCGTCCATGAAAAATACTCGCTGGGAAATCGGGTGAACCTCCCTGAGAATTTACTTGGCAAAACGGTTATGTATCTGAATGATCAAAATATTTATGCGCAAAATTATGTGGATGATATCAGTGAAGAGCTCATTGACCAGCCGATGGCCCCTACGAAAATGGATATAATATTTTCAGAAAAAAGTGATCAAAATGATATGCTGAAATTAATAAAGGAAATGTTCCCTGAGGTAGATGCAATCTTGCATCCAGGACATAAGCTGACAATTGTTCCAAAGGGTGTTTCTAAATGGAGTGGTGTATTGTATTTAGCTGATCATTTAGAGGTGAAAAGAACGGAAATCGTCTCGATTGGAGATGGATTGGATGATATGGAGATGATTGCCTGTTCTGGTCTGGGTGTTGCCATGGGCAATGCGGATGAGGAAGTTAGGAAAGTGGCAAAATGGGTGACGCGCTCCAATGATCAAGATGGTGTGGCCTACATGCTAAGGGAGTTTTTCCGGAAACAGCATCCAATCGATTTTCTGCAGAAGATGAATATGCTTAAGTGAATGTCGGGCTCCTTCATATAGAAGGGGCCCCATTCATAATTCCGCTTTACGCGGCCTGGTATTTGTCATAAATAATTCTAAGCATCTTTCCATAAACTAAAGGAAATCAGTAATGGAAAGGAAGAATTCAATGGGTGTAATCAACGCGAAAGAGGTTCAAGTCGGAGACGAGGTGTTTGTGATTTATAATAATTCCCATGTTCCTACCGTTTCGAATATAAGGGCAGCGGAAATTGTCCCGCATCCCAAAGATCCAAATGCAGTTGCCTTGTTCTTGAACGATACATTTCATACTATTGAAGATGATGATGCATTGTTCTCTTCGGAAGCCGCAGCGGAAAAAGCATACAGTGATTATATGGATAACCAGGACCAGATGACTTGAGAAGACGTGTACGGAGAAAGAATGAAAAAATGAAAGCCCTCGCCTTTGAACTGTGCCCCATTTTACGGACAGTATAAAAAAGTGCCTAAGCAGCTAATAAATGGTCCCGGTATTGTACCGGGGCCATTTTCCTTAGC
>NZ_JAWRYN010000138.1:0-436 GCF_046534585.1 Peribacillus sp. SIMBA_075 | reverse complement strand
AAAAAGGTAGATTTCCTCAGAATAAACTGAGAAAATCTACCTCTATTGGCCCAGAAGGGACTTTTTCAGTGCCCTCCGATCTTTCGGGGTTATTTTTTCTATTTTGTAAAATTGCAATTCAATTTTCTGAAATAAAGCCGACAGCTCCGATCTTCAGCTAACGCACCCGTTAGTTTACCCATTTAAGAATTAAGTAAACTTTCCGTAAAATTAACATAAAAAGGTAAATATGTAAAGTTCACTTTCCATAAAAAACAAATTACATAATCACTCTTAAAGGAGCCCATCAAAAATAAAACCCCTTGGCGGCCAAGAGGTTTTCTCATCTTCGAAATTATCGTTTATGCTGTATCTTTGAATCAAATTTTGATCATTTAGGAATAGGCATTTTTTCAAGCAGGGCTGACCTTCTAATCAGAGATCCTTCGATTCTATG
>NZ_JAWRYN010001067.1:0-255 GCF_046534585.1 Peribacillus sp. SIMBA_075 | reverse complement strand
GTAATTGATCTGTAAGAGACACACTTGGCGCAACTTCAATGACCTTTTGGTGACGCCTTTGGACAGAGCAGTCACGCTCATATAAATGAATGATATTGCCGTGATTGTCACCAATCACCTGCACTTCAATATGTTTCGGATTTTCAATCAGTTTCTCAACGTATACTTCGTCATTTCCAAAAGCAGCTTTCGCCTCTGACTTTGCACGGTCATAGCCTTCATTCAGCTCCTCTTTTGATCTGACAATCCGCATAC
>NZ_JAWRYN010001066.1:0-255 GCF_046534585.1 Peribacillus sp. SIMBA_075 | reverse complement strand
AGGTTTTTAAGCATCGCAAGATCACCTGGAGAGGCGAGTCTTAGTCTAAGAGGAGGTGCAAGGATATGTACGCAATTATTGAAACTGGTGGAAAACAAATCAAAGTGGAAGCTGGCCAAGAAATCTACGTTGAGAAAGTGAACGCAGAAGCTGGCGAAACAGTAACATTTGATAAAGTTCTATTTGTAGGTGGAGACGATACTAAAGTGGGTGTTCCTTTCGTAGAAGGAGCAACTGTTACAGCGAAAGTTGAAA
>NZ_JAWRYN010001065.1:0-255 GCF_046534585.1 Peribacillus sp. SIMBA_075 | reverse complement strand
CTTGCGCAACATCGTGATAGTACATGGGGCATTCGCCGATGCTTCGGGTTGGCGCCAGGTCTCCGATGACCTGACGGCTCGTGGATTGAATGTTACCTTGGTTCAGAATCCAATCACCTCGCTTCAGGCGGATGTCGATGCCACCCATCGCATCTTGGATATGCAGGACGGCCCTGTCCTACTGGTAGCCCATAGCTACGGCGGGGTCGTAATCAGTGAGGCAGGTAACCGCCCCAATGTGGCTGGACTCGTCTA
>NZ_JAWRYN010001064.1:0-255 GCF_046534585.1 Peribacillus sp. SIMBA_075 | reverse complement strand
CGCTACGTGCCGCGCGCCGGGGAGCACTACCTCACGCCCGCCGAACTGAAGGCGCAGGGCCCCGATTACCTGCAGCAGGAGATCCTGGCGCGCCTGGCCAAAGGACCGGTGGTCTTCGACTGGTACGCGCAGGTCGCCGAGCCCGGCGACCGCATCGAGGATCCGTCGACCGCATGGCCGGAAACCCGCAGGCTGGTGAAACTGGGCACCTTCACGCTGACCCGCCCGCCGGCCGACCTGGCGGCGGCGAGCAAG
>NZ_JAWRYN010001063.1:0-255 GCF_046534585.1 Peribacillus sp. SIMBA_075 | reverse complement strand
TATGATAGATAAATAGAGTCCCACCTATAAAAGGTGGGATTTATTATTTTAACTTCGAAAGACGATCCTCTAACTGACCACGCCAAATCTCGGCTAGTTCTTGTACAGCAAGAACCTTCGCAATGCCATCTTTATCTTTCCTATTATGAAAATAAATTTCGTTAGAGAACAAAACAGATACATTGTTTGATGGACGCTCTAATAATGTAATTTTAGAATCTTGACGTACAGTACCTTCTTGAAGAACACGACATA
>NZ_JAWRYN010001062.1:0-255 GCF_046534585.1 Peribacillus sp. SIMBA_075 | reverse complement strand
CCTTTAGCTGTAATCTGTTCACCTAACCACATTAAAAATGCAGTACCAGCAGTCAGTACCGTAGCAATGTATAAATAAGTGCTCCAACCAGGATTCAAAATTAATTGCCCACCTACCATACCGTTAAAACCAATTGACATACCAAACCCCTGAATAAACGCAAGAACAATTGTAAAGTAACGCGTGAATTGCGTTAGTTTACGACGGCCCATTTCACCTTGCTTCGACCATTCCGAAAATTTAGGAACAACATCC
>NZ_JAWRYN010001061.1:0-255 GCF_046534585.1 Peribacillus sp. SIMBA_075 | reverse complement strand
TCCATTATGCCATTCCCCGCTCTTGTTTTCCATAATTTTTCATCTACACAAGAAAAAACGGGCCATTTAGCCCGTTTTCTTTTTAATAAAGCTGTTCCGTGCTTTTCAAACGCTCGACTTTTTCTTCCTGACCGTTCTGAGCGTTGATGAAAATCCTGAAGGTGTCCTTGTCCATCATTCCCAGGAATTCATAGCAGAGCACCTCTTCATTTAAATCATTGACGATGACTGCCTGTCTTTCTTCCATCACTTTCA
>NZ_JAWRYN010001060.1:0-255 GCF_046534585.1 Peribacillus sp. SIMBA_075 | reverse complement strand
GTTAGTTGGAGTAGATGTAGGACAATTTCATACATGGTGCGAGCAAAATGGTTATTTGTGAAAGGGACGGGCTGTGAGATAATGAAATATATTTGAGAAAAGAGAATATGTTATTATATTCTCTTTTTCTATGTGTGGGGAGACGGAAATGAATTATAAAGAACAAGAGTTTACATTGGAGTTGAAAGAGAACATTAAATGTATGGAAAAGGAAATAGAGCGAATATCACTTGGATTTTTTAAAGCGTATTCGCA
>NZ_JAWRYN010001059.1:0-255 GCF_046534585.1 Peribacillus sp. SIMBA_075 | reverse complement strand
AAATGCGCACCTTAACGCCCGCAAGTTTAGCAGCAAGTGCGGAAAAACCTGTTTGAAAATCCGTATGTGCATGCACTGCCTGATAAGGTCCTGTTCGCTTGATCGTCTTTGTCAATGTTTTCACAAAAGCCAAAGGAGAGGACGCCCCAATACTTGGGACGTAAAAGATGCGCCCCCCGAGCCGACGAATTTCCTCATCATAATCACAGACATCCTGTCGGTGGGTAATGAAATCAAATTGAAGGACATTTCTGT
>NZ_JAWRYN010001058.1:0-255 GCF_046534585.1 Peribacillus sp. SIMBA_075 | reverse complement strand
AGGCGAGGCAGTGCAGCTCGGTAATCTTTACTACGTAACCGGCAAGATGAAAGCCGACGTCAATTTCATTTGTGCAAGATGCCTGAATCCGTATACTCACCATGCGGCTGTTTCGTTTTCCGAAACATTCGCTCCGGAAGATGATCCGGTGTTAGGTGAGGACGAAGACAGCGACATTCTGCCGCTTGAAGGCGATGAAATCGAGTTGGACGCGCTGTTGCAGGAGGATTTCCTTCTGGCGATGCCGACATTCCC
>NZ_JAWRYN010001057.1:0-255 GCF_046534585.1 Peribacillus sp. SIMBA_075 | reverse complement strand
ATAGACTTTGCATCACCCCTTTTTAGTTTACAAAAAACACAATTGTCACATTTTCGTCACAATTATGAGAGGATGAAAAAAAAGGCTTGATCTCTCAGCCCTTTGATTATTTTTGCATATATAGTTGAAATAATTTCGTTTCTTCATCAATAGAGCTCGCTCGATCAAAAGCCGCTCTAACCGTCTTCGTGTTGTTCATGAGCTCATACAGCATTGTCAGGACAAAGATAAATGCCGCATCTCCATCAATGTAAT
>NZ_JAWRYN010000137.1:0-438 GCF_046534585.1 Peribacillus sp. SIMBA_075 | reverse complement strand
CCTGCGACCGGCTGTCTGCCATGCTGCCCGGTGTACCGACATAACCGCCGGTGGCATAGCCGCGCATCAGCCGGTAAAGATTCCCCACGCCAATCCGGCTGGTTGCCTCCTTCGTGAAGACAAACTCACCACGGTGAACAATCCCCGCTGGCTCATATTTGCCGCCGGTTCCCGTAAATCCTCCGGTTGCAAAATGGAATTTCGCCGCAGCGGCCTGAATGGCTGTACCGCCTGACGCGGATGCGCCGCCACCAACAGCCCCGCCAATGGCGCTGCCGATACTCCCGACAATCCCCACCATTGCCTGCTTAAGCAGAATTTCTGTCATCATGGACAGCACGGAACGGGTGAAGCTGCGCCAGTTCTGCTCACTGCCGGTCAGCATCGCCGCCATATTCTGTGCAATACCATCAAAGGTCTGCGTGGCTGCACTTTTTA
>NZ_JAWRYN010001056.1:0-255 GCF_046534585.1 Peribacillus sp. SIMBA_075 | reverse complement strand
CCTCCTCCCAAAGATAAGACTGTATAATGATCATAAAATGAGTCTTACTTTCATTTGTAGGCAATTTTTACAAATTCTATACTACAAAGATGTAGATAAATCATTATCAACGCCTATATTATACGATTCTCCTTTATAATTCAATATTTTTAAAGAAATTGTTACTCTAAAAATGTGAAATTCTGATGAAACTTGACAATTTACAACAAAATATTAGATAATGACTGTTTATTTTTCTATTACGTACTCAAAAAG
>NZ_JAWRYN010001055.1:0-255 GCF_046534585.1 Peribacillus sp. SIMBA_075 | reverse complement strand
CGTATAAGAGCCTTCAGGACGCTCCAGCTCACGTGCAGCAATCAATTGTTCGAGCTCACCCAGGATCGCAAAACGATCAGCTTGGTTGCCCACTTGTAGTTCCTTTGCTTCTGCTCCAGGCAGTTCATTGGAAAAACAGCTATAGGCTCCTGTATGGCAAGCAGGACCGTTCGGTACAACCTGCACAACGAGTGCATCACCGTCACAATCATAGCTCATGGAAACGATCCGTTGTGTATTGCCGGATGTTCCGCC
>NZ_JAWRYN010001054.1:0-255 GCF_046534585.1 Peribacillus sp. SIMBA_075 | reverse complement strand
CGCTCTAAGCGTAGTGCTTTTTCACTTTCGCTGGAACATCAACGTTGTTAATCCAGGGCTAGGTGATACTCTTTTCCGGTGGGGAGGGACAGGTGTCGATCTATTCTTTCTAATAAGTGGATTTGTTATAACACTTAGCGCATCCAGGGTTCCTAATGGTCTTAATGGTGCAATTTCTTTTATCAAAAGGCGAGCCCTGAGAATACTGCCTGCTTATTATATAATCCTGCTTATTACTTTTTTCCTTAGCGGGGC
>NZ_JAWRYN010001053.1:0-255 GCF_046534585.1 Peribacillus sp. SIMBA_075 | reverse complement strand
ATTCCACGTCCCGGCACTCCGCCTCTCCCTCTCGCTCTCGATCTCTCCGCCTGAAATGCAAACAAAACGATCGAGCAGGGGAGTGAACGATCATGCGGGAAGTCATCATCGACACCACACACATGGGCCCGGAACTGCAACGGGGACTGATAGGAGTGGTCGGCTCGACCAGCCCGAGCCCGGAGGAGAAGGAGGAATGCGTGGACACCGTTTCGAGGTATGCGGTGGATGGGTGGGCGATCGCCGCCGACCCGC
>NZ_JAWRYN010001052.1:0-255 GCF_046534585.1 Peribacillus sp. SIMBA_075 | reverse complement strand
GAGGGCGATGGGGAGCGGTCCCCATCCGCTCACGCGGGCGGAACTGGGTATGGTGCAGAAGTGCGACTGAAACTGACTCTCGCCCGGCCCTCCGGCAGCAGCGATGACATCGTCGTCACCGCGGACGCGGCGGCCAGCATCTCGGAGGTCGCCGCGACCATCGCGCGCATCGACCCCCGCCGCACCGGGCCGGTCGCGGCGCCCGGAGCGCTCACGCTGCGCGCCCAGCTCCCCGGACAGGCCGACCCGCTGATC
>NZ_JAWRYN010001051.1:0-255 GCF_046534585.1 Peribacillus sp. SIMBA_075 | reverse complement strand
AAACGTGAGCGAACAGCAGCTGCTCTGGCATGCAACGCAGGTCCGTGTAGCCATTGATGCGCTTACGCATATGAACCAGCCGATGTGGCGTAGTTACTATCCTTCCCTCGCGAACCAAGTGCAAAATTTGCAGCAATCGGCAGTTGAAAGGGATTTTTTCCAATTCCGCGAGCAATTTGATGAAAACTATCGTCTTTTTTTAGCGATCAAGCCAGCGATGAGCATTCAGTTGCCGGAAGAACAGATGTCCTCTCT
>NZ_JAWRYN010001050.1:0-255 GCF_046534585.1 Peribacillus sp. SIMBA_075 | reverse complement strand
AGTATTGCAGCTGCTTGGCAGCAACGAGCAAGCCTCAACTGGCACCAGCCCGAATGCTTCGGCCAATACGCCGACTTTGGACGGCCTAGCACGTGATTTGACACAAGTCGCGCGTGAAGGCAGCTTGGATCCGGTCATCGGGCGCAGCGACGAAATCACGCGTGTGATTGAAGTCTTGAGCCGTAGAACGAAAAACAACCCGGTATTGATCGGGGAGCCTGGCGTCGGTAAAACGGCGATTGCAGAAGGGCTTGC
>NZ_JAWRYN010001049.1:0-255 GCF_046534585.1 Peribacillus sp. SIMBA_075 | reverse complement strand
CTGATGTGTAATAATCACAATTTCAGCCAGCTCATCATGCCCTTTCACAGGAAGCTGAAGGATCTTTTCAAAGCTGATGCCTCTTTCAGAAAAAATAGATGTAATCCGGGAGAATGCCCCGACTTGATCTCTAACATGGATTCTTAAGAATTGCTGAGCAAATACTTCAGATGATGATTTGATTTTCTTCTCAAATTGCGCCGCGATAAATCCGCTTCCGTTCACGCCAAGACGCATATTTTTCATCACTGCGAC
>NZ_JAWRYN010001048.1:0-255 GCF_046534585.1 Peribacillus sp. SIMBA_075 | reverse complement strand
ATTGAGCGCCATCGATATCGCGAAAGATGCCGTCAGCAAATTCGGGACCATCCAATTGACAGGCGTTTACGGATTGACTTATAACCAATTCCCGCTCGGCAACCTGTTCGAGCGCAACGTGACGATGAAAATGGGGCAAGCGCCAGTCGTTCACTTAATGCCGATGCTTCTCGACAAAATTGAAAAAGGCGAGTTCGATCCGCGCGAGATCATCTCCCATATCGTGCCGCTCGAGAAAGCAAGTGAAGCATACCA
>NZ_JAWRYN010001047.1:0-255 GCF_046534585.1 Peribacillus sp. SIMBA_075 | reverse complement strand
CTATCCCGTCTCCTTCAAACAATACGACCGGCATATAAAAGCTCCAGCGCAAGAGGAAATATCCCGGGAAAAGGATCGAACCGATAATAAATGCAAAGTAGCCAAAGATGAACAGTATGACCATAAATACCGGGTTCGAATCTTTGCCAACTAACAAAAATGGGTCAAAAGCTCCGCCAACGGCAAAGGCCAGCAAAAAGAAAAGCAGCATGCACAGCAAAAAGAACGCGATCATGACCCCGATGGCGATAAGTC
>NZ_JAWRYN010001046.1:0-255 GCF_046534585.1 Peribacillus sp. SIMBA_075 | reverse complement strand
ACCGTGAGCAAGGACGATATGTGGTTCCCTTCCCACAATCGACCAGTTTAGCTTGCCTGGGGGCAGGGTGGTGAATGGGTGGTGGGGAGGGACGACAAGACGCAGCGTATCTGTATGCAAATGATACGAGTCAATCAGCGGATGTGAAACGGTACGAACGAGACCAAAGTCTGCTTCCTTGCTCAAGACTTTTTCCATGACGTAGGCAGAAGACCCGACTAGAATTCGCAGATTGACACCAGGGTATTTTTCTCG
>NZ_JAWRYN010001045.1:0-255 GCF_046534585.1 Peribacillus sp. SIMBA_075 | reverse complement strand
CGTTACAGCATGGATGTGGAGTACGGTCAGTACAGTGTCATCCTGCAGGTTGACGGTTTTCCACCATCGCACGCCGGGACCATCACCGTGTATGAAGATTCACAACCGGGGACGCTGAATGATTTTCTCTGTGCCATGACGGAGGATGATGCCCGGCCGGAGGTGCTGCGTCGTCTTGAACTGATGGTGGAAGAGGTGGCGCGTAACGCGTCCGTGGTGGCACAGAGTACGGCAGACGCGAAGAAATCAGCCGGC
>NZ_JAWRYN010001044.1:0-255 GCF_046534585.1 Peribacillus sp. SIMBA_075 | reverse complement strand
CCCCAATAAAAATAATAGATTCTTTTAACCTCATAATGTCATCTCCCCTAACAGAATATGCGTTCGCTCTTTCTGTCATTCATTATAAATACGAACAAACGTTTCTGTCAAACGTTTTTTTCGAACCTATGTTTGTACTGTTAGGAAAAACATGCTATAATTTCTTTAAAATTGACGTTTTGAGGTGCAAAAGATGACGAAGCTATCAAAAAGACAACTCGATATCCTGACATTCATCAAAGAAGAAGTAAAAAG
>NZ_JAWRYN010001043.1:0-255 GCF_046534585.1 Peribacillus sp. SIMBA_075 | reverse complement strand
GACCTTGCATCGGTGCTCCACCAGAAACATCATCACTGAAAATTTGCATTGGAATCTCCAAAAGTATATTTTCCTTGATTACGGGCAGTAAGTCAAGTACTTCTCCTTCTAAACAATGAATTTCAGCTTCAGTTTCAAATTCTTCTTGTGAAGTTTGGAACACCTCAGTTGTTTTAATGTCAAATGGTAATGTCACATCTACATATAACTGGAAGCATGGTTTTACCATGTTCTCGCTCTTTAGTAGATGTGACA
>NZ_JAWRYN010001042.1:0-256 GCF_046534585.1 Peribacillus sp. SIMBA_075 | reverse complement strand
CGGAAGAAATAAAACCGATTGCCTGCGACTTCATCCATTTTCACCACGGTTTCAAGTGAGCGGACGTTAAAGCTTGCGGTTTCCCTGATTCGCTCTTTTGTCCAGTTTTCCTTTTGAAGCATCTTCTCATCAATTAATCTGTAGGTGCTTCCAAGGTCAAGCGCATAGTAGATTCTTGTTTCAGCTGTATGCTCATCAAAAACGAGCGGAATCTCGTCACTTGAGGTCTCTGGAAAGGAAGTCGAACGAATAACCG
>NZ_JAWRYN010001041.1:0-256 GCF_046534585.1 Peribacillus sp. SIMBA_075 | reverse complement strand
ACTTCATCCTCGGCTCGCGGGCGTTCGCCGATCGCGTGGTGGGCGCGAGCATCCACCGCAACGAGCGCAAGGGCACCGCCCCAAGCGACCACGTGCCGGTGCTCGTCGAGCTGGAGTCGCCGGCAGCGCTCGACGATGACGACGACCGCCCGATGATCTTCGGCTGACGTCCCCGTCAGCTGTCGCTGATGCCCTCCGTGACCTGCACCGGGCTCTCGAAGTCGCGGTCCGGGAGCCCCTCGAGGGCGTCGATGAC
>NZ_JAWRYN010001040.1:0-256 GCF_046534585.1 Peribacillus sp. SIMBA_075 | reverse complement strand
CTGGCGTTCGCGGCTTACATATTACCGACGTGCCGATGGACCCGATCGAACTGACTGTCGACCTGGAGGAATTCGCCAAGGTAGCCAGACAAGTTCGCCCCAAATTGGTCACTCTCGGTGCATCCATGACGCTGTTTCCTTTCCCGCTGAAAGAAATGTCTACGATCGTCTCGGAATGGGGCGGCAAAATTTTCTTCGATGGTGCCCATCAGCTCGGACTCATCGGAGGTGGTCAGTTCCAGGACCCGCTGCGCGA
>NZ_JAWRYN010001039.1:0-256 GCF_046534585.1 Peribacillus sp. SIMBA_075 | reverse complement strand
GACAAGAACCGCAAGGATCCATCCAGCGATGAACGCCGCTATGGCGAAGGCCCCGACGAACACGGCGGCCCTTACCTTTGTGGTGTCTTTTTGGGGAACGATGCCCTGCAACCATTCGACAATCGGTTCCCGGAATATCACAACGAGTACGGCCCCTAGAAGCGGACAGGCGATGCTCAGTACGTTGATGAAGGGGTTTGTTGCATCGAACAATCGCACTCACCAAGTCCCTATCATGTTGTCTTAACCGGCCGAC
>NZ_JAWRYN010001038.1:0-256 GCF_046534585.1 Peribacillus sp. SIMBA_075 | reverse complement strand
GCTTTGTTTGGCCACCATTTGTATATCGTTGCCTTGCTAACTTTCGCTCGCTCCGCAATTTTATCTACGGTGACCGCTTTAAAGCCATCTTCCAACAAGAGCTCGTAGGATGCGGAAAGGATTGACTTATGCGTTTCTACATTGCGCGGACGCCCTCTTTTTCCTTGCACATTCATCATTCCTCTTAAAATATACTATACGTCTAGTATACTTACTGCGGTTGAAAAAGGAATCGTTATTTGCCTATTTACAAAAC
>NZ_JAWRYN010001037.1:0-256 GCF_046534585.1 Peribacillus sp. SIMBA_075 | reverse complement strand
CTTTCTTCATGACATTTCCTCCATAACTCAGAAAATGTTCTTATCTTAACAATTCAACATCTTATCACTTTTGACGACATATGACTAGGGGGATTCATAAGAGAAATACCGAATTATAAAAAATATGGGTTGTATTGTAAAATATAGTGATCGTTCTTTAATTATATAAAATTAATAACTTATTTATAGTAAGTTACACTTTTTTTGTTCACAATACGATCATGTTGTTGTATAATGAAGTGGAAAATAGAATATC
>NZ_JAWRYN010001036.1:0-256 GCF_046534585.1 Peribacillus sp. SIMBA_075 | reverse complement strand
ATCGGCCATGTCACCGTCCAGCTCGAAACAGATGATCATCCGCACGATGACTCGATTCGCTGCCAAGGGCAAGCAGATCATGAGACCACAGGGCATCACCATTGAAAACAGAATTGCCATGAGTAGGAGCGGGGATATTCCCGCTCCTTTTTGCTGCATAAGGAGCGGCTGATAAAGAATGTTAGCCTAATCTCTCCTTGAACATATAAGCATATGCTGATATGCTGTAATGGTTATCACAGGAGTCAATGAAAGC
>NZ_JAWRYN010001035.1:0-256 GCF_046534585.1 Peribacillus sp. SIMBA_075 | reverse complement strand
ATACTCACGCGGATCTGTACTGCTTACCGCATAATTAAATGCGTTTAACCCGGTGAAGTCATTCTCGTTAATAAAAGTCGTTCTACTACTTCCAAGTATAACTCCATCATATGTAAACGGACGGTACGTTATATAATTTGTTTTCTGTTGTCTCTCGTTAAACCCGTACTGAACATCATTCCACTTATTTTTATGCGGGAATAACCAAAGTGAATCTATATAGCTATTAAATATCCCGACACCTGCCAGAGGAACA
>NZ_JAWRYN010001034.1:0-256 GCF_046534585.1 Peribacillus sp. SIMBA_075 | reverse complement strand
AAGCCGAATGTCAGGACGACCATTTTGGCTAGCTCTGCACGCGTAATTTGATTGTGAATTCCCATGGAGCGGTCTTGATAGCCTTGCAGCACGCGGAGCTGGGAAAGCTCGCTTACGGCTTGCTGGATTTCTTGTGCAGTCAGTGGAGCTGCTGCAGCGGATACGTTTTGGGCTGCCAATGGAAGGGATGCTGTACCCAGTACAGTCGCGAGCATCAGCGTAGCTAGTTTATTTGAAACCTTATTCATCAAAAAAG
>NZ_JAWRYN010000136.1:0-443 GCF_046534585.1 Peribacillus sp. SIMBA_075 | reverse complement strand
CGTGATTTATCGGAAGATGAATTAGGACGTATCCGTGATATCATCGATCGTATTAAAGTTGAGGGAGACCTTAGTCGTGAAGTATCTCTTAACATTAAACGTCTAATGGAGATCGGTTCTTACCGTGGTCTTCGTCACCGTCGTGGTTTACCAGTTCGTGGTCAAAACTCTAAAAACAATGCTCGTACACGTAAAGGTCCACGTCGTACAGTAGCAAATAAAAAGAAATAATAAGTAAAGGAGGTTGAACTAACAATGGCACGTAAAACAAACACTCGTAAAAAACGTGTGAAAAAGAATATTGAAGCTGGTATAGCTCATATTCGTTCTACTTTCAACAACACAATCGTAACACTTACAGATACTCATGGTAACGCACTTTCTTGGTCTAGTGCTGGTGCACTTGGTTTCCGTGGATCTCGTAAATCTACTCCATTCGCTGC
>NZ_JAWRYN010001033.1:0-256 GCF_046534585.1 Peribacillus sp. SIMBA_075 | reverse complement strand
ATTCGATAATATAATCAAAATCATCCAATGTGTATTCTGACTGACTCACAAACACATCCGGATGTTCCACAACTTTCGTTGCAGGCAATCTCATGATTTCACGAACGAGCTGCCAGTGTCTTTCATTTGCACGCTTTGTCGACACAATTCCATCTAGTATGAAAATATTATCGTCGCTATACTCATCTTCAATCAATTGGCTACGAACAGTTTGCTTAATGAGAGTAGATGATACGAATAACCATCTCTTATTTGC
>NZ_JAWRYN010001032.1:0-256 GCF_046534585.1 Peribacillus sp. SIMBA_075 | reverse complement strand
AGAATGTTTGTTTTTTATCTTCTTGTAATTCTAAAATATCGTCTTCTTCTTTTACTTCATATGGATTAATAATATGAACGATAATGAATCCACTGAATAAGTTTAATACAAGTGCTGTTACTACATATTTTGGATCAATCATTTTCATGTAAGAACCGACGATTGACATTGATACTGTTGACATAGAAGATGCACACAGTGTGTATAAACGATTTTTCGGTAATTTGCTTAGTTGATCTTTCACTGTAATGAATAC
>NZ_JAWRYN010001031.1:0-256 GCF_046534585.1 Peribacillus sp. SIMBA_075 | reverse complement strand
CTACTTTTTCCTTCACAATAAACCACTCCCATCTTTTCTCTTTTTCCAGATATTCATCGTGAACGGCGGCAACTCAAGCTTCAATGAAAAAGGCTGGCCATCGCAAGGCACATCAAGCGTTTCTGCCGTCCGCTGCAACTCTTCCGCCGTGCCGCCGAACTGTGCTGCATTCGTGGAAAATATTTCTTCGTAGACCCCTTTTTGCGGTGCGCCAACATGGAAATCTTGGTACTGGTGTTCGGAGAAATTGCATAAG
>NZ_JAWRYN010001030.1:0-256 GCF_046534585.1 Peribacillus sp. SIMBA_075 | reverse complement strand
GTACTACGTCGAGCGCTTCTACGCCCGCGGAGCCGTGCGCTCGCTGCCGCCGACTCCGTTCCAGCGTCTTCGCCGCAGCCTGCGCACGTCACAGGGAGCACGTCGATGACCGCCGGGATCGAGATCGCCAACGCGACCAAAGCGTTCGGCGACCGGCCGGTTCTTCGCGGTGTCGACCTGACCATCGAGGCCGGCACGGTGACCGTCATCCTCGGCCCGTCCGGGTCCGGCAAGTCGACCCTCCTCCGCGCGATCA
>NZ_JAWRYN010001029.1:0-256 GCF_046534585.1 Peribacillus sp. SIMBA_075 | reverse complement strand
ATGCGCGACATTACTGAGCGCACGAAAGCGGCCGCTGCGCTGGGAGAGGCCAACGCGGCACTGTCCCAAGCGCCGAAGCACGCTCGGCACGACGTTCCAGCTCGTCACAATGCTCGGCCCGTGGCATCAGTCGGCCCTTGAATGTCGATCATCGCCGTTCATGAATGTTCGTTCAGCACGCATTTCTCGTGTCGGCGGCGAGCACCGGGTACGAAGGTTGCTGTCGCTTTTCTGGCTGCGGAGCTCCGCTTGGTAG
>NZ_JAWRYN010001028.1:0-256 GCF_046534585.1 Peribacillus sp. SIMBA_075 | reverse complement strand
GCTTGGACACTTCCAAAGAAACAACTTTGCCACCCGGCTTTACGACGCGAGCCATTTCATTCAATACTCGCTGAACATCAGGTACATTGCGCAGAGCAAAGCCGATGGTCGCAAAATCAAATGAGTTATCCTCATAGGGTAATTTCATGGCATCTGCATTTACTAGCTTGATCCTATTGCCTACTCCGGCATTCGCAACCTTATATGCTCCAACATCCAGCATATTTTGGCTGAAGTCCAGGCCGACAACACGGCC
>NZ_JAWRYN010000135.1:0-443 GCF_046534585.1 Peribacillus sp. SIMBA_075 | reverse complement strand
ACTTTACCTGCTGTTACACCACACCTAAATGCCTGTAGGTCTGACTTCTTGTAACTGGAAAATCATGTAACATACTATACCTCTCAAGCGTCTAACAGGAAAAGATCCGCATGGAGGAATTTCTGCTATGAAGCGAGGCATATCACTGCTATTATTTTCAGTCATCGTCATACTCGTTCTTGGCTGGAGTCGCAGACAAACTATTCCTGAGCATCCAGACACCGAGGCGGAAATCGCTGCTCGGCAATATGTGGAAGCATACGGCTACCAGGTTGTGTCTTACACAGGTCCTATCTCCAGTTATACGCTTTCGCTAGAAGATTTATCCAAGCTCCCACATGCACAGGTTTGGCGCGTGATACCAATTGATCCTGCACCTTTTATTGGAAAGGAAATACAAGTTCACCAGCTGATCGTCTCCAACCATCCCCTTGATTCATACC
>NZ_JAWRYN010001027.1:0-256 GCF_046534585.1 Peribacillus sp. SIMBA_075 | reverse complement strand
CCAGCGTAAAAGCATTTCGCTTGTCAGGACGATCAATCACAATCGTTGCGATGGCATCGGCCTTTTCGATATATAAAGCTTTTTCTCCCATTTTTTGTCTACACCTTCCGTTTCCTAGCATTAATCTTTTTTATACTTGGCCGCCAAGCGGTTTCCAATCGATTGCAGGCATTGCACCAGCACGATCAAAATAAAGACCGTCACATACATAACATCCACTTCGTAGCGCAAATGTCCAAAGCGATAAGCCAAATCC
>NZ_JAWRYN010001026.1:0-256 GCF_046534585.1 Peribacillus sp. SIMBA_075 | reverse complement strand
CACTCATAACAGTTTTCAAGCCTGATAATTGATTCATAGAACTAGCCATCATACGGCTCATATCACCCATTAATTGATTCATAGTTCCAGTGATACCTAGTGATTTTTCTTTTGATGATAAAGGTGTAACTGTGATTGAATTACCCTTCTTCGTAAATAACTCTGGTCCAGCTTCACCTGTAATGAATGAACCATCACCTACAGGTTTCCCGCCTTTAGCGAGCATTGGAACATGTGGAATAGTTGGGGCACTAAC
>NZ_JAWRYN010001025.1:0-256 GCF_046534585.1 Peribacillus sp. SIMBA_075 | reverse complement strand
CATGTGATGCCTCATTGTATGGTTGCATGCCGATAGCAGTTAATTCTTTTTTTAGACCAGAAAGAATTGCGTCTGCCTCGCCCGTTTGAATGAGACAGCGATCCATATCGACAATCGTATGCGATTTTGTTTTGTAAAAACCAGCAATCACTTGACCGGCGTCATTTGTGGAAAATGGAATTTGGGCCTTATTACGATATTGCCATGGTTCCTCCATCCCTTTCACTGGTAAAACGGGTGCGTCGATTTTGCCTAG
>NZ_JAWRYN010001024.1:0-256 GCF_046534585.1 Peribacillus sp. SIMBA_075 | reverse complement strand
ACCGTCAGCATGATAGCTATCCCTGGGAAGAATAAAGTCCATGGGGCTTGAATGAGATAAGGCCTTGCATCGGCTAGCATTTTTCCCCACTCCGGACTTGGCGCCTGTGCACCCAGTCCTAAAAAACCTAAAGCTGCCGCTTCAATAATTGCCGTTCCGATCGCAAGCGTCGCCTGTACGATGACCGGCACCATACTATTTGGCAGGATGTGCCGCAGGACGATGCGGCGGTGTGACATCCCAACTGCCTTTGCTG
>NZ_JAWRYN010001023.1:0-256 GCF_046534585.1 Peribacillus sp. SIMBA_075 | reverse complement strand
ATAACATTCAACCACCAGGTTATTCTTCAGTTGAAATGATGAAATATTCGATTGAAGAACTCGATTCTTTTAATGTGATAATGGATAAAGAAATAATCGGGGGTATTATAGTTACGATCTCTGGTAAGTCATACGGTCGAATTGATCGTATTTTTGTTGATCCTAATTATCAAGGAAAAGGGATTGGATCACATGTTATTAAATTAATAGAGGCGGAATATCCGAACATAAGGATTTGGGATCTCGAAACATCTAG
>NZ_JAWRYN010000134.1:0-444 GCF_046534585.1 Peribacillus sp. SIMBA_075 | reverse complement strand
CATGTGGTATATCAAAAGGAGCCTTTTATTTATATTTCAAATCAAAAGATGAGTTATTATTGGCCACACTTCGATATTATTATGACAAGATTCAGAAGAAAATGCTGGATATTGAAAAAGAATCTTTATTACCACGTGAAAAATTTGAAAAACAATTATATTGTCAGTTTACTGATGTGCAAAAACATAAAGAATTTATTATTATGCATGCAAGAGAAAATGCAATTCCATGTAATAAAGAAGTAGAAGAGTTTATGATGAGGATGAAATTAGAGTCTCATGCATTTTATCGGAATAGCTTACTGTCCATTTATGGTGAAAAGGTTATTCCATACTTGTTAGATCTAGTAATTATGGTGGAAGGGATATGCCGTGGGTATTTAGAATTAATTATTTTAAATGCACCAGAAATTGATCTATCCTATGTTTCGACCTTTATTTTAC
>NZ_JAWRYN010001022.1:0-256 GCF_046534585.1 Peribacillus sp. SIMBA_075 | reverse complement strand
AAAAGAAGAAAAGCCGATAGAATTGCAAGAGCAAAAGATTAATATTGTTCATACCGGGACTATATATAAATCATTACGTGATATTACTCCATTGTGTGATGCATTAGATAAATTGAAAATTGAAAACAAGAGTTTGTTTGATAAATTACACTTTATTTTTATTGGTCAATTTGACAAGCAACAAGACGAGTTGAAATTAAAAGAATTTGAAAATGTAACAATAAAACCATTAATTCCTTATAAGGAAGCGTTAAAG
>NZ_JAWRYN010001021.1:0-256 GCF_046534585.1 Peribacillus sp. SIMBA_075 | reverse complement strand
ATCCAAGCAGCAAGGAGTTCACATTCAGATTGGTCCATAGCCATATGTTGAAAAGCGAGCCGATCAGCGGCAGTACAAAATAACGGATGGACTCTTTTGGAGAACGCTTCTTTTGTCTAACAAAGTAATGGAAAATGACAGAAAGGTTTACAAAGGTAAAGGCTACGAGTGCCCCAAAATTGATAAAGGATGCTGCTGTAACCAAGGAGATCTAGAGCGCGGATAACGCAAAGATGCCGCCCATGATAATATTGTA
>NZ_JAWRYN010001020.1:0-256 GCF_046534585.1 Peribacillus sp. SIMBA_075 | reverse complement strand
CCATCAATTGCTTTAAATTCATATCCTGGGTACATAAAAATATCTGTCCAGCCAGAAGCGGCGCAAAGCTTACCACTATGATCTGTCGCAATCGTTTCTAACGTACGAGTTGATGTCGTACCTACAGTAATAATACGGCCGCCATCCTCTTTCACGCGGTTTAATAACGCAGCTGTCTCTTCAGACATATGGTAATACTCTGCGTGCATATGATGCTCTTCAATAGTATCTGCAGAAACTGGTCTAAATGTTCCAA
>NZ_JAWRYN010001019.1:0-256 GCF_046534585.1 Peribacillus sp. SIMBA_075 | reverse complement strand
ACTATTGACCAACGATAACGGCGTACACACGAATGCAGTATACGGCTTCACGACGATGCTGCAGAAGCTATTGGAGGAAGAAAAGCCGACACATATGATGGTGGCGTTCGACGCCGGGAAAACGACTTTCCGCAACGAAGCCTATTCAGAATATAAAGGCGGGCGGCAAAAGACTCCGCCGGAACTGTCCGAGCAGTTCCCGTATTTGCGCAAGCTGCTTTCCGCATACCAAATCAAACAATACGAACTCAATAAC
>NZ_JAWRYN010001018.1:0-256 GCF_046534585.1 Peribacillus sp. SIMBA_075 | reverse complement strand
CTAACAATTCAGTTGTATACAATGCTTTCGATGATTGGAATGGGTGCTTGGATTGGTGCTTCTTTAGATACATACCAACGGTTTTTAAAACGCCAAGAGCGTAAACGTTGGCTTGTATTTATACATGATATACTATTTTGGATTGTCCAAGCATTATTCGTTTTTTATGTATTACTGCGTGTAAATGAAGCCGAACTACGTATATATGTATTTTTGGCGTTACTATGTGGTTTTGCAGCATATCAAAGCTTATTGA
>NZ_JAWRYN010001017.1:0-257 GCF_046534585.1 Peribacillus sp. SIMBA_075 | reverse complement strand
GGGCGTTAAACGCCGCTTTACAGAGACAGTCATCGACGATCGCGTGTTGATCGACGATTATGCCCACCATCCGACAGAAATCCGCTCAACTTTGCAATCAGCTAGCCAAAAGTATCCGGAACGCGAGCTGATCGCCATTTTCCAGCCGCATACATTCAGCCGGACCCAGACTTTCCTACAGGAATTCGCGGATTGCCTGCAGGAAGCGGACCATGTCTATTTATGCGATATTTTTGGTTCTGCCAGAGAAGAAGCGG
>NZ_JAWRYN010000133.1:0-444 GCF_046534585.1 Peribacillus sp. SIMBA_075 | reverse complement strand
CTGGTTCAGCATTCCAAAGTCTGAGTGTATTTACAGTACTCGTCTCATAACCTACTACTGGAACGTCATATGGTACTGCCATAATCACTTCTGCATTCGTATGCCTGAACTCTAAACGCCCGTCAATGTATAGCGGTTCAACATTGCCGAAATAACTTACTTCTACAGCTTGATCATGCCTTCTTACTTCCCATACGTTTTCATGAAGAAGCCACTGTTCTGGAAATTCAACTTGATAACCATCAACAATTTTTTGATCAAATAAGCCGTGCTTGTAACGAATTCCACAGCCATGACCTGGTAAGTTTAAAGATGCAAGTGAATCAAGGAAACAGGCTGCTAATCGTCCAAGTCCACCATTTCCAAGACCTGCATCTGCTTCCACCTCTTCTAATTGTTGCAAAGAAATCCCAAGCTCAGAAAGTCCTTGCTCACATACATCCC
>NZ_JAWRYN010001016.1:0-257 GCF_046534585.1 Peribacillus sp. SIMBA_075 | reverse complement strand
ATTTAGTGTTTCTGGATAAACTGGTATTTCTACAGATAACCAGCCAAAATGAGGATCACTATTCTCTCGTCCTCTCTCATCCCACTCTTCTAGTACTTTATCATAACTTTCTTTACTAAGTGATACCCACACAGTCCAGATGAAATTTTCGTGGTAATCAATTATAGGAATCTCTAAACAGCCTCTAATAAAATAATGTTCATCGTCCATTACACAAAGATCTGATGTTAAATGGAAGCGTCCCTCTCTTTCATGAG
>NZ_JAWRYN010001015.1:0-257 GCF_046534585.1 Peribacillus sp. SIMBA_075 | reverse complement strand
TCGTCGGCAAAGCCAAGAGCTTGCTGAAGATCAAGTCGCCATCCCGTGTATTCCGCGAGATGGGCCAGTTTGTCAGCGAAGGCTTGGCAATCGGGGTTCAACGCAAGTCGCGGATGGCAGTCGCTAATGTCGCCCGAATGGCAAATTCGATGTCTAGCGCTTTTAATCCTCGACTCGCGATGGCTGATATGCGTGCATCAGCTCAACTAGATACATCAATTAGTCGAGCCGATATGGGCGTTGTCCGGAAATCCTTT
>NZ_JAWRYN010001014.1:0-257 GCF_046534585.1 Peribacillus sp. SIMBA_075 | reverse complement strand
ATTATTCATCGTGGAGGAACAAAACTTTACACGGCAAGATGCCCTGAATTCAAGACAGTTGAAGGTCGCGAAAAAGGGATTGAAAACTTAAAAAAATTCGGTATTGAAGGGCTTGTTGTCATTGGTGGAGATGGCTCATTCATGGGAGCGAAGAAATTAACAGAGCTCGGTTTTCCATGTGTAGGTGTCCCTGGCACGATTGACAACGATATTCCAGGTACTGATTTCACTATTGGCTTTGATACAGCACTGAATAC
>NZ_JAWRYN010001013.1:0-257 GCF_046534585.1 Peribacillus sp. SIMBA_075 | reverse complement strand
GACTTGTCTTGTATATGGAGCGGCTTGAATTGCATTGCCGGGAAACGGAAATCCCGCTACAGAAAAAAGAGAGCACCATTTTGGAATTATTGATGGCCGCTTACCCGAAAGTGGTCACTCGCGAGCAATTGCTGGAAGAATTATGGGATGACCAAGCCTTCGTCGATGAAAACACCTTGAATGTCAATATGGCCCGCGTGCGCAAAAAATTGACGGATTACGGCATCCAGAGCTTTGTAGAAACGGTCCGCGGCGCC
>NZ_JAWRYN010001012.1:0-257 GCF_046534585.1 Peribacillus sp. SIMBA_075 | reverse complement strand
GAAGCTGAGTTGGATATGGCAATCTGCATCACTGAACACATTCCAGTATTGGATATGGTAAAAGTGAAGCGCTATATGGAAGGCAAGAAAACACGTCTTGTCGGACCGAACTGCCCGGGTGTCATCACTCCGGACGAATGTAAGATCGGCATCATGCCTGGCTACATTCACAAAAAAGGACATGTCGGCGTCGTATCGCGCTCTGGTACTTTGACGTATGAAGCGACTCACCAATTGTCTGAAGAAGGCATCGGCCA
>NZ_JAWRYN010001011.1:0-257 GCF_046534585.1 Peribacillus sp. SIMBA_075 | reverse complement strand
GAGCAGCATCCCGTCCTGGATTAATATAGTATATAAAGCCAAGCATATCCAAGAAGATGCTGTTACCTGACAAAAGGTTTTGAATCGCTGACCTTATCTTCTAGCAAAAACCGATAGCTATTTTGCTGCAACAAATAAAAAAACCCTAAGGATACAAATCCCTAGAGCTTGGTTTCTTATATGGTGCCGGTGAAGGGACTTGAACCCCCACGGTTTCCCTCACGATTTTGAGTCGCGCGCGTCTGCCATTCCGCCAC
>NZ_JAWRYN010000016.1:0-92471 GCF_046534585.1 Peribacillus sp. SIMBA_075 | reverse complement strand
TCGCACTTCCGCTCCAATCAACCTTAAATAGTTTCGTTTTAAAAACAACAATCTTTACGAAAAGAGCCTTTATTAATTATTGAAGTGAAAAACATGGCTGGTGAAATCTATTTCGACAACAGATTCAATCAACATATCCGCACAAATCCAGATGGAAAAACAGAAGCTTTTGATGGTCCAATCCTGCAAGTGAACCGGCAGCGCCAACAGCTAGTAGAATGGTTGAAATTTAAAAAAATCATCAATCTCCCAGTAGAAATATTAGTCGTCAGCGCCAATTCATCAACGATAATACGAGCTGAGAACAGAGATATTCATGAAAAAGTGATACGTAAAGATAGTATTCTTATAAAAACTGCAGAATTCAAGGAAAAATATGAAAAGAATATCTACTATTTTGGAAAGTTATGAATACCCCTTACCACCCTTCAAACCGGAGTATACTGCCATATGGAGAGACGATTAAGAAAGTGGATTTGCCGTACATGTTTGCATTCTTCCCATGATGCACATCTCCGCTCTTCAGGATTATGTATTCCTCGTTAAACCTACCATTACCAACAGCGAATTCCGGCAATTCCTCCAACTCAAATCTCCATCAAGTGCAAAAAAGTTATTAACTTCATTAAAATTACATCATTCCGGCAACACCAAAGGAAGAGTTTACTTTTTACGTTCGATTATTGAGGATAGGACGAATTAATTGGTGTGAAGGACGAATTAGCTGCCTTAAGGGCGCATTAAATACTAATTCAACTGCATTCACAGCATAATCAGCGCATTTTCCCCATAAGTTGTGATACCTTTATATTAAAAGGAGAGGTGCGCAATGAATATTAAACCGCTTGCTTTCCGGATGCGGCCTCGATCGATTGATGAGATCATCGGGCAGGAGCATCTGGTCGGTGAAGGGAAAATTATCGCAAGGATGGTGAAGGCCAAGCAGCTTTCTTCCATGATTCTGTATGGTCCGCCGGGAATTGGCAAGACATCGATTGCAAGTGCGATTGCCGGAAGCACGAAGTTTGCCTTCCGGACGCTGAATGCGGTGACCAATAATAAAAAGGATATGGAAATCGTGGCAGCCGAGGCTAAGATGTCCGGTAAAGTGATTCTCCTGCTTGATGAGGTACATCGACTCGATAAGGCAAAACAGGATTTTCTATTGCCATACCTTGAAAACGGGATGATTACCTTGATCGGTGCAACGACCAGCAATCCCTATCATGCAATCAATCCGGCTATCCGAAGCCGGTGCCAGATTTTCGAGCTCAAATCCTTGGAAACCAATGATATAACTACAGCTCTGGAACGGGCACTTCATGATGAAGAGCGGGGGCTTGGTGCGTATGAAACGGATGTCAGCCTTGATGCCCTTACCCATTTCGCGACTGCTTCAAACGGAGATGTCCGCAGTGCCCTTAACGCTCTTGAGCTCGCCGTCATTTCCACTGAACCCGATGAGTCCGGAACGATTCATATAGATCTGCAAATTGCCGAAGAATGCATGCAGAAAAAAAGCTTCTCACATGATAAGGATGGAGATGCCCATTATGATGTTCTGTCGGCTTTCCAAAAATCAATTCGCGGAAGTGATGTGAATGCAGCCCTTCATTATTTGGGGCGCTTGGTCGAAGCCGGCGATCTTGTCAGCATTGCCCGCCGCATGGTGGTCATTGCCTACGAAGATATAGGTCTTGCCAATCCTCAGGCTGGTCCCAGGGCCCTCGCTGCAGTCGAAGCCGCTGAACGGCTCGGTTTTCCTGAAGCCCGGATTCCACTTGCCAACTCAGTGGTCGAGTTATGCCTATCACCCAAATCGAACACGGCCATTGTCGCAATTGATGCAGCGCTTTCCGACATTCGCAGCGGCCATAGCGGAGATGTACCGGACCATCTTAAGGATGCCCATTACAAAGGAGCCACAGATCTCGGACGCGGCATCGGTTACCTTTATCCGCATGACTACGAGAATGGCTGGGTGAAGCAGCAATACTTACCGGATAAACTGCGCAGCAAAAAATATTACAAACCGAAAAAGAGCGGGAAATTTGAACAAGCCCTGGCATCGGTCTATGAAAATATCGAGAAAAAGAAATAACTCCGGATCGCTTTAGACCCGGAGTTTTTTTATTGTGGGAAATGAAAGCTTTTGACATGTCTCATATTGACAATGACCGCCTCCCCATGTGCATTCACCATCTCAATGATGCCATCTTTCACCGTACTGACCTTACCAATATTCTTCGGATGCATCCCTAAGTCGAGCACCACCAGTTTATTGGTCAGCCTTTTCATCTGTTCCTCCAATGTCCTGGCCCAGCTTAAAGATGAGACCTGTGCCAGTTGCTCTGATTTATTCAAACCGTAAGGGCCTTTTTCATCATTTGTAACCGAAAGCCACTTCAAATGATCCATTGAGATGAACATCGTTTTAAATACGGGCGAATAAAAGACGAAATAGTTATTCATGATTCCCACGATATAGCCATGAACCGAGTGTTTTTTCGTGAGCAGGATTTCAACGAACCTCCCCTTCGCATTCATCAACAATTTTCGGAATGATGTCTCTTCGATCTCCAGCTCTCCTCCCGACCCAAACTCCTCTTCGATCATTGGAAAGGAAATATTCTTAATGTGCCTGAATGGAATGTAACGGTACACTTTTCCAGTATACAAGACGATGATGTCCGAGCTTTCTTCAATTAAAATCCCCGCTTCATGTATATTCCCTGCGAGCTCAAGTTCCATATACTGTCCTATATGTTTTGATAACAAGCGTTGCTTCCTCCTTTCTATTGAAATTAATCAAACCAAACAGTATGCTTTGTTCCAACTTGAAACCAGGTTACCAGTCATAATGGTTGCTTGGCCATTTTTTTATCAGTTCCAAATAGCATTTGAACTGATAAAATCGTCATTAAAAAAGTTTATAGAATGAAACATCTCCCATCATGGGCAAAAGCGGCATGTCCACTTTCCATAAGAAGGCACAACAACTCCATATTGGTTGCTGTACCTGTTTGGTATTTCTTTTACCGTGGGTTTTGGGTTGTTGCTTTGATTAAGTTCTCAATCCATATTTGCTTGAACGTATTTACTCGAGGACCCCGAAGTCCCCCTAAACCTCCATTTGATGAACTGCTTGAAGAGCTTTCAATGAATGAACTGCTGCTTTCAACAGAAGAACTTTCATCTAATGAACTGCTGCTTTCAACAGAAGAACTGCTGCTTTCGTATGATGAACCTTTTCTTCTGTCTGATGAACCTTTTCTTCTGTATGATGAACCTTTTCTTTTGTCTGAAGAACTGCTGCTTTCGTCTGATGAACTGCTGCTTTCATCTGATGAACTGCTGCTTTCATCTGATGAACTGCTGCTTTCGTCTGATGAACTGCTGCTTTCATCTGATGAACTGCTGCTTTCGTCTGATGAACCGCTTGAACTGCTTCCTTTTGACGAACCTCCAGCTGAAGAGCCTCCATTTGCAGAGTTTTCACCTGCTGCTTCTTCTTCGCCATTTTCATTTACCTGCACAGTTATAACTACGAATTGGACATGATCCGTTGTCACATAAAATAATTCTTCATGATGAACAACGATAAGGTGGCTGTCAGTAACTTCCATCAGGATGCCCTCAACTTTATTAGGTCCTCCAGCACTGATGGATACCCAATTGTGGACTAACCGCGATAGTAAGCCGTTAATTGTTTCTGTACCGTCACCAAATTGAGGCAATAACTCATTTTCCGCCAGCTCCAGCACTGTTACACTTTTAATATGGGAAATCGGGTATAGAACAAGCCCGTCTTTCTCAGTGGATATAACTAAAAACTCCTCTTTTACATCTACAACCCGGCCAACTTTGGATGCCGGACCGCCGCCATTCACTTGAATGCTGCTAGTTTGAAGTGATTCCAGCACACCTAAAAAATTTGCTGGATATACTGTTTCTTCTTCGTTGATCGAACTTAAATCAAGTTGAGTTTTTTTCGCATTCCCCACAACAATTTTCAAATGCTCGATGGCGAAATATACGAGTTGATTTTGTTCTGTTTGAATCACGATATAATCGCTCTGCACTGTTAAAAGCTTGCCTTCTCTAGAATCAGGCCCGCCTTTAAACGCCCTCACAAATTTCCCTGTTAAAGCTTCAAGGTAAGGTAAACCAACAGTCTCTTCCATTTTTCCTTTAGCCTCCAATAGTTATTTATACTTTAGTGATATCCGTACTGCATATATATGCGCCTTCTTTCTAATACGGACTCTGCTAATCACCCATTTTGTAGTAAATCGTCGTACGCCTAGAAAAATGTTATGAAAAAAACTCTTTCCATTCTATTCAACTATTAAAAAAGGGCCTTCCTTTTTAATAAAAAAACTCCGGAATTTCCCCGGAGTTACTTCATCATTTACCTTATTGAACGAAATGGCCTTTCTTCCAAGTTACTTATTGGACAATTCCGTCATTTCCCCAAGACTACCGCTTTAGCCAAACGCTTCCTTTGACACTGGATGGCACATTCATCTCGATCAGCAGAATTGAAAAGGATCCTTGGAAGCAGCCAATAGAACTTTATCCTACCTCCCATTTGCAACACAGACTTGCACTCCATCAAAACCTGAAAGTCTATCAGGAAAAAAAGAATACTCCAAATGGAAATTTGGAGCATGACATTTACCTATGTTTTTCCTTTAGCCACCCGATTACCGATTTCCCACCGTTTTCGCGGAGATCCTCAGCTTCTTCCTTTTCAATGGCCTTACCATCCTTGATCACGATCACCTCATCAAGGATTTTCTCGATTTCCTCGATTTCATGAGTGGCCATGATAACCATTTGCCTTTCAAAATCGATATAAGACAGCAAGCTCCGTACTATCGACTCCCTAACCATAACGTCCAACCCTGAGAATGGTTCATCCAATAGCACGACCGGTGCCTCCCGAGACAGGGCCAGCACTAATTTAAGCCGTCCCCGATTACCTTTCGACATCGTACGGACCTTCTTCCGGACATCCAATTTCATGAATGCCAGCATTTCAATTGCCTTATCCAGGTTAAAATCAGCAAATTGCGATGCATGAAAATCAATATACTGACCTGCGGTAAAATTGGTATAGAAAAAATCAAGCTCTGACAGATAAGAAACAACAGAAGCCGTCCTCCTGCTTACCGGCACCCTATCGACCGTCACCTCTCCATGATCCGGTTTCGCGAGTCCGGCAATCAGTTTGAGCAATGTTGACTTACCGCTGCCATTGGCCCCCAACACCCCATATATCTTCCCCACTTCAAACGTGAGTGAAACACCATCAAGGGCAGTAATGCTTCCATACTTTTTCGTTACATCATGCAGCTCAACCGTCATTTTGCATCCCCCTGCTTCTTCAGAAATTGCTGTACCGCTGTCAGCATTTCTTCTCTCGACAAGCCGATTTCTTTCATATTTTCAACGAATGTCTCGATAACTTCCGTTTGAATCCGGGTACGCAATGATGAAATCAGCATCGGATCATTTTTAACGAATGTACCCTGCCCCCTTCTCGTCTCCACAATTCCATCCCTCTCAATCTCGGTATAAGTACGCTGGATCGTATTCGGATTGACACCCATCTCGACTGCCATTTCGCGGACCGATGGCAGCTTATCCCCACTCTTTACCTCACCCCGTACAATTGAATAACAAATTCGATCGGCAACCTGTAAATAAATCGGCTTTGAAGCATGAAAATCCTCTGACATCCTTTACACCTCAATCTTTCGGTCCAAGAGCCAACATGAAGCGAGGAACAATATCACTAATGCGATAACATCCAACCCGCTTGTCAAAAGCGAAATATTCCCTCTACCTTCTAGATAAAACTCCAACTTGGCTTGAGACAAGCTAAACGACGAACCGTTAAAAGCAGGTACAGCCCATAAATCATCCAGTTTCATATATATCTCGGTATTTCCAACCCAATTTTTCACCAAAACCATTCCTATAAACAGAAGCGACACAATCAGCCAACGAATATTTTTAATAAGCTGAATCCTTGCGAGTGCATGATACACTACCCATAAAAACATCATTAGCACGGCAATGACAATACTGACCGCCGTCATAACCCCGCCTATCTGTAACAAGCCTACTAATCCCGAAAAACTTTCCACCTGAAAGTCTTGCTGAAAATAACTGGTCGGAACCCTAATAGCCACAAATACTAAACAGCAGGCAAATAAAATTGAAACCACCTGAAACAGCACACTTGACAATAATTTACTTCCAAGCAGCATCGCCGCAGACTGAGGATTATGAATCCACAACTGCGTCTTCCCCTCATAATTCAAACATCCAAAAATCAAAGAGAACATAATAAATGGTTGTAAGAACATGATTATCCATGTGCACACATAAAAAAGACCTGCAACTTCCAAATACCTGGATGCTAATAAAGCAATAAACACTAAGCCAACCTGTGCAACCAATAGCCAGAGAAGTGTGGATTTCCCGATCAGCCACTCCTTTTTCATTAAACCTTTAAACGAATTCAACTTCCCAACCCCTTCATTATTGTTCTAGTTACATAGTACACGGTTACACTGATATATGTCAAAAGTATTATAAAATAACAAAATATACTATTCTTTTATAGTAAATTTAAATATAATAGATGAAGTGGTTACTATAAGAGGAAGGAAGTAAGATATGAGACATGAAAAAAAGACGAAAAAGAAACGGACATGGCTGAAGGTAGTCGGTATAATTGTCCTACTTTTCATATTAGCAGGGGGAGCGTTTGCCTACTCCTTATGGAATGCTCTAACTAAAACCGTTGACTCAATGCATACACCCATAGACCGTAACACGGATAAACGTACAAAAGACCTGGCACTATCGGATCAGGAGCCCTTCTCGATGCTCATGCTCGGTGTCGATGAACGTGATGGCGACAAAGGCCGTTCAGATACAATGATCGTATTGACGGTCAATCCACAAAAGAAGTCAGTCAAAATGCTAAGCATTCCGCGTGATACACGGACCGAGATCGTCGGTCATGGTACACAGGATAAAATCAACCATGCGTTTGCCTTCGGCGGCGCAAAGATGTCCATGGATACTGTTGAGAACTTCCTCGATATCCCGATCGACTATTATATGAAGATCAATATGGAAGGATTTAAGGATATCGTTGACGCAGTCGGCGGAGTGACTGTTCAAAACGATTTGGACTTCACCTCCGATGGCATTCATTTTGCGAAAGGTTCGCATACTCTTAATGGGAAAGAAGCCTTAGCCTATTCACGAATGAGGCATGATGATCCTAATGGTGATTTTGGCCGCCAGTCCAGGCAACGTTCCATCATCGAGGCTGTCATCAGGGAGGGTGCGAGTGTTTCCTCTCTGACGAAATACAATGATGTCTTCGACGCACTAGGCAATAATATCCAGACGAATTTGACGTTTGATGACATGATGGACATTCAAAAGAACTATAGGGACGCTAGCAAAAGCATTACCCAATCATCCATAAATGGCAAAGGAACGAAAATCGACGGAATCTACTACTATATTGTGTCGGATGAGGAAAAAGAAAAGGTTCAATCCGAATTAAAAGAACAATTATCCATCAAATAAGAAAAAATGAAAAAGCTGTCCGGGCCTGCATCCCGACAGCTTTTTCATTTTCACCGTCCAATAATCTGACAAAAAACGAACACCAATTGTAGAGATTTGTTGGAATTTTTGTTGTTTATTAGGCATGAAAAAACGGTATAATCTAATATGAGCTGATACTTACATTTCCCCTTGCCCCTTTCATCACTTGACACTATTATTCTTTGGACCCGGAATTCCATCAACCATCATTCATCAACCATAATAAATAATCCTAAACAAAAGGAGTGGATTTAATTGAAAATCAAAGCAGGCAGCTGGGCTATGCTAAGCACACAGGACAAAATGTTTATTCTGAAAGCCATCAGTGATCGCTCAAGAATGAAATATGTTTCATGATAAGTAGACCTATTGGATCATTATACGAGAGCATCGCCTCTCCCTTTTCACTAAAACGAACTTGTGCCTGAAAAAGGAGAGGAATCTATTCAAACTGATAATTCCATAACAAACGCCATTCGCCTTTTTCTTTAACGACATAGCAATCCTGTTCCAATGTGAACACCCCAAAACGAGAATTGAAGACCTGTGTAACTGGAATTTTAAAGGCCGTTTTATGCACCCTTCCATCCTTATCCAGACTCCAGTTCTTCACTTTCTTAACACGGCCTACATCATACTGAAAGGTCTCCACATCCATATGCTGTAAAAACACATGGGAGCGGTTTTGCACATAATCTGCCCGATTCGGAAACCGCAGCTTCATTTCAGAACTTAACAGATCCCAGGACTTCCCGAACTCCGCTTCGCTTTCATACTCATAAAAATCTTCCACCACGCTTTTTGAGCCGCTCGGCCAAAGAAAAATGATCCAAGCCACTGCAGCCAATGCCAGGAAAATAATCGCCAATGCTCCCAGTGGAACCTTATTCTGTCTCCTCACTCATCAATCACCCTCACAGGTTATCATTCATTTATATATATAGGGGAAAACGATAAAAAAGAAGCATGTTATTAGACAAAGCCATTCTCTTTTGAGGTACCGCATGCTAGTTTATTAAATAATTGTTGTATCCCCTTTATGCAGTCGCAATCCCTCAAACTTCGGCATGTTAATAAAACAAGCTGTAATGAGTGGTTTAGGCTTTTCCGTATTGCCTTACATCACGGTAAAAAACGAGATTGAAAAGGGATCCTTAAATATTATTGAACATAATGAAAGATTTGAGCCGATTTACTCACATCTACTCGTCAAGCCGAAAAAATGGCAATCCCCAGCGGTTGAAAAATTTATTGAGTTAACATTGGAATCTGTATAGCCATCGACTTATGGAATTAAAAGATTTCCATCCTAAAAAACACTAAAAGCAGTGCGATTTCACTTGCGAAATCCACTGCTTTTACTTGTTTTCATTCACTTTTTCCTGTGCCGACACTCCAAAAGAAAAGCATATTGTTAGTAGTTTATGTGAAAGGAGCTCTCAGATTCTAGGACTTCTCCATCGATAAAAGAAAAGAAAAAAGAAAATTCCCAGCAAACCGCCAAACGTGTCCAGCATGACATCCTGCCACAAGGGAGTTCGGCCACCCGTTAGTTTTTGATGCAGCTCGTCAGCACTTGCATAAAAAAGGATGCATAAAAAAGCGCCTGGAAACGAAAGAACAGGATTCTTCACAAAACGGCGCCAAACACCATATGTCAATAATCCAAACACAAAAAAGATAAAAAGATGGGCACCCTTCCGAAGGAAAAACTCCAGAAAACCATTCACCCCTGCTGTTTGGGCACTCACTTCAACGCCACCATACATGAATGAAATGCCGCTTAATCTATCATACCAATACGGCGTATTGAACTGCGTCAATAAAGGGGAAATGCTTTGCTCCTCATACGTTTGCGAGGAAAAAAAGAAGATGACCATCGCCCATAAAACGAGCAAACCCGGGACGTAGTATCTACGGATCATATACTATCAGGTTCTTCCATGATCCCGCTTAATTTCTCCTTAATCTCGTCCACAAGTTCATTTACCGTAACATCCTGCCCAGACTCTCCTTTGGCAAAAGTGTCTTTTAAAATATCAAAAAAATCCATTCGAATGTTCCACTCCAATATCATTGAGCCACCATTTCATACTGTTGTCCTAATCCTTTTTTTCAAAAATAAGGAATATAGCTCTTTTTATTTGATAATCACATATAAAGTGGTGATTGGCAAGCGGAATTAATCTACAAAAAGGTAAAATCTGAATTTTTAAAGAATAATAAAAGAAATGATCACAAAAAGTTCATAACTGACGGAATATTAAAATCAGCAGTTGAATACATGCAGTTCATTTGGTGTAAGATCCAAATGAAAAAACAAAAAAAGGGGTGATTCCTCAGCCCCTTCGATACCCACTATGATTGCCCCATTAAATAAGTCATCAATGAAATCAATACTAAAGTAATGGTAATATAAGTCCCAATAAAAATTTTCTTGCTTCTCTGTTTTTTTTCATAAACTTCCTCGAACGTAATGAATTTGTGTTTTGTCATCAAATAATCTCCTTTTATTTTGATGGCAGCTATCTGACATCGCCTTCCGCGAAGTCCCTTTGCTTGATCTTTATAGTTATATCGGCATATAACCGAAAACATTTAGGTATTATTCACTATATAGTTTATCATACAAAGTACCTTAATTAATATATTCAATTCTACCAACAAGTCTTTTATTCCTATGTATTTATTCTTAATGCAAAGCAATTATCCCTACCTGTTCATAGAACTGTTTTTTGGGCTGCAATTTGTTTAAACCATACCTATTTACCTATTAGTAAATAAAAAGGATAGAAATTCACCCTTTGCCAAAAATAACAAAAAGGATATCAACGAGAGGAAGAGAAAAATGGATGCAGAAATGCAGGAGAAATGCGGGGTATTTGGAGTGTTTAATCACCCCAAAGCAGCCGAATTAACTTATTACGGACTTCATTCACTTCAACACCGTGGTCAGGAGAGTGCAGGAATTGTGGCTAGTGATGGGAAATCATTCAGGAATCACAGGGGAATGGGATTAGTTACCCAAGTATTTTCACGGGACATCCTTGATGGGTTAAGCGGAAATATGGCCATTGGTCATGTACGATATTCAACTTCTGGTGAAAGTTTACTGCAAAACGCACAGCCCCTCGTTTTTAAATATAGCGAGGGGGACTTGGCTGTTGCTCATAATGGCAACCTCGTAAATGCAAGGATAGAACGGGATGTGTTACAACAGCAGGGAAGCATATTTCAAACAACAACCGATACTGAAATTATTGCCCACTTAATAGCTCGTTCAAGTAAAAAGCATTTCGCAGAAAGCGCACCTGATATGCTTAAACGTATCGACGGTTCATTTGCCTTGATTATAATGACTGAAAAACAAATGCTAATTGCCTTGGATCGTCATGGGTTACGTCCGCTTAGCCTTGGGAAAATTGGCGAATCAATCATCGCCTCCTCAGAAACATGCGCTTTAAATGCGGTTGATGCTAAGTTCTGGCGGGAAGTTGAACCGGGTGAATGGCTTCTTATAGATGAAAATGGAATTCAAACTGGAAGATTTGCGGAAAAAGGTAAGGTTTCCCTTTGCTCCTTTGAATTTGTCTATTTTGCCCGTCCAGATAGCGTCATTCAAGGAAGAAGTGTCTTAGCAATCCGAAAGGAATTAGGTCAAATTCTGGCAAAAGAACATCCGACACAGGCTGATGTTGTCGTTGCAGTTCCCGAATCAAGCGTCCCTGCCGCCATTGGTTTCTCCCAACAATCAGGAATTCCATATGAAATGGGGATTATTAAAAACCCTTATGCTGGTCGTTCATTCATTGAGCCCACGCAAGAATTGCGCGACTTAGCTGTTCGACTGAAATTAAGCGCTGTGCAAGAAATCTTGGAAGGAAAAAGGGTGGTATTAGTCGATGATTCGATTGTCAGGGGAACGACAAGCAAGCGCATTGTCCAATTGATTCGGCAAGCAGGTGCCAAAGAAGTCCATGTAAGAATTAGTTCACCTATGGTTAGAAACCCTTGTTTTTATGGAGTGGATATGCCAACTAAGGAAGAACTATTTGCCAACAAACACGAACACGAACGAGCGATGGGACAGGTTATCGGGGCAGATTCATTAGCCTTTTTAAGCACCGAAGGGTTATTAGAGGCAGTAGATGTAGATCTTGGAGAAACTAGCAGTCGCTGTATAGCCTGTTTTAGTGGGGCTTACCCAACTGATATTTGAAGGATATGGCAGGCACCACACAAAAACAACTGTATTTGTGTGATGCCTAAAACCCCATTTTCCTAATATTAAACCCACGCTGTATTTCTCCTCCTGACAGCCGACCTCCTCGATCACCAATGAGTGTATCTTTTTATTCCGAGTCTTTAATTTCTTATCTTATAAGTTCATTATAATTTTGATCCAACCGAAAAATGACAACCACAAGGGCAGACTGAATAAGGTTCCCCATATGATTCCCTTCATAATATTTGCAGGTCCATCCATAATAAAAATCCCTCTCATTTAAGTTGATTTTATTATTGTGTCCATGATTCATTGTTCAGGATACCCTTTCATATGTTTTTGGTAAAAAAGTCCACAAAAAAAAGACTGAATATCAGTCTTCCATAAAGTAAATATTTATTAACCCATTATGAACTTTTTATCTCTATTACCTAAGATGAACTCCCGCACATCTTCAATGGATAATCCTAAATTTTTAGCCTCTAAAATTAAATAAACCCATTCTTCTAATTCATTTTTTGCTTTCATGACAAATCCCGCCCCATTTGTGGTAACTCAGCCGCCATAGCATTTAGCCTTAGACCTGTAATTTTGCGTCCCTACTTTTCAATAGGTTTGCTTTTCTCAAGAATATATTCTTTCATTTTTAATAAATCTATTGAAAAAGACTTTTTGATTCTCTGTTTCCATGACGCTCAACCATCATGCCCTCAAAAAAAATTCCCCTACTTTAATACTATATTATTAATGTTAATTATACTTAAAATCTTAACAATTGCTCATAATATTATTCGTTTTTTTATGTCATTTTTCCACATCATTCATCAAAAAGTGACATTACAATATATAACTCAGGTAAAATGCGCTTTCTTTAAACACTTTTATTTTAAAAAATAGAGATATAATCCTATAATTAACTCATATTTGCTATAGCGAAATAATATTTCATGTCAATTGGCTTTACTAGTAATAATGATTCAGTTTTAATTAATTTTCCCTAAGAAAAAAAGCCAGCATTACAAACCATAATATGGCTGTAACCTGACTGTTTATTATATATTTTAGAGTTTACACACTTGATTCCATTTGGATCCCTAATAGATTGCTAAACATCCCTCTTTTTTCACTCGCTAATTGGTTATATTCACCGACCTGAATAATTTCTCCCTGATCCATGACCAACACTTGATCGGCATTGCGAATCGTCGATAATCGATGAGCTATTACAATGATGGTCATTTTTCCTTTTAATCTTTCAATAGCGGATTGAATCTTTGCTTCGTTCTCGGTATCCAGTGCACTTGTTGCTTCATCCAAAACAAGGATGGCTGGTTTGCGCAGAATCGCTCTGGCCAGTACTAGACGCTGCCTTTCTCCTCCTGACAGGCGGACACCTCGATCACCTATGAGTGTATCCAAGCCTTGAGGAAGCTTTCTGACAAAATCCGCGGCTGCAGCAAATTCCAAAGACTCCCATATGGATTCATCACTTGCATCAGGGTCAATGATCAGCAAATTTTCCCTTATTGTTGCATTAAAGAGAAATGGATCCTGTGGAATATAACTTATGGACCTCCGCAACGATAATAAGCGGTCATTAGTAAGGGGAGTATCATCTATTCTGACTTCACCCCTATTAGGTTGATTCAACCCCATTAAAATATCTATTAAGGTGCTTTTTCCGGCACCCGATCGCCCTACAATAGCCGTCATCCGGTTAGAGGGAATGTGTACGTTTATATTTTTAAGGGCATACATACTCTCACTTTGATCATAACTAAAATACACATTACGACAATCTAACCCTCGTTTAATTTCAATAGGCTTGATATTTTTATAATCGGATTCATATAACTCTCTCGCAACTCTACATTCGTTTTGTAAATCCGACAATGCTTTAAAAGATGGAAGCGTAGATCCTATTTGCTCTAAATTAGACTGAATGCTAGTGAACCTTGGCCATAACCTTGAGAAAATAACCATGATCAGCATTAATTGTGCTGGCTGGGCCATGAACATCTTTATCGAAAAAAACACAAAAATGGCAATTAAAAGTGAAGATACGATTTTGAAGATCATTTGGGAAGTTGTATTTAACGTCGTTAACTTGATTCTGTTTTTTTCCATTCTCTCACTTAAAGAAAGAAACCAATTCAAATGAGATTCCTCTAGTGAATTACTTTTGATATCTTTCATTCCGTTAAGGTGATCTGTCATACCGGCTAAATATGTTTGTGTTAACTGAAAGGTTTCCTTTCCTATAGACTGAGACTTTTTCACAAATTTCCGGGACGAAAAAATAAGGATGAACCCAAAGGCTATTATAAAGCTCGTCATTGGAACAGATAAATAAAAGGCTATACCGATTTGAATGAAAGTAAATATAAGGGAGGCTATGAACTGTAAAAATAAATTTATCCCTGCACTCACATTGAAGGTTTCATTAGTCATGATGTTGATAATATCGGTTTTCCTCTTTTTTAGGTAAAATCCCCAATTCACTTGCAGCAGACTGCCATACGCCTCATCCCTTAACTTTCTAACAAAACCCTGTTGGATTTTCACTCCCAGGATTGTTTGATTCCGCTTAAATACACTTTGTCCTACCATTAATATCACGTAAACTCCAAGTATCAATATAAGACTGAGCGTTTCCGGGATTCCTAAGAATAATTCATTAACCCAGCTTAAGAAAGGAACTTCATCCGTTTTTATATCCATTACACCGGTCAATCCAATCAATGGGATCAATAAGAAAATTCCTACACCTTCTAAAAAACCTATTAAAATCATACAAATAAGATTGATATATAGAACTTTCCCCGAATAATCATGTATTCGTTTGGTAAAAAGTAAGAGATGCTTCATAATCATGTCCTCCATTCGCAGGCCCTATTTAATCGTTTTCCTCCATGTTACCCGGTGGCACCATATTGTTTTGTGGTAAAGAGCGAAAATGGAAGGAAAGGTATTGGGTATCCACTTTTCTAAGATTATTAATTCACATTGAAGATGAAGATATAAATGAGTATGTGTGGGGGTGGTGAAGCGTGGGCTCATGGATCTGCTTATATTCATTATTGATACTCAACATCTGGGGTATTATAAACTTCCTAATATCAGATTATTAACCAGATTCTTGTTCCTTCAGCTTCCCAGAATTGTTCTTTTTAGAGAACTTAGAAACAACAGTGAACCTATCCATCACTTCAAAACCAGTTATATAAAAAGGTCCACTGCGTAGCCAAGCATGTGCAATGAGCCCTCCATTCTCATCTTTAGCTGTACCTAAATAGAGCGTACTATCAATCTTTCGTTTCTCCAGCATTTTCATACCTGCAATAGCTTTAACAAGACATTGGCTTTCCCATATGGTATAGCGGCTCATAATATTTATAGCCCTCGATACATTTGCTAATGTCTCTTTATTGGCTGCATTCAAGTCATATGAAGACTCTTTCATCTGCTCACCAAGTGTTGGCGCAACTTTTGAAAATGAAAGGCTTTTAAGATAACGGGCCTTGCCTAAATGTAAAAAAGCTTCGATAAACAGCAACTTTGTCTTAAAATCCAATCGAAGAAAAGTCTGAGCTTTCTTTATGATATTCATTTTTTAGCCTCCTAGAGCCTAAAGATAAAGATTCATTACTAGGATTTGATACTAACTAAGCCTTGTTCTAACAATTGATTTAAAAAGTCAGTGACATGTGACATACAATCGGCTGGATCGACATTATATTGTGACTGTAATGTTATAACTAACTCTTGAATTGAGATGGGTTCCTTCACTAACTCCCATATTTCTCCGCCCAGCTCACCTAAATTATAATATTTTCCGTTAGAAACGCTTAACATCACTTTTTCCCCATCCATATCACTTACTATGTTTCCTGGACTTTGGCTATATAGAGTTTTCGTATCAAGTTGATTAATATTCATGAACCATTTCCTCCCCTTTTAATACATGTAAAATTATTTCCGATAAGTCTGGTGCTGTAAAACGATTTGTTGGTCGGCTTATTTGAAAAAACTCAATTTTCTTGATCATTCTAGCAGAAGTATTAAAATGCCAGTCCATCAATCCAGACTTTTGGATAAAAAAATTACGGTATGTATGATGATACAATTTATAAAACCTTTGAAGAGATTGTATAGGCTTAATATCTATCTCTGAATCTTCTCCCTTGATCAATTCAAATACACCAGCAAGCGGGAGTGGTTCAGAAAAAAACTGACTTTGAACAGGAACAGCGAATTTATCTTCTCTAACAATGAGTGGCTGATAGTTATTTGAATCCATTTCAAAATGATTTAAGCTTTCCAGCCATAACTTTTGTTGAGGATATGAAGGTGTTACAATTGGTATATTCTCATGATTAAGAGTTACTGGTATGACATCATCACTCATGAGCTTATAGCCCCTTTTTAAGAAGGCTGAAGCAAGAGTGGATTTCCCAGCACCAGAATCACCAACAATCGCATATGCCTTTCCATCTATGGCTACCGCACTTCCATGTATAGGGAGGATTTTTCTTTGCATCAATATTGCTCCCATGCATGTTCCGAGGATATACAGACGAATCTCATCTTCTTGTGCCGCATCAATTGGGGAAAATTCTATTCTATTTCCGCTTTGGATCAAGAAAATGGCCGTCTTGGAAACATGGAACATGATCCAGTCTTTCTTAATGACAAAATCATCATCAGGAACTGAATGCTCAGACCATAATGTATGTAAATCAGCTTTTTCGATAACAATATCCGTTTTATCATCCTCTACATTAATAGGAAGCAATTCAGGCAAAGGTATTTCACTTGAAATTGTTAAACCATACGCTTCATAAACCGTCTTTTTTTTGACCTCGATCATATAAATACCCCCGAACATTAAATAACGTCTCTTCATTAGCAGGTCCTAATGCTTAATACTTTGTTATTGAAGTCATACCCCTATTAACTGGAATAGGGGCTTAGGGGAATCCTAACAGACTTTGTTGCGCAAAAAAAAGGTTAACTAAAAGTTATATCACCTTTAGGAGTATGTGATGGGAAAGCAGCATCTGTATATTCTCCATCAGTTCCAAGCATCGTTTGATTAACATCAAGAATTTCTAATTCAGGTTTTTTCCATTCCTTTTTCATTGTATTCACCTCCTTTTAATTAAATTGTTTTAAAAACCGATACACGATTAAACTTCGCATGAGGAACTTATGTTCAGGATTTGTAGCAAGTTCTGGTCCCGTTCCTTTTTTTATCGTAACTAATGCATTCTTGATCGCTTGACCATCCAGGAATTCCAGAGCTTTATCATCTTTGCTAAGCTGCTCTATCTCCTCTATGAATTCACCCCATTTAGGAAGCATACGGTGTATCCAATCAACTCCTTGCACACCCCTGTGCCGTTGGTTCAGCCTTACCTTATCGGGTAAGAAATTCACTGTAGCATTTCTAATCAGGGCACGATCCATGCCATCTTGTACATATTGGCTTTCCGGAAGTGATAAACAAAAGCGAATAACACGGATATCATTCGTCGGATCTCGCTTCCACAACTTGTATCGTAAGGAGAGCTTTGTGGAAAGCGTATTCCCTGCATTCCATTGAAAGATATCTTCAAAATGCTTTTTTCTTTCATTAAAAATATCAGAATTCGAATACCAGCCTGTTTCATCGATTCCGAATTCTTTAAATTTGTCATACACGCCTATTTCTTCTGCAAATCGTGGAGCGATTAAGGAAGGAATTTTATATGGCGCGCCTTCCGGAAAAATCCGCTCAATTATTGGAAAGCCGATTCTAGCAATAGCTTTCATCTTTCGCAATCTAGATCCGCCAACATTTCTCCTATGATGGTCCAACTCTTGGTAAAGTCGAACCCATTTTAATCTTTTTAATAGGAGCGAGTAATACTCTAAGGGGAACCCCCAGGAGATTGAAAAGTTCCCTCTATCCCCATTAAGCAAAACACCTACGTCATCCTCATTCGCTTTTTCAAACATCCCTTTCAACCAGAAAGAATTTTCAAAAAACTTATATGGCATCTCCATGATGTCAAGAAAGTCTTCCATTTCGGAATAGGAATCTTTCCCCTTAAAGTCACAATAATGATCAATAATGCCACCAACATGTCCTACCGTCGATTTGATGAAAGGCCGCTCATCCGCAAAAAAATATTTAGGCGTAAAATCTTTGAAATCTTCGGGAGGAATATAACTATATGTATGTAGTGCAGTGCTTTTCCGCTGCAATTTATTCACAGCAAAGCCAACAACAGCCCCAGAATCCAACCCACCACTTAACTGGGCACCAACTTTCCGATGTGTCCTTAATCTAGATGTAACAGCCTCCTGGAAGACACTTTGAAATGCTTCTATGTAATCTTCATTAGATTTAAGTTTTAACTTATCCCCCTGAGTTAAATAGGAATATCGTTTTAACGTTATCCTATTATTCTCTATTGTTAAGCTATGGGATGGGGGTATCTGATTTATGGTTGTATACGGCGTTATTGAAGAATCTACTGCATCAACCATTCCCGATACTGCCAAATACTCAGCAAGCCACTGCTCATTCAACTTTTTTTCAATAAAAGGTAATGACAAAAGTGGATCCATAGTCGTGCAAAATGCAAATTTCTGATAGTTTTGGTGATAATAAAGAGTTCTGCTCCCTGAAAAATCCCTTGCCCCAAACAACTTCTGTTTCTTTTCGTCCCAAATGACAAAAGCAAAATCCCCTACTAAAAATTTGGGCGCATCTTCCCCCCACTTATAGTAGGAAAGGAGAATTAGTTCACTATCCGTCATGCCCTTTTGAGCAGATGGCTTAACTTGTAACCTCTGAAATAACTCATCACGATTATCTATAATTGCATCAGCAGTGATGGTACACTGCCTTTCAAAATCATAAAATGGGAGCTGCTCTCCAACAGATTCCGGCGTGATCCATTGAGCATGACAACCAAGGAAAATCTTTTCAGAATGCCACATCTGGATCGAATCAGCAGGGTACTTTTGTAAAGCCGACATCAAATTATGGCATTGTTGAAGATTTATAGACTCCTCATTAAAATGATAAATACCGGCAATAGCACTCATGTTTTCCCCCTGCTTGTTTTGTTATGTAAATTAATCACATTATCTTTCTTCTATGTTGGTTAAAAACTTTGATGAAAACACTTCTATCATCTGATTTAAAAAATTTCACCCCAACTAATTTTAAAGGTGTCCATATTTCTTTCATTTGTAATAGAGGCATAAATATTCCTCCTTTCTTTATCAACTACCTTTGACTTATATCTATGAGTCTTAGTTATTTATATTTATTTTAATAGAGATACATTATATAAAATGTTAATAAACCCTAATTTTCAATTCATATAAATAATGAATCCGAAAATTCAGATATTAACAAACTTAATTCTTTACTTATTTATGTTCAAAAATCTCCTGATGAGCGTTTTTCACTACGGTATAAATAAACACTGTAGCAGTACTTTTTTTACGAACAATACGTTCTTTATAACGAATTATATAAGCTAAAAATACCACCTATTTATGCCTATGTCAATAAATTATATAAATCAATATTACAAATAATAAGGATAATTATTCCATTTGTTTTTTAATGTTAATGTACTGATATACTTTTTTATAATATTGAAGAAATTATCTAATTAGCTTATTTTTTGATAGTATGGAATTTACACTTCATACTTTTTCTCCTGATCATTACTGTTTCCTTAATCTTTTTTTTATACCAGCACTGATTTCAAACACCTTTAACTGGAGTATCATTACATATGAAGAATATGCATAGAAATCTAAAACAGCAGATGGGACGCGAATAGGGAAGAAAAGTTTCATTCGAAAAAAATAAACACTTTAAACACATTTTTAGAAAGTCACGATGAATCGTTCCTACCATTGGATTGTGAATCAAAGTTTGTTATATCCTTAATTCCCCACTTACATTATCAAACTTTCCACTATCCTTCTTCGAGTGCATTCCTCCAAAGTACTAAACTATTAGAACCGAGAGGAATCTACTTAAAATTCCGGCTGGAGGAGGTTGAAAAAGAGGTATTAGAAAGATATCAGTTTGCTCATACCCTTAATCTAAATTAATGCCTATGAAAGTATGCACTTTATTAGTTTTTTCCGTACATAATGTCAATTTTTTAGAGTATTTGAAACACAAGTGCTCGAGGTACTGTTGTCCTTCTCCAATTTCACCCATAAGTTCCTAAATACCGGGGGGGCCAAAATTAAACTGGTTGACAATTTGGAGAATTTTTATATATTTTTTTGATATAGCGCGACTTATTGACTTCTCTAATCTTAAAATCGGCAAAAAAAGCACCCACAGTCCTACTAAAAAGATGGGTGTTTTTATGAAATTAAATAAGTATTTTACAAGGTTTTCCCCACCATTTTTCGGATTCTATCCTCATACTTTATGTTTTCTTATTTTTCTCCAGGCCCATAGTAATGGACGCAATGGAAAATATAGGAAATGAAGAGGTTTAGGCAACTCCAAAGTCTTCGCATCCGCAGAGCTTGGATAAAATAATAAAATAATACGTAAAATTTTCCTCGAATTTGATGACTTTAATGAAAAAAGGTAGCGCCTATAATAATTAGTCGACATGATAATATTTAAAGGCTTCATTTCATTTATAAAAGATAGTGCCATTTGGGATAATTTTTTTGAACGATTACCTGTTACTAATACTTTCATCTTGTCATTGAGTGGAGTGTTTAATAGCTCAGAAGTTAAAATAAGTGCCTGGCCTGCTATATTAAGGCTTTGGTATTTCCTCAAAAGTATTTCAACTCTATTAAAATCTACTCCCCTTCTTATCATATGGTCGATATCTATCAACCAACGAAGACGAAACCATCCGTGTCGAGCACCATGTGACACAAGATATAAGAACAAATCCTCTTTTCCTAAAACATAAACAGGATAGTTTGTAGCAGAACTTACCCTTCTCCGTCCCCATAATTCTGTAAAAGGTGGTTCTTTAGATGGAAGGGGTTCTAACCTCCAATGAATTTCAAGTTGGATTTTCTTTTTTGGGTGAAAGAAAACTATGTGGTGATTCCTCCATTTCCACTCGTTCAATAGATTTGGTAACACCTCTTTCTCATAGCCTAAGCTCAGAAGAAGCTTCTCTGCTTTTTCAAGATCAGTAATAGCTATTAAAACATCTAAATCCTTAGAAGTTCGTCTGGAAATATCCCCGTAAATATCGGCAGCAAGTGCTGGTCCTTTTAAAAAGAGGAGGTGAATTTGGTTTTCAGAAAAGTGTTTACTTATTTGTTCCATTTCTCCACATAAGTGTAGCATTTGAAATGCATTTTTTTTATATTCTTTTGTTAACGTATGCATAACATTTGAAGGAATTTTATTTTCATTTTTTTTCAACTGTGAGAATATTAATGGATAAACACGATGATGAATTGCCAAATCAAGAAATAAATTCCAATCAATATCTATATATGATTCGTTTTTGAACGACTCTTTCATTTCTTCATTTTCCGTCTTTAAAATTTCAAGCAATAAGGTTAATTCCTTGGGTATGATAGACAAATCAAGACTATAATTATTATTATCCATTATTTTCTCCTTAAATATTTTTCAAACACCCATTACGATGAATATTTATTCCACTCTGGGGTGTAAAAAGCGAAATTTTTAAATATTTTTCCGATGTAATCATATAAAAGCGGATTCGTTTTAAAAAATTATGAAAATAGGTATGACATTTCGAAAAATTCAGATAGAGGTTGTACATAGAAATAGGTGTCGTACCTTAAAGTGTTTTTATTTAATAGGAATCGAGGGTAATATGTTATATATTTTGTATATATCCCCTATTATATTAACAATGAAAAACCAAAAGAATCAAAAATTTATTTACCCTACGAGAAATGAGCATATTATTTGAAACTAAAAACGTGAAGAGAAAATCGTAAATATTGACCATTATTGTTGAGAAGTTGATAGCTGTCCACCTTTATTCTTTCCAACGTCAATTAAAATACCGTTTTTTACACCTGCTTGATTCATATCATTGTTAAAAATTAAATTTCGTTCAGAGTTTATGGAAGATGTCTCAACCCTCATACCATATTGAGGATGAGAACTACCTGCTGTTCTTTTTGAAAAGTTATTGGCAATCATAGATTTTTTTGAATTTGATACATAAAGCGCACAGTTTGTAGACTCTGTACCAAATTCAGCACATTTAAACAGCATATTGCCTTCAATTCTACTCATCGAACAGCCAATTGAAACAATACCTGCCTTTACGCTTTTATAAATTTTGTTATTTATGATGTCATTTGAAAACCCTACAGCTAATATTCCTCTATCAGAGGGATTATCAATCTTATTATCTCTTGCTAGACTATTTTCCGTAAAAGAAAAATTTATTCCAATAACCCCTTCTGTTATGGTATTATTATAAACTTGGATATTATTGCAATATTGGCTATAAATATTTGCTGAGCAATTATTTATTTCATTTTCATATATTTTTATATCTTCTGTTACTGTAATATTCTTTTTCGCTATCGCAACAGGTAATGAAAATGAGTCAGTAATATCAATAGGAATATTAGGATAATATTTATAACTAGAAATAGTCAATAAATTAATGCTAGGTGTTGAGGATACATAATACATGGTCGAGGCAGAATTACCATCAGAGAGAGTTTCAAAAGTACCCGATTTCAACTTTACCAGATCTCCGACCTTCAAACCATGTGATGGTATTGTGATAGTGTTTGTAGTAATATTTACATCTCTAATTTGTTGATATATTCCGATAAAGTTATTAACGCAAGATATTCCTCCATCTGTGTTATCAAATACTAAATTATCAAAAATTTTTATTTTCTTACAACCAGATACGTAAATGCCAACTTTATTATTGTTAATATTATTCCTATATATCTTTACATTTTCAACCACACGACTAGCGGTGTCTGTCTCCACATCAATTCCAGCTTCAGGAGAAGTACCATTAGTATTTTTTATAGTGTTATCACTAATGATAATATTACGCCCGTGACCAATTGTAATGCCGTTTCGCTTAACATTATCAATTGTATTATTCGTGAGATATACATTTTCGTTAGGAAAATATGTTTCTTTAGTGAAAAGGGACGCAAGGATAATACCATCACCACCGCAATCTTTGATATAAAAGTTATCAATTGTGACATTTTTGCAACCGCGTACATTAATACCCGCATTAAACTCTGAGATATAGTCAGATTTAACCATCTGTATAGTAGCTGCATTCCCCTTCATAATAATATTTTCCTTATTATCTAAAAAAAATAGAGATCCTTTATGACCTTTTGCAGCCTCTACTATTGTACCCTTCTCAAAAATAATAGTGATATTTGAAGGGATAAACAGTTTCTTTGTTAAATATTTTGATACTTGCTGCCTTGTCCATATAAGAGTACTCCCCATTGCTGCGTAAATAGCTGCCTGAATTTCAGTTGTTTCATCAGTTACTCCGTTTCCTACTGCATAATCCATCATGTGTACGTACTGTTTTATAGCAATATTCCCCTTATTAAACTTATCTTTTATAGGGATCTCATCATCTCGATCTATTAATAAATTTCTATCCTCTTTTTTCACTATAAAGCCAAAAAAGAAAGCAAACGCAAAAATAAAAAAATTACGTATGAGTGTTCTTCGTTTTAATTTAATATTCCTCCAACTCCTTTCATAACAATTCAGTTAATTACTACATTATTTATAATATTCACAATTAAAAATGCACCAATGTTGGTAGAAGAAGGTTTGAACCATCCAAATAAACAAAAGAAAGAAGCATCTTTTCTTGAAAACAATATATCAAATAAGTTTTTTCAGAGTATTCTAGAATATATATTAGAATACGTAAGGGTTATTGGAAAAACTTTTTCACTTTCACTTATCTAATTGTTGAAAATTCATCTCAATGTCATTTTCCTGTATAAAAAAAGTACTTTCCCATTAGCTGAAAACTCAATGTTCAATTTGTAGATTTAGGATAACTTTATTTGCTGTAGAATGTTTAAACAAATTGTGGATTTAGTATTGTTTCCTGGACACATTTTAGTTAAGTCCTTACAATGATTTTAGAGAGGATGTATCCGTCTTGGAATGTAAGAGTACCGGTAAAATATAACAAGTGATTCAAGAAGACTATTGTAGATCTTTATCACTCGGGTAATTCAGTCAAAAAATTCAGCGGCGAATATGGCGTTTCAGAAGTTACCATTTATAAATGGGTTAAGGAATTTACCCCTTTCGGTTTAGGGGAAGATTTTCTATGACCCCCAAGGAATTAGCAGCCATACAGAAGGAAAACCTTCGGTTAAAGCAAGAAGTTGAAATCTAAAAACAAGGCTATGGCCATATTCGCGAAAAAGTAACCGAGACAGACCTTACCGAATTTATTAAGGAACACAAGAAACATTATCCCAAACAGAAGATGTTTGAAATACTAAAAATCCCAAGAAGCAGCCAATATCAGTCCCTTCAAATAGTCGTATCAAATCGTGAACTGGAAAACCAAGAACTCACGAAGGAAATTCATCTCATTAACTTGAAAGCAAGGGAAGGTATGGGCTCCAAAGATTCTTGATAGCCTATTAACTAAAGGTATTTTCCTAAGTCTTAAGCGTGTTCAACGTCTAATGAGCAAAGCAAGAATTCGTTCTATTTCTAAGAAAAAATACCCTCCCTATCCATCTAAAGAAAAAGTTATTCAATTGGATAATTTGTTAAAACGAAACTTCACTACTCAGACCATTAATGAGAAATCGGTAGCAGATATTACTTATATCCACACATTAAAAGACGGATGTGTTATTTAGCTTCGGTATTGGATCTTCCTTCTAAAAAAATAGTAGGGTATTCATTTTTTCGTTTAATACGACAGAACTGGTCATAAAAGCTTTCAATAACGCACACTTATCACAAAAGCCTTCGGAGGGCTTAATTCTTCATACGGATCTTGGCTCAAAATAAACAAGCAGTGAGTTTACTCAACATATCCAAAACCATTATATTAAGCAATCCTTTAGTCAGAAATGTTGTCTGTACGATAATGCCTGTATTGAATCCTTTCATGCCCTATTAAAAAAGGAAGAAGTCAACCACGTACAATATCTAGACTATCAAATAGCTAAAAGGTTGGTATAACCGAAAAAGAATTCACAGTAGCTTAGGCTATCAACCCCACAAGCCATTAAGATTGAATTAGGAATACAGCTTTTGATATAACCTTTTTGTGTCCAAAATATTGACTCCAATCCACCATCCCAAATCTCAAATTAGCTAAGTGGGACCCAATTGAGAACGACGGTAACTCCTATGCTTTTTAATATAATAAGGCCAGTGCATGACTCCTTCACCAATAAAAAATTTCAACTGTGAAATTTTTTATTGGTACAATTAGTGATATCCTAAGACTTCCAAAAAAAAGCTTTTATGTTTTTCTAACTTTTTTAAAAAGATATAAAAATTTGTTGAAAATCAGAATAATAGGTTTTTTAGTAAATTCTAAACTCAAATAAATAAGCGTTAAAAGAACTATAAAATTAATACATGATTTGGTAATTATATTTATATCTAAATACCCTATAATTAATTGGACTCCAACTAAAATAAAGGAAAAAATCATTTTCATTTTTGGATAATTAATTTTTACAAATTTTCTTGTATCATTAATTCTTAATACCCAAATTGTAAGGAAGCTTATCATTGTGGCTACACACGCTCCATAAACTCCATAAAACGGTATTAATAGTACATTTAGTATAAAATTAATTATCGCTCCTATAAAGGATGTATAGAGCGCTCCTTTAGTCTTTTTCATCGCAATATAGTTAGTGCCTATAAAACTTGAAAAACATGAAAAGACAGCTGCTAATACTAAGATTGGAGTGTATTTCCAAACAGAATAGAATTCATTAGAAACTAATATGTGTACAAAAAGTTTATTGAATATGATATAAACTGAAGCTGCTATTAGCATAACAAAAAATAATAAGTTGAATATATTTGAATAAAAAATGTTCTTGTTAGAACTTTCATATTCTTCAATAGCTGAAACCTGCCATGCTTTATAAAATATTACATATAAATTAGATATTATCGATGGAAATTTAGTTGCAACAGAATAAAGACCATTAGCACCAAAACCTAGAAAGTAAACTAACATATATCTATCTGATATATTTATTACCCACCACATTAGGTTATTTGGAATAAGTGGTATACAAAATAATATCATCGATTTCATAGTAGTTTTATCTAAATATTTAAGCCTTATATAATTAATGACTTTTGTTTTTATAGAAAGGAAAGTGATATTAACACTATATGCTAAAATCATAGAAATGAAATAACCATCTACCCCCATTTCAAAGACAAAAATGAACAAAATATTTAATACTACAAAAACAAAAGTATATAATATATCACTTATCATATATACTTTTATTAAATCGATAGACCTTGCAAATTGCTTGATAGAAGTATCTATTGCTTGTACAAAAAATACTATATAAAAAAATAATATAAATTGTTCAACAAAAGATATGTTTATTAACAGAGGATATAAGGTTAGTAGTAAAGTAAATCCTAAAAATACAACAGCTATACTGTTAGTTATTACTTCACCATAGGTATAATTTTTTTTATCTAAGCTAAACCTTACAATTGCCTCTACTATACTAGCTGTAAATATTGGCATTAATAAAGCTATTGTGGTTATGAATAAATCTATTTGTCCATAGTCATTTTGTGAAAATTGTCTTGTATAAAATGGAAGCATTAACAAGGTAATGAATTTAGAACCAATGTTTCCAATTGCAAAAATAGTTGAGTTCTTTGCGAGTTTATTGTAACTATTCATTTTTAACATCCTAATTAATCGAATTCTTTATTTTTAATAATTTTTATTGTTTTAAGCTGTATAATTTCATCAAACTTAACATATTTCTTTTTCAGCTATTTTTTTCAATAAGTTCTTTAGTTAAAAAGGGATCCCAAAAAATGACATGCCCTTCGTCGTGGCTATAACTTATTATATCGAGCAGCTAAGGCCTTCTCCTTTATTCCACCTCTATCGGAGTATCAAGTTAGCCTTTAAATTATTTCTAAGAGTGAAAGGCTTTTTTCTTTCTTTCTTTGAGCCTAGAATCAAATTAATGTCCTAATAACAACTATAAACCTGTTTACTTTAGATCAGATGTTTACTTAGTCGCCCTTTTGAAAATTAAACGTAATAAAATAAAACCCGCTAATGAATACTTAAATCCTACGAGTTTCGATTTGAAAATTAAAACTTTCAATAAAGATCATTGATTTTGTTGATTTCAACAAATATTTATCAAAAATGCAGTAGATTGAATTAGAAATAGACAACAACTTTTTACGGAGGACCATTAAAATTGATTCAATAAACACCTAATAATAAATCATTCTATATTACCATTTAGGACTTTATCATACAAAGTTTTATTTGTTTCGTTCATTTGTTTAACTCTGTCAATATTTGTTACATCTGATATGACCCTATCAATAATATCATCTTGATTCTTCAAAATATAACTAACCTCATAAATTTTATTTTTTGATTTTGTTACATTACTAAACCCTTTTATTTTCTCTTGCCAAAAAACACCTATGAATGGTAATAGACATTTTTGAGAAAAAATTAAACCGTGCATCCTCCCACCAATTAAAAAATCTAATTTTTTAAATAAATTAGTAACCTCTTCAACTTTTCTTAAATAAACAATACTTTTAATATCACAAGAATTAAGTAAATCGTTTAAATTGTGAACTGCATTATAATCTGCTATTTCTGTAGAAAACAAAATAAATTCAACTTGATTTTTTAACCTTAAATTCAAACTCTTTATTAATCCAGCTAAACATTCTAAATATTTCTCGTGTGAATTCTTTGAATCAAAACACATATCACCAAGAACCGAAATCCCAATGTTAATCTTTGTTTCTTTTTGTAATTTATTAATTCTATTTATTCTATAGTCAAATAAATTAATAGGTAATGAAAATACTGGATCAACAGATTCAACAATAAACTTATCATTTATTATGTTATCGCAAACTTCCTTTGATAATGGGTCTCTTACTGTAACCTTTTTTGCAGAGTTAAGTGCATTTTTATAAATTTTTTCACTTCTTTTATTCCTTATTGGACCTGCACCTATATACAATATATATATATCTTTTTTGTGTTTCTTCGCTAATGATAAATAATCCTCAAATAGATCAGGCCATGAAGGATTAATATCCATTAGCATATTCCCCCCTCCAATTACTAAGATATCTGACTCTTTAATATCATTATTCAATGTAGCCCATTTATTATATGAAAATGGTTTTTTAATATAAAATCTCAATAAACCAAAATTAACTGTGCCAACAAGAAAAATTAATGTTTTTTTTATTAAACTAATAATGGATTGCCCCACTGAGTTTCTCGAATAAATACTATCAACCTTTTTATCAAAAGAAAGTACATTAATATTATTAGTTACTCTTGACACCGTACCAAAATCATATTTAATTATTTCAAGTCCCTTAGAACTAATTAAGTTTTCCATAGCCTCACTTAAAGCCAGATCTCCCAGATTATTACTTTTAAAAAAACTTATAACCAACGCTTTAGACATTATTAATCTCCTTAAATAACATTATTAATTTAAGTGATTTCTTACATATAATAGGACATCTTATTATTTAATTGTTTAGCTTCCTCTCAAATAGCATAGTAGCCACTAAATAAAAAATTAACATTCCCTAGAAATAGAAATCGCTTTTTTTTAAACAGGTTTTTTATTACTAGTCATTGTACAGATTATTCAATCCGTTTATATACAAAATAACAAATAATTGTAAATAGGCAGCTCTAACATCTAGTATTAACCATGTTGCCGCAAATTCGAAAGCAGCAAAAGTTAAAAAAATATAAAGTTTATATCGATTTTTAATATTATTACTCAAAAAAAGGTAAAAACTATAAAAGAAAGCAACTAAAAGAGGAATATTGCCCATAGTTAATAAAACGATATATCCTGAATCGGTTAATCTGATTCCAGTATCAGGACTTTTAAATAGACCAATACCTCCATAATTTAAAATATAATGATAATTTGTAGCAAATAATCCATTTGCATATCTCCCGATAAATCCGTTATTTTCCGCATACAAAAGTCGATTAATATATAAATCCAAAGTTCCTGATGAAACCAAATAATAAATAGTAAGTAAAGAAACTGGAATAATTACTAAACTTAATTGTATTTTTTTATTTACCCACAAAATAGTGAAAAGCATTACAGCAGAAAGAATAAAAGACGTATTCGAAAGCATCATTAAATTAACAAAAAGATAAAACCACATAAATATATGATTAATTGCAGTACCCTTATCTTTAACTTTTATTGTATATAAATTCATAAGAAACAACATGAAAAAATGAAATGATGCAATCGAGTGAGTCCCAAAACTAATAACTGGCTTATTATAATTCAGCATAACATCCACTGTGTAATCAGAGTATTGAGAAAAATAACTTAGCGTTAAGTCTTTCACCCAAGGAATTTCACCGATAATACCAAAACCCCAAAGTAATAAAATAATATTAACTACGTTGAAAATTTTATGGAAGTAATTTATAGAGATATCACTTTCAAATCTCACTATCCATAAAAGTGACAAGGCTATTATAACTGAATACGATGCCAAGGATAATCTAAAAGTATCTGTAGTAAAAATAATAGTACTCAATGTAAAAATCCATATTATCAAATGTATAAAACTAATAATAATAAGTGCTTTTATATTATATTTACCTCTTATAAACGAGTATATTAGTATAAAACCAATAAAAAATAAATTTTTATAAAGGTACGCATTATGTATAACATTTCCATCTATTGAAGTAGGAACAAAGAACAACGAGATGATTATGACAATAAAAGAAATAGTATCTATCATGCTTTTATCAAAATTTTTTTTAATTATTTTCATTCTTTTTTTCTCACACACTATCTACATAAAATTTTTCGAATTTTTTAGTTGCTTCTTTTACGTCATAACCTTGTTCTGAAACATCAGTAAAGTAGCTTTTTCTAATAAATTTATCATCTTCAATGTATCTAATTATTTTATCTACCCATAACTTGTAATCACAGTCCAAACTCAAAAAATTTACTAGGGGGGTAATATCCACTTCATTAGGAACCATATCGGAGCATAAACATCTTAAACCTGCAACCTGTGCTTCAATTGCTACTATACCTAACCCTTCTGATTTTGATGGAATAAGTAGTAAATCTAACCCTTGATAGAAATTATATATATCATCTCTTGGTTCCTTTATCAATACAGACTTTTCAAGACCCAACTGTTTAATTTTATTCTTTATCTTTGGAGTAACATCCTCATTTTCCCTTCCAATAAACACAAGTTTTGTATTGTTCACCCTATCGTTGACTGATTTAAATATTTCTAAGGCAAAGAGATGATTTTTCACCGGATCATGTCTTCCAATCAGACCTATTAAAAATTCATTATTCAAATTTAATATTTTCCTCTCTTGTTCCCTAATCTGAGGATTAAATAAAAAGTTATTACAATAAATTGCATTCGGAAAGATTTCAAATTTATATTTTGTGCCAAAGAGATTCCTACCTGCATCATTTGAAGCAGCAAATCTATAATCTGAAAAAGAACCCGTTAACATTCGAAATGGATAAGAAAAAACATTATATAACCACCCTCTTTTTGAACCTAAACTATGGGAGTGACTTACTTTCAACTTGGTTTTTCTAAACTTTGCAGCAATTAATGGAACACAACTAAAAAATTTTGTATGACTATGGATTATATCGTAATCATTACTCATTATTATATTAACAATTTCTTTTGATGATTTTAGAAGGTTTTTCGTTATTGGAGTAACTTTATAAACTTTTGAGCCCATATTAAGCACTTTTCGTTCTATAAGACCTATTTCTTGAGAATCAGAATGAATTAAAAAATCGAAATGGACAATATTCCTATCCATAGTTGAATAGTAATTATACAACATTGTTTCCACCCCACCACTGCCTAAATCAAACAAAACATGTAAAACCTTTACAGGTTCCTTCAATGCCCTAACCTCCTCAAACAACTATATTCAATTTTTTTTATTTTTTTCTATGCAAATCACCTTTAATGTTCGTATTTCTATCTTTTGGACACAAAAAAGTTAAATCTTAAGCTGTATTCCTAATTCGATCTTCAATGGCTTGTGGGGTTTGATAGCCCAAGCTGCTGTGAATTCTTTTTCGGTTATACCAACCTTCAATAAATTGGAACATCGCTAGTTTAGCTGTTTGATAGTCTAGATACGTGGTTGGCTTCTTCCTTTTTTAATGGGGCATGAAAGGATTCAATACAGGCATTATCGTACGGGCAACCTTTCTGACTAAAAGATTGCTTAATATGATGGTTTTGGATATGTTGAGTAAACTCACTGCTTGTATATTGTGAGCCAAGATCCGTATGAAGAACTAAGCCCTCCGGGGGCTTTTGTGATAAGTGTGCGTTATTGAAAGCTTTTATGACCAGTTCTGTCGTCATTGAACGAGAAAATGAATACCCTACTATTTTCTTAGAATGAAGGTCCAATACCGAAGCTAAATAACACCATCCGTCTTTTAACGTGTGGATATACGTAATATCAGCTACCCATTACTCATTAATGGTTTGAGTAGTGAAGTTTCGTTTTAGCAAATTATCCAATTGAATAACCTTTTCTTTAGATGGATAGGAACGGTATTTTTTCTTGGTAATAGAACGAATTCCCGCCTTGTTCATTAAACGTTGAACACGCTTTAGACTGAGGGAAAACCCTTTGGTTAATAAGGTTTCATGAATCTTTGGAGCCCCATATCGTCCTTTGCTTTCCAGGTAAATAAGATGAATTTCCTTCGTTAGTTCTATGTTTTCCTGTTCGCGATTTGATACGACTATTTGAAGGGATTGATAATGGCTGCTTCTTGGGATTTCTAGTATTTCACACATCTTCTGTACGGGATATTGTTTCTTGTGTTCCTCAATAAATTCGGTAAGATCTGTCTCGGTTACTTTTTCGCGAATATGGCCATAGCCTTTTTTAAGATTTCAACTTCTTGCTTTAACCAAAGGTTTTCCTTCTGAATGGCGGCTATTCCTTTGGAGTCATGGACTCTTCCCCTAAACCAATAGGGGTAAATTCTTTAATCCATTTATAAATGGTAACTTCTGATACGCCATATTCGCCGCTTAATTCTTTGACCGAATTACCCGAGTGATAAAGATCTACAATAGTTTTTTAAAATTCATTATTATATTTTTTACCTGTATTCTTACGTTCCAAGACGGACACATCCTCTCAAAAATCATTGTAAGGACTTAACTAAAATGTGTCCATGAAACTATACTAACTCCAAAGTTCCTTCAGAAAAAGACATTAATTTATCATAGTTATATAACCTCATAACGAGGTGTTTGTATAGCCTGGTAAAATAAATTATTGTTTGATTGAAAATCATAAGAAACACCACGGATATCACATGATTATATAAAACATTTGATGATCATATTATCTATTTGATTTAGAATCTACATCTATTTAATATATTTAAGGTTCCCTCTTTATATTTTTCATTAAAAGGAGAAACCCAATATTAAATGATGAAGTTTAGAATTGAATACTACCTTTGAAATAGTTGAAAGAGGTTGAGTTATTCGTATTTATATATATTGAAAAAGGAATAGATTCTAGTAAATTAATAAATACAGTTTGAGTAAAACTCCTCTAATTTCCTTGAATTATTTTTTATATCAAATCCCGCATTAAGAATTTCATTATAAGTATTTCTTCTATTATAGCCATTGGAATACTTTAATACTTCACTTGCCCAAAATTCTGGGGATTGATTTAGAGAAATAAAACTAATATAATCAGTTATTTTAACTTCAATAGGCAAAACATCTGATGCTATAGTCTTAAGTCCAGCAGCCTGTGCTTCTAAAGCAACTATCCCAAAACCTTCAAATAAAGATGGAAATAAAAAAGTATCGAACATCATCATTAATTTATTTATATCACTTCTTACGCCTAAAAATTTCACATGGGCACTTAATCCTTCTTTTTCTACCTTTGCAATAATTTCAGCCTGAAGTTCTCCTTCACCTACTAAGCACAAAATCGTATCAGGTTTCTTGAGAAAAACCTCTTTAAAAATGTCAATTAGAAATATATGATTTTTTTGAACGTTAAATCTCCCTATATTTCCAATTACAAAGGTATCTTTTGAAATTCCAAATTCTTTTCTTAATTTATTAGCAATGTTTTCATTAAAACTAAACTTGATGGCATCTATAGAATTGTTGATTATTTGAACTTCTCGGTTTTTTTCTCCAAATAGCCAATCTCCTGCTTTTTCACTACATGCAAAGAAGTGTGTAGAATTTCTTTTAATGAATAAGGAATTATATTTTTTATATAAAAATTGAAAAATGTTATTACTATTTATCTTAAAGTCAGCAATATGACTATGGGCTATTCTAATTGGAATCTTATTTTTCTTCGCTATTGGCAAAAAAAATCCCGCCCAAGTGTTCATATGACAATGAACAATACTATATTGATTATTCTCTTGAAAAAATACATCTACATTTTTTTTAAAATTTTTCAATCCTATTTTCTTAACATGAGGAATGTTATGTATATTGCCACCTAATGATAATATTTCTTTATCATAAAAACCAACCTCTTCTCTTGTTACTAAAAAGTCAAACTGTATTTTTGATCGGTCGATTTCCCTGTATATATTCATCAAGAAACTTTCTATTCCTGCAAGATTCATAACACTTACAATATGAAGAATTCTTATTGGTTTTTTATTCATATCTCTCACCTTGTCACTACATTATTTACAATCAATTTATACTTACCGCTTTTTTCTCGTGGGATTTCCTCAACTATTTCTATTTCTATCCTCATATCATTTCCAAATTTATGTTTAATTTCATCTATCAACATAGATTTATACTCTTCTTTAAAATTATTATCAACTACCATTCTAACAACCATGTTAGTTAACGAAGATTGGATTAACTGAGCCTTAGCAATTGCATTAGGAATATTCTTAAAAATGTTAGAAACATTTCCTAAGTAAATTTTAGCCCCTTTAGTAGAGTAAAGGAAATCGACAGCTCTTCCTTGAATAGATTCTATTAATGGTGTCTTTAAACCACAATCACAAGAAGTGTTATTATCCTCAAATGTCATGCTATCACCAATTTTATAACGGATAAGAGGTGTTCCATAAGTTGTAAAACTAGTGATCAAAATTTCATTTGAATTTTCAATATTTTCTATTATTCCTGTTGAGATATCATAATGAAGTTTACCACTTTCACATTCCCATACAAATGGGGCCCCTTCTGAAGAAGCATACTGGTCTCGAATCTTACTATTAAAAACTCTTTCAATAACATCACGATGTTCTTGTGTTACAGTCTCAGAAGTAGGGAAGATCGCTTTAGGTATGAATTTTAATTTAATATTATTTCTTTCAATATACGACGCAATATCATAAATAGAAGATATAAAACCATCTATTGATTCCGGTTTATATTTATTTAAACTCTCAATATAATATGGGATATTTTCTTCGGATATATAAAAAGAAGAGTAAATCATTTGTTTAATAGCAACATTATATCTCCAAAATTTTTTTTGTTTTTGATTAGGAGGGATAATATGTTTTCCGTTAAAAGTTGCTCTCTTCATCTTAATATTCATAAAACCATGAATTGCTTTAAAGTAATCTAATGTAGCCATTCTTCTTTGATTATCTTCTTTTTTATAATAAACTGTTAAAGACTTCCCTGTAGTTCCTCCTGTATTAGATTTAATGGCTTTTCCTTTTGGTATTGTGATTATATCTTCTATATTTTGTCTGACCATTTCTTTAGTTACAATAGGAAGTTTTGTTAAATCGTTAATATTTTTAAACTCTGTAATATTAACTTCTTTATACAATTCACGATAAAAGCGACTATTTTTTGATGCATACTCAATTAACTTCATCACTTCTTCAAATTGCTGTTCTTCTTGTTTTTTCTTCGAAAAATTATTAAAGCTATTAAGGAAATCTAAGTGTTCATAGTAATATTCTCCGAATCGTTCTTTTTTTATTTTATAACCATACATGGTGGCCATAAAATTTTGAATAAAAATAGGTGAATTATCATAAATCCCTTGATATTTCATCAATATCTCACTTCCTGTAGTAATTATATCAAATAATAAAAATAGACTATCCCTTGGATATAACCCTTATTTTAGTTTAAAAACTATCCCCACATCTAATCATCTAGGTATTCATAATTATATCTGAAATCATTCAAAATGCTCTTTTCGTTCATATAGTCTTAATTACTGTATAAGCCCATTATATTTTTGTAGCTTGTTATAGCCTCCAGTATAAATAGCTGGTATCTTCTGCCTCTTTTCTATTAAACATTCCCTTAACATCTATCAAGACTGGTCTATGGTTCCAGTATAACTTTCTAATTTCGCTTAGGTTCAAAGATTTAAACTCATTATGTGGAACTGCAAATATTAAGGCATCCATGTCTCTTACTTCTTCAACGGAGCATAGATTGATTTTATATTCATGCCATAAATCTTCTTTGTCTGCTATAGGATCCACTACAGTTATATCAATGCCATATTCCTCTAGTTCATTGATAATATCTATAACCTTGGTATTCCTTACATCAGGGCAATTTTCTTTAAATGCAATACCGAAAATCGCTACTTTTGCACCTTTAATTTGCTTATCTGCTTTAATAAGGTTTTTTACCGTATTTTCAGCTACATACTTTCCCATATCATCGTTTATTTTTCTACCTGAAAGAATTATTTGAGAATGATATCCCATTTCTTCTGCTTTATAAGTAAGGTAATATGGGTCAACACCAATACAATGCCCGCCAACCAGACCTGGGTGAAAATTCAGGAAATTCCATTTTGTTCCAGCTGCTTCTAATACTGCCTTAGTATCTATTCCCATTTTGTTAAAAATAATAGAAAGTTCATTCATAAAAGCAATATTGATATCTCTTTGAGAATTTTCTATAACTTTAGCAGCCTCTGCTACCCTGATACTCTCAGCTCTATGTACACCAGCTTCAATTATCATTTCATATACCCCTGCTATATTCTCTAGTGTCTCTTCATCCATACCAGCAACAACTTTTACTATACTCTCAAGTCTATGTACTTTGTCACCAGGATTAATTCTTTCTGGAGAGTATCCTACCTTAAAGTCCACGCCACATTTCAACCCTGATTCTTCTTCTAATATAGGCACACATATTTCTTCAGTAACACCAGGATAAACAGTAGATTCAAATACAACGATAGAGCCTTTAGTCAGATTTCTCCCAACAGTTTTGCTTGCGCCTTTGATTGGTCTTAGGTCAGGAGTTTTGTCGACATTAATAGGAGTAGGAACAGCAACTATGTGAAACTTACAATCTCTAAGAAATTTCTCTTCCCAAGTGAATTCGGCTGATGATTCTTTTATCGCTTGATTACCAACCTCTTTAGTAACATCAATTCCTTTAATATAATTTTGTACCTTTTCTTTTGAATTATCAAAACCAATAACATTTACAACTTTAGCAAATGTTATGGCTAGTGGCATCCCAACATAACCTAATCCGATAATAGAAATTTTCTCTTTTTTTTCTTTGATCTCATCATATAAACTCATTTATTATACCTTCCCTTTTAGAAGTAAATTCATTGTTTTTAATATCACTTCATTAACTTTATTTACATCAAATTTTTCTTTACATATCCTGAGGCTTTCTTGTCCCATTATCTCTGCGTCTTCTCTGTGTTCTATCATCCAAATCATTTTTTCAGCAAGTTTATTAGCATTTTTCACAGGAACTAAGAAACCATTAATTCCATCAACTACTGTCTCTCTACATCCAGGGGCATCTGTAGTAATAATTGGTCTGCCAATGGCCATTGCCTCAAGGACACTTTTAGGGGTACCCTCGTGGTAAGATGGCAACACATAAACCGTTGATTTTTCCAAAAATGGTCTTACATCGTCTGTAGGTCCTAAATACTCAATTATTCCTTGATTAATATATTCAGATATCTCTTCTTTTTTAATTGCTGTTGGGTTCGTGTCAAAATAGCCAACTATCTGTATTCTTGCTTCAGAATATTTATTTTTCACTATTTTTGCTGCTTCTAAATATTCTATTATTCCTTTATCTCTAATGATTCTGCCCACAAATAAGAATACTGGAAATTGAGTGATTGGTTTGTCTTTAAATTTTTCTAAATTAACACCTGAACCATTTATCATTACTATTTTTTCATTTTGTATCAGACCGGTGTTTTTCATCTCATTACAATCATCTTTGTTTTGGAAAAACACATTATCGCATAAATTAAAAGCAAATTTATACTCTGTCTTAAGAATAGCTCTTGCAATACTTCTTCGATCATTATTGCGAAAGACAGAACCAAGTCCTCCCATTAAGGCAAAAATCCCTTTTACTCCTACTAGCTTAGCTGCTATACAACCGTATATAATAGTTTTTGCTTGATAAGCAAATACTTTATCTGGCTTTTCCTTTTTTATTTGTTTAAGAATAGAGAAAAAACCATTAATATCTTTTATTGGATTCGTCCCAGTACGCTCTATTCCTTGAATAGAAACATATTTTATATTGCGTTCTTTAAATTTATGTCCCCATTCTTCCACTGGTTCAGGAGCAGCTGCTATCACTTCATGGCCATTATTAATCATTGCTTTCATCATATCTTCTCTAAAATAAAACAAAGTAGGAGCATAACTTGATAAAATCATAACTTTCATAAAAGAGGCCAACTTTCATTTTTAGTGTTATTTATTCTCTTAATCTTTCAAACTCATTTATTTCTGCTTCTATTCCTTTTTCAAAATCCATAGGGGTATAGTTAAAGTCTTTAGTAGCTAACTCATGACTATAAGCCCGATTCTCTCCCATGCGAAGGACTTTTTCAACAATATCAATTTTACCAAGAGATAGAATCTTGATTATGCCTGCAACAAAAGAACTTAACCTTAATGAAACAGGAATAAATAATGTTTTTTTATTTAGCTTATCGCTTATCATAGAAAGTGCTACTTTCATACTAATTGGCTTATCACCAGATAAATTGTATTGCTTATTAGTTGTTAATTCAGGATTCATTAAGACATCATAATAAGCTTGTCCTAAATCTCTAGCATTCACAGGTTGTATTAACCCTTTCCCACTATCGATTAATGGATAAATTTTCATTTTATTTATCATTTGTATAAACTTACTCATATTATGATCACACATGTCACCATAAATCATAGTAGGTCTCAATATTGTTAAATTCAATCTGTTCTGTTTGGCAATTTCTAATACTTCCGACTCTATCTTAATATATTCATTTGAAGCATCTTTAAATTTCGAATAAATACCCGTGGTATGGACTAAAATTGCTCGTTCTATTTTATTAGCTATAGCTGCTTGTATAATCCTGGGAGAATGATGAATATTATAGATATGCATAACTGTATGAATATCTTTCATGATTTCATTTGTGAAATTTACGTTGTTCAAGTCTCCGACTACGATTTCAATATCAAGACCACTTCTTTTTAATATGTCAACATTACTATTTTCTCTTACTATGCACCTTAATCGGTCTTTGTAGTTATTTTCCACTAGTTCCTGAAGAAAATACCTACCTGTATGTCCTGTAATACCTGTAACTAATAGCATAATTCCCCCCTACTTTAACTATGAATTTTTTTCTTAAGTTCAGTTTTTACTTCACTATTCCCCTCTTTAACTCCCTCGCTTCTAAGCACACTAAATACTGTCTTAAAAAAGATCTTTGTATCAAAGCTAAGACTAATTTTTTTAACATATTCTCCATCAAGTAACGCTTTAACTTTTATTGGTAGTTCGTCCCTACCATTTACTTGAGCCCAACCTGTTAGTCCTGGATATATATCATTAGAGCCATATTTATCTCTTTCAGCTATTAAATCATACTGATTCCATAGAGCAGGTCTAGGGCCTATAATGCTCATATCACCTTTTAGAATATTAATAATCTGAGGTAGTTCATCAAGACTTGTTTTCCTTAAAAACTTCCCACTTTTAGTTATAAATGCATCTGGGTTCTGTAACAAATGAGTAGGCATATCCTTAGGCGTATCTGACCTCATTGTTCTAAATTTAAGTATATAAAAATGTTCTTTATTTTTCCCTACACGCTTTTGCTTGAAGAATACCGGTCCCTTAGAGTCTAATTTTATAATTGCAGCAAAAATTAAAAAGATTGGCCAGAGAAAAACCATTGCAGTCAACGCAAGTATAAAGTCTAAAGACCTCTTGATTATTGGATAAACTTTCACGTAAACACCCTTCCTCAAAAACCTAGAAAATTAATAAATCATTATTTGTTAATCTTGTAATACTCTATATACCAATCTATAAAATTACCTATTCCATTTTTAATAGAAGTCTGTGGACGGAAATTTATATCCCTAAATAAATCCTCTACATCTGCATATGTTTCAGGAACGTCCCCTGCTTGTAAAGGCATGAAATCCTTCTTAGCTTCAATACCTAATTTACTTTCGATTGCCTCAATGAAATCCATTAATCTTACTGGATCATTATTACCAATGTTATAAATCTTATATGGTGCATAACTTGTTCCTGGGTCAGGTTTTTTTCCGCTCCATTCATGATTTGGTTCAGGTGTTCTTAATGTTAATCGGTATATACTTTCAACAATATCGTCAACATATGTGAAGTCTCTCATCATTTTACCGTTGTTAAATACCTTAATTGGCTCTCCATTGATAATGGCCTTAGTAAACAAGAATAATGCCATATCTGGTCGGCCCCATGGTCCATATACAGTAAAGAATCGTAACCCGGTAGTTGGAACCCCATAAAGATGGCTATACGTATGTGCCATTAATTCATTTGCTTTCTTTGTAGCAGCATATAAACTGATTGGATGATCAACATTATCATGTACTGAGAAGGGCAAACTCGTATTTGCTCCATACACTGAACTCGACGATGCAAAGATCAACTGCTCCACTTTATGGTGGCGGCTGCCTTCCAGAATATTAGTAAATCCAACTATATTGGATTCAATATATGCATGAGGATTTTCTATACTATAGCGGACACCTGCTTGCGCAGCTAAGTTAACTACAATTTCAGGCTTATAACTAGAAAAAACAGAATTCACTGCTTCTCTGTCTTCTAATGCCACTTTTTCAAAAGTAAAGTTTTTCTGATCTTGTAGGATTCTAAGTCGTGAATATTTTAGATTTACGTCATAATAATCGTTCACATTATCCAGCCCAATTACTTGAAAACCTTCTTTTAATAATCGATTTGAAAGATGAAACCCAATAAATCCAGCAGCGCCTGTGACTAAAACTTTTTTCATTTCACTTCTCCTTTTTTCTTTATGTATTTGGAATTCTTCCATTTTTGTTTTAAGGATTATATTCTTTGTTTTAAATATTAATTTTATCAACCAAGTTACTTTCACCAATTAGGACTACTTCTTTTAAATAAGCAATGATTTCATTTTGTAAAGCAAACTCAATCTTAGTTTTCACAAATCCAGCTCTTTCACCAACATCATACCTTTTACCTTCAAAGTCATAAGCAAATACATACTGCATTTGATTTAACTTTTGACGCGCATCCGTTAACTAAATTCCCCTGCCTCACCCATTTTTTGCTAGTCAAGCAAACTGAAGATTTCTGGAGTAAGAATATTTCCTTCCATTATGGCTAATTTGGAAGGGGCTGTTCCTAGTTCTTGTTTTTCTACAAAGTTTTCAACTTGGTAAAGTCGGCCATCTTGAAAAGCAGGAACTATTATCCCATAGCGATTCGTTTCTTCCTTAGGCACAATTTGAACTCCAATAATTGAATTATTTGTTTCTACACTGATTAATCAGCTGCTTTAAGCATGGAGTATCACTCTGATAAATATCATCACCTAAAAGTACAGCAAATGGCTCGTCCCCAATAAATTTACGTACGTACCATACAGCGTGTCCTAATCCTTTGGCCTCCTTTGTCTAATGTAATGAATATTAGCAAGGCAAGTAGGGTATTGTACCTTATTGAGTAGTTCCATTTCCCCTTTTCCCATTAGGTTTTGTTCGAGTTCTTGAGCATAATCAAAATGATCCTCAATCGCACGTTTGCCTTTCCAGTTACGATGATTATATCTTCTATTCCTGATGCAACGGCCTCCTCCACTATGTACTGGATAGTAGGTTTATAAACACATAGCTTTTGAAGCTGGCAAAAAACGAGTACCCAAACCATCGGCAGGAATTATTGCTTTTCTGACTTTCTTCAATCATATTCCTCCTAATATCTATTTCGCTGCTGAGAAAGCTTTATTCTTTCTCCTATTAGCTAAATTTATAACGAATTCTTTAAGTTCCATTATGGAAAAATCATCATAGGAGTTTAAAAGATACTGTATCTCTTCTTCCTGTTCCAGTACCGCTTTTCCTATAAAAATCTTAGGGAACACAGCTTCACTATGAACCTCTTTCTCCCCTAATAGTTCTTCATACATCTTCTCCCCAGGACGGATTCCTGAAAATTCAATTCCAATTTCGTCTATGGAATAACCTGATAACTGAATAAGGTTTGTCGCTAATTCTACAATTTTAACAGGTTCACCCATATCAAGAACAAAGATCTCCCCACCTCTAGCCAAGGAACTTGCCTGAATGACTAATCTGGATGCTTCAGGTATAGTCATAAAATACCTTGTCATGTCTGGGTGTGTGACCGTTACTGGTCCACCTGCTTGGATTTGCTTTTTAAATAAAGGAATGACACTCCCTCTGCTTCCTAATACATTTCCGAAGCGAACCGCGACAAATTTTGTTGTGCTATTTTTAGCTAACTGCTGGATGATCATTTCAGCAATGCGCTTGGTCGATCCCATAACGTTTGTTGGGTTAACGGCTTTATCGGATGAAATCATCACAAATGCACCTACACCAAAAGTATCTGCCGCTTCTGCAACATTCTTTGTACCAAAAACGTTATTCTTAACTGCTTCACGTGGATTATATTCCATAAGCGGCACATGTTTATGTGCAGCCGCATGATAAACAACGTCAGGTCGGTACGTGTCCATCACTTCAAAAATTCTTTCTCGGTCCTGAATATCCGCGATGATAGGTATGATTTCTATTTGATTTGCATAGAGCTTTTTCAGTTCCATATCAATCTGATAAATACTATTTTCTCCATGTCCAAGGAGAATAAGTTTGCCAGGTGAGAACCTGCATATTTGACGGCAAATCTCCGAACCAATTGAGCCTCCAGACCCAGTAACTAGGATGGTCTTGCCTGTTACATATTCAGATATACTGGTTATATCTAATTCGACGGGTTCTCTCCCTAGAAGATCTTCGACTTCCACTTCTTTAAACTGATTAACATTTACTTTCCCTAACATAATATCTTCAATCATCGGCATGATTTGTGTTTTGGCACTCGTTTTTACACATTCATCAAAGATGACCTTTAATTCTTTCTTACTTAATGAAGGAATCGCAATGACAATATTATCTATATGGTATTTTTCCACCATTTCAGGGATATGTTTAGAGTTACCAACAACGGGTATTCCTAAGATGTCTAACTTATTTTTCTTAGGATCATCATCAATGAATGCTACTGGTTTAAGCTCCGTACCATGATTATTAAGAAGTTGACGTACAACCATGGTTCCTGCCGATCCTGCGCCAATAACCAATGTGTTCCTGGTTTCCTTTTGATTATGTATCAAGCGGTCGCGCAGCATTCGCCACGAAAAGCGGGAACCGCCAATAAGGATGACATGCATCATCCAGGTTAATGCCATGGCTCTTACATAAACATCTTGAAAGACCATTAACTGGATGGCAATAACAGTGATAACCGATAAGCTTACTGCTTTTACAATGGACAGTAATTCCCCAATACTCGCATATTCCCAGGCCTTCTTATACAGTTTATAAATAGAAGCAAAAAAATGATGGCTAATTAATAAAGAGACAGATGTGACCAAGAGCGTTGGTAATTTAAATATATTTAAATACGGATACAAGAATAAATAACTTACATAAATGGCCGATAATACTATTAAGGAATCTAAAAGCGCCAGCAGTGTTAGTCGTTTTCGGTAGGCCAACCACATTTCCCCCTCTAATAAAATGTCGATATACTTTCTATTAAATACAGTATTAATGCATTGTATTCTTTTTCACATGATATTATTTTTTAATATCATGATGAATGAAGCAGTCCTTATTCCCTTTTAAATGCCCTTATTGATCCTAATGACTATTTTGCTGTTTTTAAACCAGGAACTTCCCAATTGGAAGGTGGTTTATCCCTCTCCTTAATAAGTCGTTCCAGCAACAAAAAACCTAAAAATTTTAACATGGAGACAAATTTTTTTATGATGTGTAGGCCTCTTAATTATCTTTATTCTTAGAAGATTCCAAATATTTTTCTTTTAAATTGTATAGGTTTATCAATTAAAGGACTTTGTCCCTTTATTAGCAGTTCAGCATTTTCTTTAAAATAAAATGCACGCTCAATTCCATGTGTTTTTGTGATGGTTGCGTAAGCCTCTTGAAGGCTGAAGTTCCTAGAGCCTACATTATGGGCATCGGTTGCAATGAAATGAGCACAATTATGTTCTATAATTCTTTTTGAAAAAGACTTAATATTCTTCCCAAAGAGTCCGATAATACTACCAGAGGTAAGTTGAGTTAAGGCACCCTCCTGGACCAAATCAAATAAAAGTTTATGATTCTCGATCAATTCCTTATTTCTCTCCGGATGCACGATTATCGGTGTTATTCCTTTAAGCAGCAGCTCATAAATCACTTCTTGTGTGTATGTAGGGACCTTTCCCGATGGAAGCTCTAGCAGCAAATATGTACCATTATCGTCTAACGTTAGGATCTCTTCTTTTTCTAGTGAAGTAAATATGTCCCGGTGTATTCTTACTTCCTGTCCGAAATGAATGGTTAGAGGAATATTGTCTTGTTGTAAACTCTCATTTAACCTCACTGTATGGTCAATGATGTCACTCTTCACATTTACATATTTCCCATTTAAGTGATGTGGCGTTGCAAATAAATGGGTGATTCCTGCTTCCGCCGCTTTTTTTGCCATGATCAAGCTTTCCTTCATGTCCGCGGATCCATCATCAACTCCTGGGAGAATGTGACAATGTATATCAATCAAATTTCACACACTTCCTTTTAACAAATTGGGGAAATAGGCTTAATAACTAAGAAAATAGATAGGAATTAATACCCTGAATAATCGTAGCATATTAAACTACCATTAAACAGGGTGTTATTTTGTCGAATTTTGTCTTATTTTCTTTAAGATTGATAGTAATAATAATTGCTGTTATCAGTTTCAACGCCATTTAAAACGACTCCAAGCAAGGCTGTATTAGCTTTCACTAAAAGTTCCTTTGCCTTCACTGCGCTTTGTTTGTTTGTTTTGCCGCTTGACACTACCATAATCACGCCATCACATTTATTGGCTACAATCTGGGAATCAGGCACTATCAGAACGGGCGGTGTATCAAAAATGATATAATCATACATTTGTTTAAGTTCTTCAATGGCTGTTTCTATCGCTTTTGAATTTAGTAATTCCGAAGGGTTAGGCGGTATTGGACCGCTTGTTAGAATTTCCAGATTAGGCACATTCGTTTTCAATAGTGCTTTTTCTATGCTTATTTTCTTCGTTAGCACACTCGTAAGCCCCTCTATATTACTGAGACTAAAGGCATAATGTACGGATGGTTTCCTTAAGTCGGCATCCACAAGCAGAACTTTTTTCTCCTCCTGTGCTAGCACGATAGCGAGGTTTGCAGCTGTGGTCGATTTCCCATCATTAGGCTCTGCTGAAGTTACCACAATGGTTTGTATGTCTTTGTCCACTGAGGAAAATTGAATATTCGTTCTAATTAATCGATATTGCTCAGTGATAGGTGACTTAGGATTAGTCTGTGCAATCAAATTCACCTGTTTTTTATCTTTACTTCTCAAAAATCCCGCTTCCTTTCATATGCTTCTTTTCTGGGTAGCCTTGATTATGTATTTATGAAATCCTTTGAATCGATCCAAGGATGGGTAATTCTAGGAGCTTCTCAATATCAGCCTCGTCCTTGATCGTATTGTCCATATACTCAAGGAGGAATGCCAAGCCGACACCAGCCATCAATCCGACCACCACCGCAATAACGATATTCAATAATGGATTAGGTTTTACAGGAGCAGGATTATCCTTTATTTCTGCCTTCGCAAGTATGCTAACATTGTCGACTTTCATAATATCCTTGATTTCCTTTTGGAAAATTGAAGAAACCGTATTGGCAATTTCAACTGCCTTGGCTGGATTAGTATCTTGAACCGTTAATGAGAAGACCTGCGAATTTTCTTGACTATTTATGGTGATTTTTTCACTAAGTTGATCTACGCTTTGGTCTAGTTCAAGCTTCTCAATGACCTTCTCCAAAATGGCAGGGCTTTTTATGATCACACTGTATGTATTGATCATGTCGATATTAGAACGTATTTGAGTCGAGTCCAATTGGTTTTCCGATTGTTTCTGATTAACGAGGATCTGTGTTGAAGATTGGTAAACGGGTGTTAATAAGAAATAAGAAATTGATCCGCTAATCAAAGCGGCAATTAATGTCAGCAGCATGATCAGCTTCCAACGCTTCTTTAATGTTTTAAAAATATCTTTAATACTAATAGTTTCTTCCATTTCATCCTCCTGATATGTTAAAAATGACCTATTCCATTGTAGCATAATATTACCTATATTTATGTATTTCTAAGGAAATTTACATGAAACTTACAAACTACTTTTTTTATACAAAAGTAGTTTCATTCCCTAAATTTCCCCATATCATATATATATAGGCCATTTTCCGGAATATTCCGACCCATAATTCAATAAATCTAAGTATACACCAAATCCCAATCTTTCTTAGATGATTTTTCAGTTTTGCAAAAATTCCTTGAAAGTACCTAACTAAATGCCTACCAAAATAGGAAAATCCGTTTATTCATATAATTGTGTCAATTATTTTAGTGCCTAGTTATCATTAAAAAGGGAGAAAAAATGTGTAAACTGAAAATAATAGTTTAAAAATCATTTATAACTTTCATTCATTTTAATGGTTAGGTGTGGTCAATATGATAGGTTACCGAGTTAAGTCGCTTAGGGAAGAAAGGAAAATGTCAATTAGTGAACTCTCCACAAAATCCGGCGTTGCCAAATCCTATATAAGCTCACTGGAAAGAAACCTTCAAACAAACCCTACTATTTTAGTCTTGGAAAAAATCGCTAGAATCCTTTGTATTAAAGTTGATGCTCTGCTGAATGAACAAGCAGACAAAGGCATGGATGAAGAGTGGATGGCAATCATGCAGGATGTTATGGGGTCGGGGATATCGAAAGAGGAAATGCGCGAATTCATTCTAGATAGAAAGTGATGTCTCATTAATTAATAGAAATCCATTCCGATTCGAAAACGATAAAAGGGGGAAAAGTTGATATCGTCACTTTTCCCCCTTTTATATGCACTACTTTAACTTAAAGTTTTCCTGCAAAGTCTCGAACCATATGTAATGCCCTTGGTCATTGGGATGGATGTTATCATTAGTCAGTATATCAGCCAATCTAAATTTCTTTTCTTCAGCTTCTTTTCAATTCCCTCTTTGCTATTCATATAAGTCCATTTAATCGTTTTGATGACCTTCTCAGAAGTTTGAATATAATCCAAATAATTCAGCCCTAAACTATTACCCGTTTTACTATTTGCGACTGAGTTTGGTGAAATGATTAAAATTTTTGCATCCGGCAGCTCTTTTTGCAATTTTGACATAATGTTGCTTGTGAGATTGTAAACTAGCAAGATAAAAAGAGAACAAAGCTACTTATTAAAGTAATAGCGTCTATAAAGATATTAATATGATTCGATTTTGTTGTGGGCGCCGATGGCTGTTTAACTAAAAAGAACTACAATTTAAAAAAATAGTTAAAGATGATTTATTTTCTTATATTGGGACATTCCACAAGAGTTGTCAAGGAGGATTAAAGACGAAAATAGTAGTTATAATAGTAGGAGTTTCTAATTTTATCAGCACACAATCCAACTTTCCAACAGAAATATAATATATAACATTGATGGCTATCCATTGAAAGTTTTTATGACTATAAACGGAGATCAATTTATTAGTCTTGTGCTGAAGATTCTTTTAACAATATTTATTTCACTGAATAAGGTAATACAATAACGTATGTTGAGGCAAAAGCTAGGCAAAAAGAATACCGATGGTGGGCCTATATGGACACATGTTTCGATACTGGCAGAATGTAAAACGCACTTTATTGTGTACGCCTTTCCTTTCGACAACTCACTTTTGTTTCAATTTGAAGATTTTTTACGACTCAACAATGACGGAGTTCCCCAACTCATTTTGAGTGAGATTGTTTCAAAACAGCATACAAATATTTTTTTATTTAAGAAGGTATTTATAAGGTTCGGATAATCACACAGGAGAAATTACCTTGATAAGCGCGGAACATGGGAAGAAAAAGTGAAGTAATGTATTACGGTCTAACAACAGATGCCGTAGAAATATTTGTTCACCCAGGGTAGATTCATCCACTTGGCTGGATTTGGATTATAAGGACACATTTAGAATATCACCCTTTGTTAACTGTAAAATGTATTGTGATGGGTATAAGATGACTAGAAAGGAAGTAGAAAAAAATTTCCTAAACCAGTCTGATTAATATCCAGTAAGGAGGAAACATGAGTGATTTAAAAGAAATAATAATAAACGTAAAAATTTTTGGAGCAAAGGGTGACGGCATTACTGATGATACCGTCACCATCCAAAATGCCGTTAATACTTCAAGTAGAGATGGTGGAACCATTCATTTCCCGTCAGGCACATACATGGTGAATGCTTTAACGAGTATCATTCTAAAATCAAATTTAAGACTACTTTTAGACAAAAATGCAACCATCAAAGCAATTAATAATGGGTCTTCCGCTTATTCTATATTTAGGATTGAAAATATCAACAATGTTTGCATTGAAGATGGTACCATTATAGGAGATAAAACAACGCATGCTGGAAATACAGGAGAATGGGGACGTTGTTTTTATATTTTGGGAAGTTCAAATATCACTTTAAAAAATTTAACAATAAAAGACGCATGGGGCGATTGTATTACAATAGGTGGCGATGTTATTAATGAAAAAATAATAATTGATAACTGTATTATTGACAACGCTAGGAGAAATGGAATTACAGTTGCTCATGCGAAAAATGTAGATATTAAAAATACAGTTGTTAAAAATACAAGTGGTACTGCGCCAACAGCAGGAATTGACATTGAACCTGATATTGGGGACTACGTAGGAAACATTATTATATCAAACTGTTATGTGCATAACAATTTAGGTAATGGAATAATAGTCGCTTTCGATGCACAGAAAGTAAATATCACAAATGTATTTGCATACAGTAACGGTGGAGCAGGAATAGCTGTGGACGGCAATGAAACGCGGAGAGGCAAGGAAGTAATAATTCAAAATTGCCATGCTTACGATAATACAAGAGGAGTTTATTTAGAATATGCAGTAGATACTCACATTATTAATTGTCATACTCATCACAACCTTACCGATGGAATACAAGACGTATTTGGAATTGGAAACACAATAGAGAGTAATAACTCCAATTATAATAGCAGCAACGGAATATCACTATTGAGTACAATTCGAAGCACAGTACTAACGAATATGGTATACGGGAATTTTTTGCATGGGATAAGGGTTGCCGGCGGTGTAATTAATACAGAAACATCTATTTTAAATAACAAAACTATCGCAAATGCAACGCAAAATATATCTTTAACCAATATGTCTTATGGATTAGTTTCAGGTAATTATGTTAGAAAAGGCATGGGAACATCCGTTTCAAAAACAGGTATAAATTTCATAGCGTCAGTAACTAATACAATGCTTATGAATAATGACTGTTATGATGGAGGGTCGGACATTGGAATTTCTACAGGTGGCTCTAACACGATGAACGGTGGGAATAGAAACAAAGACGGAACTTTTACAACAAATCCAAATTGACTGTTCAAGTAGACAATTTAAACTGTAAAATGCCACAAATTAAATGTTAGTTTCATTAGGAAAGATTTGTGAACAGACTCCGAAACCCCATACTGTAATAAACTTATTAGAAATGGAGAATTCACAAACTTTTACATATTTCAAAATTCTCCATTGTTTAGCCGGAAATTTTATGATTTAAATATTACTAATAGTTAATTCCTGATCATAATGCTTTAACTTTTGGATAATCTTAAGAATATTCTTTGTTCTTTCAAATGAATACCTAAGTAGTAGCTATTTACAGTATTTCACACCGTATTTACCTGATCAAAATAAGATCTGTGAGTGAGTACCACTTAGGCATTGTAACCTTAATTCATCAACAGTAGCAGTCTCAGTTGGAATTTCCATGTTGCAACTTATAGATTTTGAAGAGAGTGATAATATATATAAAACGGAATATGGAGAAAATCTCTTACCCTATTGAGATTTCCGCTATACATAAAAAAGCCTCCGTGATTCACTCAGAGGCTTTACATATTCACAAATAATGTTTTTATCATTTTTTAACAGAACTTTCACCACTTAAATTTTTCGCTTTATCTTTGAACTAGGTAGGTATTTTCAGCTGTTGCTTAGGAATTCCGCCGTGAATTTGCATTTACTCGTGCTTTGGCAGAGCTGATGACTTTTCCAGTTGATTTAACGCAAACAATGGAGTTGGATTTGGTTTCTGTTTCCCGGTTACTTTTGTCGTTTTTGTCTTTACTGTGTTGACCGTCAGTTTACCTGTTGCTGTTTTGTCTGCTACGGTCACTGTTTTCACTGAGCTTGTATTTCCTGCTTTATCGGTTGCTGTAACAAATAGGAATTTTTTGGCTTTTATTTATTTTAAATCGTTCTTGTGAAATTCCCTAAGCTAATGAACTTTGCTTTGCCGAACGCAGTGCTCCCATTTTAACAATAACGGCAGAGCCTGTTCCGCTTTTCCATTAACTTTTGTTGTGTTGTATCGCCTTCATTTACTGTCGGTTTCACAGATGCTGTTTTATCCACTACAGTATTCGACTTTGCACAAGATCTCATTAAGATTATTTATGCTCAAAAAAACCCAGCATTTCTGCTGGATACTCCAAAGTGCAAATCACTTAACCAAATTCAATACTTCTAGAAGTTTACCATCTGAATTATAGTTAAAAGTGACCGTCTTATCATCATGAATGTGATAGCATAAACCAAAAAACTCACCGTCATCTGGAAATCTTTGTACAAATTCATCTAATTGTTCGGAATTTAGTTTAACAACCATAGGTTTCTTCCTGCTATTTTGAGAATCTTCTACCGTCTCCATTAAAGTCTCTGTAAGTCTACCCATAATTAACTCCTTTAATCTCTCATTTCCCCATTGATAATAAACCTTATAAATGGTAAATAAAAGGTCCTTAATTAAAATTTCACATTAATGATATGAACTCTTAACAACTATCCCAAATACCCGACATTTTTACCATAATTGCCAGGTGGATCAATTAATTTCCATTTGAACTTCACGGTAAATATAGGCTTTTACAACTACGTTTGTTTTATGCAAAGGTAACTCCACTCTGCAGTAGAGGCAGGAACATGATCAAATGGCATTATTGATATTAAGATTCAGACCACTATTGGCAATGGACTTAGTAATAACTTACTTTTTGTCACCTCTTAGCACCTTCATATAAGATATAGAGCTAATATCCATCACCTAAAAACAAATTCCTCCTCATAAGTCTATCCTCTTATTTATTTACATAAATATAACATTTTTATTATTTTTTACAAATTAAATTTTGTATTTTCTGAATACAAAGTGACTTCCATCCTAATTTTTTGTTTCTATTATGATTTTATAGACTATCTATCAGTCAATATTACCTATATAAAATGTGATCACTTATTTTCTATTTCTATTCTTTATAGATTGTTTTCTATAACTCTAGTAAAATGAGAATGATAATTACTATCAATTAAGGAGAATGACTATTATGGGTATACCCTTGTTAAAAGAAGAACTTCCGGTTGCCAATAAAATCTGGACACGTGATTTTGTGATGATTTTCATTGCTAACTTCTTTGTTTTTTTATCCTTTCAAATGACTTCCCCTACCCTTCCGCTTTTTGTAAAAGAGCTTGGCGGAAATGAACGGTATATTGGGTTAGTTGCTGGCATGTTTTTATTTTCTGCCCTGATTGTCCGCCCCTTTGCCGGACAGGCCCTGGAAACAAAAGGTAGACGTTTTGTTTTCCTGTTCGGTCTAGCCTTTTTGGCTGTAGCGATAGGCTCGTTTGGATTTATGATGAGTATTTTCCTTCTATGTGCAATGAGGATTGTCCAAGGGATTGGCTGGGGATATACGACCACCGCATCAGGTACGATTGCCTCCGATCTTATACCAGCAAAGCGTCGGGGTGAGGGAATGGGATACTTCACTTTATCGGGTAATTTGGCGATGGCTTTTGGTCCGTCATTTGGACTTTTCTTAGCGGATGTTTTAACCTTTCAGCATTTGTTTTTATTTTGCGGGGCATTAAGCCTGGCAGCTTGGATCATGGCTTCAACAATTACCTATAAAAAAGTAGATCATCCTTCTGTCCCCGCTAAAACTAATAGGTTTGACATTTATGAAAAAAGCGCAGTTGCTCCGTCCGTTCTTGTTTTTTTCATTACGGTATCTTTTGGCGGGATTGCTACCTTCTTACCGCTTTATACGATCGAAAAAGGTCTGACAGGTATTCAAGGATACTTTTTTCTTTACGCTTTAGCTCTTATTTTCACACGAATGTTCGCTGGAAAAATCTTTGATCAAAAAGGACATCAAGCTGTCTTCATTCCATCTGCTCTTTTTATCGTAGCGGCGATGCTATTGCTAGCATGGATGCCTAGTAACATGATTCTGTATATGGCAGCTATTTTTTATGGCATTGGATTCGGTGCTGTCCAACCGGCTCTTCAAGCGTGGTCTCTTGAACACGCTGCCCGAAATCGAAAGGGCATGGCCAATGCCACTTTCTATTCCTTCTTTGATCTTGGAATCGGTTGCGGGGCCATCCTCTTCGGACAAATCGGCTATCTATTTGGGTATATTAGCATTTACATAATGGCAGCAGTCTCTGTGGGGATATCAATATTGGCTTACCTATGGATTTTGAGAAAAAAATAATTATATATCCGGATTATAATATCCCACAGGTTTCCCAAAGCCCATAAATGCAGTAGACAAACCTCCTGATAGTTTATAAAGGAAAGTTAGGCCGTTCCATTTGAGCGGCTTTTTTGATTTGGCTCTTTTCGTAAAGATTGTTGTTTTTAAAACGAAACTATTTAAGGTTGATTGGAGCGGAAGTGCGAGACTCCTGCGGGAGCAGCGGGACAGGTGAGACCCCACAGGCGTTTACGCCGAGGTGGCTCACCGCCCGCACCAAGGAAAGCGAGCATCTGGAGGGGAAATCAACTACAACTCACTACCTGGTAAATAGCAACATAGTATGTGAAAACAGCCTTTGATTTAAAGGGAGAGTTGGAACAAAACTGTACGGCAACGAACAATTAAATAAGTATATCTTTAAGGACTGTTCACTCCTCGCCCTTTCTTACCTAATAAAATAACCTTGAATCTATCGAGGCGATTTTTTAATTCAATGTAAAGTATGTAATGGTTTTATTTGATTTAAGTAATGATATTGTATTTCATGTAGGTTTCGCCTTTTTTTGTTGTATGATTAAAAAAAAAAGGAGTTTTGGGAATGCTTATTCTGCAGTATATTGGAAAACTTTTTTCATTCATGCAAAAGGATATACCAGAAACTCATGTTAAATGCCATGTTTGTGCAGGTACGGGGGCCTACGATATTTACACAGATTGTCTTACCTGTAATGCAAAAGGATTAATAAGTAAAATTGAATATAATAGGAGGCTTGAAGAAGGTGAAATTTAAAATATTTCGTGTAGGACGATATTGCAAAGTAGATGAAACAACAGATGAGCAAAGAAGCAATATTCGCTATTGCTTCTTTTTTTTGACCCAAAACAAGAGTGATACAAGTACAGCCCCCAGTACTTATTATGGGGGCTGTACTTATTTTCATATCACTTTTTAACCGTGACTTTCCTTGATTCACTTACATTTTTCGCTTTGTCTTTGGCATAGGTATATAGGTTTTTCCCGGCTTTTTGCTTGGGGATTTTAACCGAGAAAGTGCCTTTATTCGTTGCTGTGGCAGAGCCGATCACTTTTCCTGATGCTTTGATGGAGACAGTGGAGTTGGCTTCTTCTTTGCCTGTTACTTTTGTCGTTTTTGTCGTGACCGTGTTGACCGTAGGTTTACTTGGTGCTGTTTTGTCTGCGACGGTCACTGTTTTGGCTGAACTTGTATTTCCTGCTTTATCGGTTGCTGTAACGGATAGGACTTTTCCTGCTTTTTGTTTCTTTGACATCGTTACGGTGAAATTACCGGCGTTATTGGAATTTGCTTTGCCAAGGACCGTACTGCCATTTTTGACAGTGACTGCAGATCCCGCTTCCGCTTTTCCCGCTACTTTAACGGTATTGTCTCCTACCGTATTTACTGACGGTTTTAAGGGAGCCGTTTTATCTGCCACTTTAAATGAAACGGGTATACTTTTATTTCCCGATTTATCGATGACCCTAGTAGAGATGGCCGTTCCGGCTGTTTGTTTTTCGATGGTCGCTGTAAACGACTTTTCGCCGTTGATCTTCACCGTGGCGAGTTGTTTTTTATCGGTATAAATGGAGACGGTCCCCGTTTTGAAGTCAGTTGGGATTTTCCCATTCATCTTGGTGTCCCTATCGGAAATCGCGGTCACGGCCGGTTTGGTCAGCGTCTTCATTTCCAGCGCTTTTTTGGCATTGAGCCGCCCGTTTCCATAGTAGATGTCTTTCCCTTTTGCACCGAGGTCCACAGCTGAATCATATAGGCGGTATTCGACCTCCGATTTGTTGAGCTTGGGCTCATACGACCAAATCAGTGCCGCTACACCCGTCACCATCGGCGTGGCCATTGATGTTCCGCTCATCCAGCCGTATTTACCATCCGGTAAGGTTGAAAGGATATCATCTCCAGGGGCTGCAATATCCACTGTTGAATGGTAGTTGGAATAACTAGTACGCTTGTCCCTTGAGTCAGTGGCCGCAACGGAAATGACATGGCTGAATGCAGCTGGATACACACGCTGTACATTTTTGCCCATATCACCTTCATTCCCGGCAGCTGCGACGATCAGGACGCCTTTTTTATAGGCTTCTTGGACAGCCTTGTTCAACGCCTCGGAATAACTGGTGTCTCCCAGGCTCATATTGATGATGTTAGCCTTGTGCTGTACGGCAAAATGAATGGCGTCAATGATATCGGCCGTATTGGCATATTCGCCATCAAAAACGTTGATCGGCATGAGTTTTACGTTAGGCGCAACACCCGCTCCGCCAATGCCGTTGTTTGCAGAACCTGCAATGATGCCAGCAATATGCGTTCCATGCTCCCCTTTTGGTACGATATTCTTCCGATTGCGTACCGTATCATAGGCATTGACGATTTTCCCTTTTAAATCAGCGTGGTTACGATCGATCCCATCGTCAATAATGGCTACGACCATTTCCTTTGAGCCCATGGTTTTTGTCCATGCTGCATTCGTTCCGAGCGTTTTATGATGCCACTGGTCTTTATAGGCAGGGTCGTTCGGACTGTCCATCTTCTTGAAAAGATAGTTTGGCTCTGCATATTCCACATTCTTCTGATCTTCAAGTTCTTCGATAACGTTGTCGGTCGTTTCCCCTTTAGGGACCTCGACCTTTTCTATCAAGTCGTTGATTGGCTCATCATTCGTCTCTTTATATTTGACGATGACACCATCGGATTGCGGGATTTCTTCTGCAGATGCAGCATCCGGCTGGCAGATTGGCAGAATCATAAACAGCAGTAGAACCGGCAGTAAGGCCTGAATAAGTTTGTGCATGAAATCACTCCAAAAAATATGATTAAGAATAGCTATGGATGAGGTTTTGATCATGAACCCATTCTACTATTATCCCTAACTAGATTGTATACCGAGTGATTTGGTTTTACTAACCTTTTTATCTAGTTGAAATAGCTTATTTAAAAAACAAAAAAACGCTATAAAGCGAGCTCAGTTTGTCGACAAAAATGGGTTCTATCTAATTTTAAAACAAAGCGGTTGACTATAGACAAACTTGATAATAATTGATTACTTTAAAATTTGTACTTTGATTTCCACTCCAGGCACTCGCTTTCCCCGCAGGAGTCTCGAACACCCGCTCCAATCAACTCATTCAGATATAAACACTTTTGTCTAAAAAAGGGGGCCGAAGTATCTCACCCCGAATCCTTTTATAAAAGAAGACTTGTTTATCCTTCATGTTTTTTACTTTTTATATGGATGAAACACTAGATTGAAGAAATTTGCGACACTCCTGCCGAATTACTGGCTAGCCGAGACCCCACAGCCGCTTACTTTGATAAGGCTTTGCAGACAATCGGCGGAAAGGGAGCGGATTTCTGAAATCAACTGCCACTTTTTTGAAATAAAAAAACTGCAGGCAAACTCGCTTTTCTTCGAGTTTGTCTGCAGTTTGAATCCGCTATAAAGCGGTTTAATGCCCTCCTAAATAGGCATTCTTGATTTCTTCGCTTGCGGTCAGTTCCTCAGATTTGCCTGATAGGACAATTCGGCCTGTTTCGACAACATAGGCTCTGTCCGCGATGGATAGGGCAAGGTTGGCATTTTGTTCAACCAGCAGGATCGTTGTACCTGTTTTATTGATTTCTTCGATGATATGAAAGATTTGCTTCACCAATAATGGGGCGAGTCCCATGGATGGCTCGTCCAACAACAGAAGCCGGGGCTTGGCCATGAGTGCCCTGCCCATTGCGAGCATTTGCTGTTCACCGCCGGAAAGGGTTCCGGATTGCTGTTTCAGGCGCTCAAGCAAACGCGGGAATAATTCATAGACTTTCTCCATGTCCTGCTTGATGCCTGCCTTATCTTTGCGTAAATAGGCACCAAGCTGAAGGTTCTCTTCAACGGTCATATTAGCAAATACACGCCGGCCTTCAGGTACATGGGAAATGCCCATTTTGACGATGGATTGTGCGGCCTTTCCGCCGATGGATTGCCCTTCATACATGATTTTCCCCTGTTTTGGTTTTAACAGTCCCGAAATGGTTTTCAGCATCGTGCTTTTCCCCGCTCCGTTTGCCCCGATCAGGGTAACGATTTCACCTTCATTAATAGAAAGCGAGATTCCTTTCAAGGCTTGAATGTTTCCATAATAGACGTTGATGTCCTCGATTTTTAACATTATGAAACCTCCTCGCCCAGATAGGCCTCGATGACTTTTGGATTGTTACGGATTTCCTCTGGCTTGCCGTGAGCGATCAGCTGTCCGTGATCGAGTACATATATGCGTTCGCAAACACCCATGACGAGCGGCATATCATGTTCAATCAATAATACGGTCAAATCAAATTTTTCACGGATGAGGGCAATCAGCTTCATGAGCTCGTGCGTCTCCTGAGGGTTCATTCCCGCTGCCGGTTCATCCAGCAAAAGCAGTTTCGGGTTGGCTGCAAGTGCACGGGCAATTTCCAAACGTCTTTGTTTGCCATATGGCAGGTTCTTCGCTTTTTCATCCTTATATTGATCAAGGTTGAAAATCTTCAGGAACTCAATCGCCTTTTCATCCATTTCCTTTTCGCCTTTAAAATGGATCGGCATCCGGAAGATCGAGCTTAAAATACTATGCTTCGAAAGGGAATGATAGGCCACCTTTACATTATCGATCACGGATAGTTCACTGAATAAGCGTATGTTCTGGAATGTCCGGCTGATGCCTTTTTGGGTGATTTTATATGGAGGCTTTTTTCTCAAGTCCTCCCCTTTTAAAGAAATCGTTCCCTCCGTCGGGACGTATACCCCTGTCAGTAAGTTAAAAAAAGTCGTTTTCCCGGCTCCGTTCGGTCCAATCAAGCCAACCAATTCTCCAGGGTACAGCTCGACGTTAACTTCGGAAACGGCTTTTAGCCCCCCGAACTGGATGCCGACCGAATCGACTTTAAGCAGCGGTGTTTTTATTTTCATGGCGGCTGCCTCCTTTACGTTTGAACATGGATGTTATTTCTTTTGTTCCCATTAAACCTTGTGGACGATAGATCATCATGACGATTAGCACAAGGCTGTAAATGATCATTCGCGTTTCAGGATAATCCTGGAGGAATGTCGTGACCACAGTCAGTAGGATGGCCGCCAAAACGGCTCCTGAAAGACTTCCAAGGCCGCCAAGTACAACTAAGATCAAGATATCGAATGACTTAAGGAATCCGAAGTTGGATGGCTGGATGATGTAGAAGTTATGCGCGTAAAGCCCTCCAGCAATTCCGGCGAAAAAGGCCCCGATCGCAAACGCGACAACTTTGTAATAGGTCGTATTGATCCCCATCGAATCGGCAGCCGTCTCGTCCTCACGGATCGATATGCAGGCTCTGCCATGTGTCGAACTTGTGAAGTTCCTGATGACGATGATCGTAACGATAACGGAAGCGAATACCCAAGGCCAAGTGGTCAAATGGGATACCTGCATCCCGCTTGCCCCGCCAACATAATCGATATTCAAAAGCACAATCCGGACGATTTCCCCAAAACCGAGGGTGGCAATCGCCAAGTAGTCACCTTTTAAACGTAAGCTTGGGATTCCTATGATCAATCCTGCCAGCGCTGCCGCCAAACCGCCCACGATCAACGCAAGGGCAAAAGACATGTCAAGCTTCATGGTCATAACGGCTGAAGCATAGGCTCCGACTGCCAGGAATCCGGCATGTCCGATGGAAAACTGCCCTGTTATCCCGATGATCAAGTGAAGGCTCGCTGCCAGAATGATATTGATCCCGATGAACATGAGCGTATTTTGATAAAAAGGATTTAGCGATCCGCCGCCGATTAACACTTGAACTACGGCGAAAAAGATCAATGATAGTAAAATCGAGAGCCAAAAACCTTTTGCCCGCTTAAATGTAGTCATTGCTTTGTCTCCCCTATACTTTTTCTTTTTTGTTTTTACCGAATAAGCCTTGTGGCATGAAAATCAAGATAAGAATCAGTACGACGAAGGCTACCGCATCACGCCATAATGAGTAACCGGCGGCACTGACCAAAGCCTCGATGACACCAAGTAATAAGCCTCCGACCATGGCGCCCGGTATAATCCCGATCCCTCCAAGTACGGCGGCGACAAATGCCTTCAACCCCGGAAGCACACCCATTAGCGGTTCGATCTTAATATAATAAATGCCGAAAATGACGCCTGCTGCCCCAGCTAAAGCGGAGCCGATTGCAAAGGTGGCAGAAATCGTGTTATTAACATTGATCCCCATCAGCTTGGCTGCATCCGCATCGAATGAAACGGCACGCATGGCTTTTCCTATTTTTGTTTTATGAACGATGATTTGAAGAATGATCATCAGGACTACAGCCACTCCAAAAATCAAAACCGATTGACTATTGATGGAAACTCCAAAGATATTGAACTTGTCCGTCGGCAATACATCATTCGGGTAAGCTTCCGGCTGTGCACCACGGACGTAGATGAATCCGTATTCGATCAAAAGGGAGACCCCGATGGCCGTGATAAGTGCTGCAATACGCGTAGCGTTTCGTAATGGCTTGTATGCGATACGCTCGATTATCACTCCAAAGAGCGCACAGATCGTCATCGAGATTAATAGAGCTGGCACAAATGAAAGATCCAGAACCGTTATCGAGTAAAATCCAACGAATGAGCCGACCATGAAGACATCACCATGTGCAAAGTTTATCAATTTAACAATCCCGTAAACCATCGTATAACCGAGAGCGATAAGGGCATAAATACTTCCTAGTGAAACTCCGTTTATTAACTGCTGTATCAATTCCATGTTCGACTCTCCTTGAAAAATCTAATTTTATAATGTGATTAGTCCAGAATCTTTGCATTCCGCCAAGGGGAAGTTCAGTGACCTGGTATACCTGAAAAATGAGAATTCGCCAGCACCTTCTCTTATGACGAAGGGCCGGCGAAAGGGTTGGAGTTATTCTCCGAAATTAAGGATTGATTTTTGTGTTAAATACTTGTTTTCCCTCTTTAAATTCAAGGATTGTAGCGGATTTGATCGGATTATGTTTTTCATCCAATGTAAAAGTACCCGTTACAAGCTCAAGGTCTTTCGTTTTTTCCAGCGCTTCTTTAATTTTTTCTGAATCGGCTGAACCGGCACGTTTGATCGCATCGGCAAGGAAGTATCCTGTGTCATATCCTAGAGCGTTAAATGCATCCGGGGATTTATCTTTGTACTTCGCTTTAAATGCTGACACAAATTTCTGAATTTTCTCATCAGGGTCACCTGAAGAATAATGGTTCGTTATGAACGTGTGATTAAGCGCTTTTGCACCGGCAATTTCAACTAGCTTAGGAGAGTCCCAGCCGTCTCCGCCCATGAATGGGACGTCAAGTCCAGTTTCACGCGCCTGCTTCACGATCAGACCAGCTTCTTCATAGTAACCAGGCAGGAAGATGAAATCAGGTTTTGCCGATTTCAAACGAGTCAATGTGGAACGGAAATCCGTATCCTTCGCAATGTAAGCTTCCTGGGCTACGATCTTTCCGCCATTTTTTTCGAATTGTTCTTTAAAGGCTGCAGCTAATCCTTTTGAATAATCACTTGCGCTGTCAATATAGATGGCCGCACTTTTCGCTTTGATTTCTTTAGTGGCAAAATTCGCAGCAACCGTTCCTTGGAAAGGATCGATGAAGCTTGTCCTGAAAATGTAATCATTCAATTTATCCTTGCTGAAAGTGATTTCAGGGCTTGTACCAGAAGGTGAGATGACCGGCACTTTATTATCTTGTGCAATCTGCACTTGTGCAATCGAGTTCGTGCTTGTCGCTGCACCCACGATCGCTGCAACCTTATCTTGTGATGTCAGCTTGATTGCGCCGCTAGTCGCTTCGGACGCTTCAGATTTATTATCGACTTTTATTAGTTTGATTTTTTTTCCGTCAATGCCTTCTTTATTGATTTCTGCAGTCGCAAGTTCCAGGCCTTCCGAAATTGATTGACCATATGAGGCTACACCGCCTGATAATTCAAGGTTGACACCGATCTTGATCGTATCACCGTCCCCGCTTGTTTTATCTGATGAACCGGAGCCGGAACAACCCGCTAGAACTCCTGCAGCAAGTGTTAGAGAAAGGAATGCCCCTGCTAATTTTTTCTTCTTCAAAATAATCCCCCCATTTTGTAATCATAGCTCTGATGCATGAATATTTATTCAAGATGCCCCAGAAAAAATTGATTAGATTAAATCTTCTAAATTAAATTAATATTTCGAAAAATAGTTTACCGCATAATTTTCATTCCGTCTATACAATAATTATGAGAATATTTCGCCAAATAGTATATTTTTCACAGGGAGCACAACACCATTTTTATCTTTATATATTTTAAATATTGCGAAAACAATGGATATATTCAGAAAAAACTGATAATTTAATTATATTGAAATTGTAAAATCCTCATTTATTGCTCAAAAAATTTTATTCATTCTCTCATTTTACCCATCCTATTAATTACATTTTTACCAAAATACCAGTATACTGATAGGGAATTAAACCCAGTTTTTTCACTCTTCTTTAGTCTTAATTCCTATATCAAAATTGAATAATACTATTTTGAATGCATAAAATCATGCATGAATCTCCTGTCCATTTTTAAACTACCTTGTATATTTCCCATCTCCCAAGCTTCAAATCCCCACAAAAAAACCGCCAAACGGCGGTTTGAATTCTTTAAAGTAATCGTTGTTTTTACCCCTGCGGCAAGAAAATCAAAATCAAGATAAGAACGATGAAAGCCACACCATCGCGCCATAAAGAGTAACCGGCGGCACTGACCAAGGCCTCGATGACTCCAAGCAGCAATCCGCCAAAGCCGAGCCTATGGCGAAGGTAGCTGAAATCGTATGATTCACATTGATTCCCATAAGCTTAGCCGCTTCGGAATCGAATGAAACGACACGCATCGCTTTGCCGATTTTGGTTTTATGGACAACGAATTGTAGGATGATCATTAAAATGATGGATACAGATAAGATCAATATCGATTGACTGCTGATGGAAACGCCGAATATATCGAGTTTATCCATCGGAAGGACATTATTTGGATAGGCTTCCGGCTGGGCGCCCCGGATGTAAATCAGCCCATTTTCTATCAGAAGGGAAACACCGATTGCCGTTATCAATGCCGCAATCCGTGTTGCATTACGAAGGGGTTTATAAGCGATCCTTTCAATTAAAACGCCAAAGATGGCACAAGTGACCATCGAAATCAATAAAGCCGGGATGAAGGATAAGTCCATAACGGTTATGGCGTAAAACCCTACAAATGAACCAACCATGAATACGTCGCCATGGGCGAAGTTTATCAGCTTGACGATCCCATATACCATCGTATAGCCAAGCGCAATCAATGCATAAATGCTGCCGAGTGAAATGCCATTTACCAATTGCTGAATCAGTTCCATATTCCACTCTCCCCGATAAGGCGTTATTTAAGTGAATATAGAATAGGGGGTGCTGCCCCCTATCCACATAAGGTATTATGGATTGATTTTTGTCTTGAATGTTTGTTTGCCATCTACATATTCCAGAATGGTCGCCGATTTGATCGGATCATGATTTTCATCAAGGTTCAGCGTTCCGGAAACTAATTTAAGATCTTTGACTTCTTCCAACGCTTGTCTGATTTTTTTGGGAGAGGCATCTCCAGACCTTTTGATGGCATCTGCCAAGTAGTACCCAGTATCATAGCCAAGTGCGGCAAAAGCATCCGGTGTTTTATTGTATTCCTTTTTGAAGGCGGCAACGAAATCCTGAATTTTTGGATCTTCATCTTCTGGGGAATAGTGATTCGTAATATAGGTATTTTTTAACGCCTCAGCTCCGGCAATTTCAACGACCTTCGGGGAATCCCAGCCGTCTCCGCCCATGAACGGAAGGTCCATCCCGTCCTCACGGGCCTGCTTTAAGATCAATCCGACTTCTTCATAATAACCAGGAAGGAAAACGAACTCTGGTTTTGCGGATTTGATCCTTGTCAATGTAGAGCGGAAATCAGTATCTTTTGTAACATAAGCTTCTTCTGCAACGATTTTACCGCCCTTGGCAGTGAACGCTTCTTTAAAAGCTGCGGCCAATCCTTTAGAATAATCACTTGCGCTGTCCACATAGATCGCAGCCGTCTTCGCCCCTATTTCGTCGGATGCGAAATTGGCTGCAACCGTACCTTGGAATGGATCGATAAAGCAAGTTCTGAACACATAATCATTCAGCTTTCCAGCTTTATTGGTGATGTCGGGATTTGTTGCAGTTGGTGTAAGTAGAGGAACTTTATTATCCTGTGCGACCTGAACCTGTGCCAATGTATTTGTGCTTGTCGCTGATCCGACTACAGCAACAACCTTGTCCTGACTGACTAACTTAATCGAACCGCTTGTAGCTTCTGCTGCATCTGATTTGTTATCAACCTTAACGATTTCCAGTTTCTTACCGTCGATGCCCTCTTTATTAATTTCATCGATGGCCAGTTTCAAACCATCTGCGGCCGATTGGCCGAATGATGCCGTACCTCCGGACAATTCAAGGTTGGCCCCAATTTTGATTGTGTCACCCGATTTGGATGAACTCCCGCCTGAACTGCTGGTTTTCACGTCGCCACCACAGCCTGCGAGCGCCCCTGCAACCAATGAAAGTGATAGAAACATTCCTGCCAGCTTTTTATTCTTCATTTGAAACCCCCTTGTTTTGTATGTTCTTTTAAGTAGAAATGATATCTGAATAAAAAAAATATTCTGAAAATATTTTATCTCATTCTTTCGACCCCGTCTATATGATATGGTTAAAAAAGTTAATATAAGGAAATATATGCTTTTTCGACAAAAAAACTGACCCCGTATAGAGTCAGTCAACTTATTATCAATCATTTACACGGCGAACTTCAATGTCTTTTAAAATATCATTGATTACCCAGCTTGCCGCAATTAAGCCCGCTACAGATGGTACGAAAGCATTCGAAGATGGCGGCATTTGGGCTTTACGGATTTTCGCCTCATCATTGCCGACTTCTTTCCGGACATCCTCACGAATGACAATCGGGCTTTCGTCCGAGAAGACGACGGGAATTCCCTTTGTGATGCCTTCTTTACGCAATCTAGTACGAATGACCTTTGCAAGCGGATCTGTATGCGTTTTGGAGATATCGGCAATTTGGAAACGCGTAGGATCCATTTTATTAGCGGCCCCCATGCTTGAAATCACCTTGATATTCCGTTTCAGGCATTCCTTCATCACATGCATCTTATAAATGACCGTATCGGATGCATCAATGACATAATCCAGGCCATAACTGAAGAATTCCTCAAACGTTTCTTCTGTATAGAACATTTTAAGAGCGATCACTTCGCAGTCGGGATTGATGTCTTGAATGCGATTTTTCATCAATTCCGCTTTCGGTTGACCGACTGTTGATAATAGTGCATGAATCTGCCTGTTTACATTAGTTATGTCGACATCGTCCTTATCCACAAGAATAATACGGCCGACACCCGTGCGTGCCAATGCTTCAGCTGAAAAAGAACCTACGCCTCCCACACCCAGGACAGCAACGGTCGTGTTTTTCAGTATATCGATGCCTTCCTTGCCAATTGCTAATTCATTTCGTGAAAACTGATGCAGCATATATATTCAACTCCAATAAATTCTGTTCTTATTTAGCTTCCCATTTAACAATATATCATAAACATCATTTATGACAAGCGAAATATAAGCAGTCTAATCGGAATTAATGTACTAGGTCATTTTCGATAATTTTTGAAGGATGGTAGCCAGCAGGAGAGTCCGTTCTGTCAGGCTGGGAATATCCAAATACTCCTCATCACTATGTGCATCCCCTCCAATGGGCCCGAGTCCATCCACTGTCGCTATACCCAATTCAGAAGTAAAAGAAGCATCCGATCCTCCACCAGTGGCCATATCCGTGATTTGGATGCCAATTTCCTTCCCAGACTGACGGATCGTCTCTAAAAGCAAGTTCGTTTTCTCGTTCTTTTCCATGGGAGACCGGTCCATTTTCCCGCTTAATACCGTTTTCGTCCCTGGAATATAGGTTTCCGCGCAGATTTTTTTCAATTGTTTGAGGATGATGCCTTCTTGCTTTTTTTCAGAGATCCGCACATCCACATAAGCGGCTGCATGGGAAGCGATGGTATTGACAGCAGAACCTCCTTCAATCATGCCTACATTAACGCTGATTCCTTTCTTTGGATCATTCAATTGGTGTAAGGCGATGATCTTATGAGCCAATTCTTCAATTGCACTTCGACCCTTTTCCGGTTCGATCCCTGCATGGGCGGCCACCCCCACTACATCCACCTTAAATTGTCCGCAGCCCCTTCTTTCCGTGACCAGTGAACCATCCGCCCTTGCCGGTTCAAGAATTAACGCGAACTTCTTATCAGCCGCCTTTTCCGATATAAGTGAAGCGGACGACGGAGACCCGATCTCTTCATCACTATTGAGAATGATTTGGACATGCTTATAGCCTGTCTGCCCCGATTGTTTCAAACAAAGGATCGCATAAAAAAGCAAAACCAAACTAGCCTTCATATCAGCAACACCAGGACCGTAAGCCCGATTTCCCTTCACTTTAAAAGGACGTTTTTGGGCTGTCCCTTCAGGAAAAACCGTATCCATATGTGCGACGACAACAATATGCGGCTGATGCGCGTCACGATGCTGGATGACCAGCTGATTGCCATAATTCTGCTGCTCAACCGTATCCACAATAAAATCCAAGCTTTCAAATTTCGTTTTTAAAATCGAACCAATTTCATCAATGCCCTTTTTCGTATGAGAACCACTATCTATATTCACTAGCTGCTCCACTAATTGAAGCATTTCCTTCCTCTTTGCATTCAATAAATCCTTCAAAGCTCTCACTACTTTCTATCCTTGGCTAATTATTATTTCAATCTTACTATAATTTACGAATCTATATTGCGGAATGTTACTTAAATGGGGATATTTAAGTTGTATTCGAGAATAATGGAGACTTACTCGAGAGAAATTGGGGTTGGTCATGAGTTTGGGCACTTTACTCGTGGATTTAGGGCGTTTACCCGTGAATTTGGGCGCTTTACTCGTGAGTTTAGGGCGTTTACTCGTGAGTTTAGGCACCTTACTCGTGGATTAGGGCGTTTACTCGTGAGTTTAGGCGCTTTACTCGTGAGTTTAGGGCGTTTACTCGTGAGTTTAGGCACCTTACTCGTGGATTTAGGGCGTTTACTCGTGAGTTTAGGCACTTTACTCGTGAGTTTGGGCGCTTTACTCGTGAATTAATCCATCAAGTCTATATACTCTATTTTTATATTGTCCCAAATAGGTTGCATGATATCGATTGAATCTATTTGTAATAAAAGCCGTGCTTGTTGATTCGTTATTTTGGGCTCTATGAGGAGGGCATAATCACGAAGAGTTTGAATGTGGGCATCCTTGGAGGCGTAAGCACATTGACCACATGACCATTTGCCCCAGTGATATTGCATATGAAGAGCTGAACAATCAGGGCATTGAACGCTATTTAGCAGATCTTTCACATCAATCTGATACCATTCGAGTATATCCGGATTATATGGGGCATTTTTTTGCAGCAATGTGTTCGATAGTTTATTGCTCTGCCTTTGGGTCAACTGCGCAGAAGGATACTTTTCTTCAATGGTATGAATCTTGGAAATCAGAGTTTCTTTTCCCGTGATTTTTTTGAAAATGGGGGTAAAACCTGGGGTAGTCCTTATGATGGTATTCGAGTTTGCATTGGCAATGAGCGTTTCAATCGGTAGCGAGGGAAAGTTATGAAGAGTGAGCCAATCCATTAAGCAGGATTTTTGCACATCCACTTGAATTAATGGATCCAGATAAGCTTGTTCCTGCCCATCTATTGTCCGAATCAATTGAGGATAAGAGCGATCAAAATAGAGCATTCCCGCAAAGTTTTTCACTTCGATGATGATACAGTAATTCCGGGTGATAATAAGGAAATCCATTTGAAAATAACGGCTCCCATCGTGACTTAGCCTCAAATCATGTAATACTCGATATTCTTTTGGAAGATCCTTCAACTCATTTCCAATACTCCGCTCCCCGTTAAACCCTGTTCGAATTTTCCGGAAATCGTTCCTTATCTGTTCCTGTTTCGGATGGTTTGATGTTAGCCTCCTGCTTAATGCCTCCAGTTTGAGCATTTTCATAGGCTTTTCACACGGTTTTAGCATTCATTCGTCAACTCCTTCTTTTTTAGCTTCTTTATTAAAACCCTTTTTTCCTGCTGGGAAACTAAAAATCAGCATTTTACTCTGAGTTTACTCTGTTTAATTCGTCAGATTTGTTCCTAAACTCATGTATTTTTTTTATTCGGTCGAGAATTCACCCTTTTTACTGTAAAATCATGCTCTTTACTCATAATTTCACTCCATTACTCGTGAATTTGCGCCATTTACTCGTGAGTTTGCGCCATTTACTCGTGAATTCATGCCTTTTACTCGTGAATTCATGCCTTTTACTCGTGAATTCACCCCTTTTACTCGTGAGTTTGCACCATTTACTCGTGAATTCATTCCCTTTACTCGTGAATTCACGCCATTACTCGTGAATTCACACCTTTTACTCGTGAATTCACCCATTACTCGTGAGTTCACACCATTTACTCGTGAATTCACACCATTTACTCGTGAGTTTGCGCCCTTTACTCGTGAATTCAAGCCATTTACTCGTGAATTTATGCCATTTACTCGTGAATTCACCCCTTTTACTCGTAAGTTCACACCATTTACTCGTGAGTTCACACCATTTACTTGTAAGTTACCATTCTTCACTTTTTTAACGCACAAAAAAACCCATGTTTATTTAACATGAGTTGCTTTGTAAGTTGTAAGAGTCCCAATTGTGCCGTTTACGCCTTTGTTTTGAACCCGCTCTCCGCAGGTGGGTGCTCGGTTCCTCGCGTTTGTAAGTCCTCTTCGAGGGAGGCATTTACGCGGCCAGGAAACTAGTGCTCCCGGTAACTATAAGTGTTCGGTCAAAACTTATAGGTTAAAGAACGAACACATCAGGACCCTTACTTGTTGAAAACATCATATCATAATGCTTAACTCTGTTTCAAGAGAAACCATCTAGGTATTTTTTCATATTTTTGCCAGATTGATTATTTTTTTAGTGCAGCAAGCCTTAGGCTAAGTTCGGCCAATTGCTTGTCACTTACAGCACTTGGTGCGTCAACGAGCAGGTCGCTTGCGCTTGCTGTTTTCGGGAACGCGATGGTGTCGCGAAGGTTCGTGCGGCCAGCAAGCAGCATGACCATACGGTCCAATCCAAGGGCGATTCCGCCGTGTGGTGGCGTTCCGTATTCGAATGCATCCATTAGGAAGCCGAATTGTGCGTTTGCTTCTTCTTCCGAGAATCCAAGGACTTTGAACATTTTTTCCTGAACGTCGCGTTCGTAAATACGCAGTGATCCGCCGCCAAGTTCGTAGCCGTTCAAGACAAGGTCATATGCTTGTGCACGGACGCTTGCTGGGTCTGATTCCAGTTTGTCCATGTCTTCACGGAATGGCATTGTGAATGGATGGTGTGCTGCATAGTAGCGTCCTTCTTCTTCGTCATATTCAAATAATGGCCAGTCCGTCACCCATAGGAAGTTGAATTTGCTTTGATCAATCAAGCCTCTTTCTTTACCAAGCTTGTTGCGAAGTGCTCCAAGTGCATCAGCGACTACGCCTTTCTTATCTGCAACGAATAAGATTAGATCGCCCACTTCAGCTTCCAATACGGATACTAATTGCTGTTGATCTTCCGCGAAGAATTTAGCGATCGGTCCTTTTACTCCGTCTTCTTCAACTTTCAGCCATGCAAGGCCTTTTGCACCATAAATCGCTGCAAATTCAGCCAATCCATCAATATCTTTACGGGAATAATCTGCATTTCCGTCCTTTACGACGATCGCTTTAACTTGTCCGCCGTTTGCAATAGCTCCAGTGAATACTTTGAAATCACTGTCTTTGACGATTTCAGAGACATCTTTAAGTTCCATTCCGAAACGTGTATCCGGTTTGTCGGAACCGTAACGGCCCATCGCTTCAAAGTATGTCATTCTAGGGAATGGCAGTGTTACGTCAAGCCCTTTAACTTCTTTCATCACTTTAGCCATCATGTTTTCTGCGGTGTTAATGATATCTTCTTGGCTCATGAAGCTTGTTTCAATATCGATTTGCGTGAATTCTGGCTGTCTGTCGGCGCGTAAATCTTCATCACGGAAACAGCGGGCAATTTGATAATAACGTTCGAAACCGGATACCATCAATAGCTGCTTGAAGATTTGCGGTGACTGCGGAAGTGCATAGAACTCACCTTCGTGTACGCGGCTAGGCACTAAATAATCACGTGCTCCTTCAGGTGTGCTTTTCGTTAAGATAGGTGTTTCGATATCCAGGAAGCCTTCACCGTCCAAGTAATCACGGATTGCTTTTGTTGTTTGGTTACGCATTTTCAACGTTTCGAACATCGCTGGACGGCGCAAGTCCAAATAACGGTATTTCAAGCGGATATCTTCAGAAACATCCGTTCTTTCATCAATGACGAACGGAGGGGTTTTCGCTTCATTTAAAATTGTAACGTTTTCGGCTTGAACTTCGACCGTACCTGTTGTTACATTCGGGTTGAAGTTGGCTTCCTCACGTTTGATGACTGTCCCTTGGATATCAAGGACATATTCATTACGGATCTTTTCAGCTGTGGCCAAGGCTTCTGCCGAAATGTCCGGATTGAAAACGACTTGGACGACTCCGCTTCTGTCACGCAGGTCGATAAAGATGACCCCGCCCAAATCCCGACGTTTTTGTACCCATCCTTTTAATGTTACTTTTTCACCAATCGCTGCTTCTGTCACTTCACCATTGAAGTATGTTCTGCCAAACATGGTATTTCCCCCTTAAGCCTGTAGCTTTTTGAATTGTTCAACGAATGTGGCAAGATCCATTTGGACTTGTTCACCGGTTTCCATGAACTTCACGTTGATTTTATTATTTGCCAATTCCTCTTCACCGAGTGTCGCCACATATCTCGCTTCGAGACGGTCGGCTGATTTGAATTGAGCTTTCACTTTACGGTCTTGATAGTCTTTTTCGACAGTAAAACCGGCATTCCGCAATTGATGGGCAAGTTTGACGTTATAATCCTTGGCCGCTTCACCTAGGGAAACAAGATAGCAGTCAATACCCTTTTTGATCGGAAGCTCGATGTTTTCTGCTTGCAGTGCTGCAATCAGGCGTTCAATGCTAAGCGCAAAGCCGATTCCGGGTGTTTCCGGTCCGCCAAGTTCTTCAGCCAGCCCGTTATATCGGCCGCCTCCGCAAAGTGTTGTAATGGCGCCAAAGCCCTCTGCATCACTCATGATTTCAAAAGCAGTATGATTATAGTAATCCAAGCCCCGCACTAGCGTCGGATCCTCGACGAATTCAATTTCCAAGTCCGTAAGATGCTGTTTAACCTTTTCGAAATAAATACGGGATTCATCATTTAAATATTCAATGATGGATGGCGCCGTGTTCATCAATTCGTGATCGTGATCTTTTTTGCAATCCAGGATACGCAATGGGTTTTTTTCCAGACGATTTTGACAATCACGGCAAAACTCGCCAATACGAGGTTCGAAATGTTTGATTAATGCATTCCGATGCGCTGTCCGGCTTTCCTTATCACCAAGGCTGTTGATCACAAGTTTCAGCTTTTTCAATCCAAGTTCTTTGTACAGGTTCATCGCAAGTGACAAAACCTCTGCATCGATTCCGGGATCCTTACTTCCTAAGGCCTCGATGCCGAATTGAACGAACTGACGGAAGCGGCCTGCTTGTGGACGTTCGTAACGGAACATCGGCCCGATATAATAAAGCTTGACCGGCTGATTGGCCCACCCGAACATTTTGTTCTCGATATAAGACCGTACAACTGATGCGGTGCCTTCCGGACGAAGGGTTAAATTCCTTTCACCGCGATCTTGAAATGAATACATCTCTTTTTGTACAATATCGGTCGTATCACCTACACCACGTAAAAATAATTCCGTGTGCTCAAAAATCGGTGTGCGGATTTCTTTATATTGGTAACGGTGACAAATCTCACGCGCTGTCTTTTCGATATACTGCCAAATTTCCGTTTGTCCAGGCAATAAATCCTGGGTACCTCTAGGAATCTGAATAGACATATTTGTTTCCCCCTTAAAAGCATGGCGCCCTTTCTGATACGGCGCTATACTGATTTTTTCCAAACAAAAAACTCCCGTCCCTTGTAACATATCCGTTACAAGGGACGAGAGTTTGGATATCCCGTGGTGCCACCCTAGTTGAAGCACAAAAAATAAGTGCCCCCGCTCAAAACAGTTAACGCCTGTTTTACGTCCATCTCCTATTAAGAAAAAATCCGTTCGGAGTGAAGCCTACGGAGGGTTCTTTCATTAAGTCATCATGTGGAATGCTTTCAGCCTCGGCATTTCCTCTCTTTCCATGTGTTTCTTAATTACTCTTCTCCATCATTGGTTATTGCAGTAATAAGTCTGATATTTTATAATCATACGGACGTTAACTTCAAATGTCAAGGCAGGCTTCAGTATTTTGTCGCGTTTTATTGGTTAAAATGTTTTTTCAAATTTTTGATCGTCCTGACATTGACTCCGTATTCGGATGCCAATTCAACAAGGTTTGAGCTTTGTTCCTTCTGGATGAAATCGTGAAAATCGACACCTAATACTTGATTGCCCCCGCTTAAGCTCGTTTGATTTTTTTCGCTGAATTTCATGTGGTTCCCTCCTAGTGTTATATAAGCTTTATTCTTTCCTAAAAAAAATGTTTTTTGCACAGGGAAAGAGGAAAATTTTTGTTGAACGAGAATACATACATATAGACGTTAAAAGGGAGAGACAACTTATGAAGAAGAAATCGGGTTTATTCGGCCTGATCCTAATGCTGATTATGGCAGCCATTTTCCCCATCGATCACGCTTTTGGAAAAGATGAAGGGGAAATTATCGTGACGTCCAAAGTGGTCAATGTCCGTGAAGGCGCGGGTCTCAGTTTCCCTATCGTAAAAAAACTGGCAAAAGGGGAATCCTATCCAATCCTGAAGGAAGATGGCGACTGGATCGAAATCCGGATGGGCATCGGTAAAACTGGCTGGGTCGCCAATTGGCTAGTGGAAAGAACGTCGGATTCGGACACCAACCTGGTCAAAAAGGAATCCGGACAAGGAATGATCTCAGGCAGCTCCGTCCGCGTCCGTACAGGTCCCGGTACAACATTTCAAACGGTTGGCTCCTTGAATAAAGGAACAGCTGTCGACATCATTGAAAAGAATGAAAATTGGATAAAAGTCAAAACAACGGATCTTGAAGGCTGGGTCTCTTCTGATTATCTTAAGCTTCCCGCCGCTTCCGGGAATGCAGCGAAGAAAGGTTCATCTAAGAAAAAAGAAGCAACGAACCAATCCGTAAAATCAGGAGTCACTTTGGTGGACCGGCTCAATGTCCGTTCGGAACCATCGAGAAGCAGCGTAACGCTAGGAAAGCTGAATAAAAATACGTCAGTGACCGTTTATCGCATTGAAAATGAGTGGGCCGAAATTGATTTCCAAGGAGTCCGCGGTTGGGTAGCTGAACCTTACATACAAATAAGCCAAGATAAAGGTGATTCGAAAATCAATACGGCAGGAGCCACTGCAAGGGTGACCGCTACGGGTTTAAATGTGCGGAAAGGTGCATCTCTAAACAGCAAGGTCATCGGTTCGGTGAACAAGGATGAGACTTACGCCGTCTTACAAACAAAGGGAAACATGACGCAGATCCAGCTTTCCGGTTCAAAAGAGGGCTGGGTCGTGAGTTGGTACTTGGAAAAAGAGAATGTTGAACAAACGCCAAAGGAAGAGAGGATTGAGGCGAAGGGAAACAAGATTACCATCATTCATGATGGAACGATTTTTAGAAGTGAGCCTGATGGCAACTCGGAAATCGTAAAGCAGGTCAATGAAGGTGAAACATTCTCCGCAACAGGTATGGAAGGCGATTGGTATTCGATTAAACTAAATAACGGGAACACCGCTTATGTTGCGGGGTGGATCGTGACGGTCGAAGGAAATTCCGAGCAAATCCAACGCCCTGGGGTTGAAAAATATTTAAAGGATAAAACAATCGTTATCGATCCCGGCCATGGCGGCAGGGATAGCGGTACAGTAGGGGTCGGTGGCACTCTTGAGAAAAACCTGACGATCCGGACGGCCGAGTTGCTGCGTGACAAACTTCAGGCTGCAGGGGCCAAAGTGATATTGACCAGAAGCGGCAATACATATGTTCCGCTCCCTTCCCGGGTCGGCACTTCACATATCCATAACGCGGATGCTTTCATCAGCCTCCATTATGATAGCACCAAGGACCAGATCACCAGCGGGATAACAACATACTACTATCATGGCTACCAACGTTCATTGGCCACTACACTGGCCAATTCACTCGGTTCCACCATGCAGGTGCCAAACCGCGGATCACGATACGGGGATTTTCATGTTATCAGGGAAAACAAACGGGTAGCTACACTTATTGAACTAGGTTATTTAAGTAATCCAGTGGAAGAATTGACGTTATCATCGAATGAGTATCAAGAAAAAATCACATCCGCCATTTATAATGGATTGGCGCGATATTTCAAATAAAGAAAAGCCAGCTTCCCATCGAAGCTGGCTTTTCATTTCGTCCGTACTGATTTATTAAAAACAAAAAACCTGCCGCAGCAGGTTATTTTTTGCTTTCCAGTATTAATGTAACGGGACCATCATTAGTAAGCTGAACGTCCATCATGGCACCGAATTGACCTATTTCCGTATGGACGCCTTTATTCCGGAGTTCCTCGTTAAATGCTTCATATATTTGATTCGCCTCTTCAGGACGGGCGGCGTCCATGAAGTTCGGTCGACGGCCTTTACGGCAATCGCCATATAGGGTGAATTGCGAAACTGATAAAATCGAACCTCCCACATCCAATAGTGAGTGGTTCATCTTTTCATTTTCATCTTCAAATATTCTGAGATTGACAATCTTATCGGCCAAATATGCGGCGTCATCGATGGTATCCCCATGGGTGACACCAACCAATAGAACGAGCCCGCTGTCGATTTGACCGATTATTTGGTCTGCGACAACGACTTTGGCGGCTTTGGAACGTTGTAAAACAACACGCATGGTAATAATAACCCCTTAGTTCATTATCCGTCTAACGGAATAAACATCTGAAATTTGTTTGATACGGTCAACGACCTTTTGTAAATGGGCAATGTTATGAATATAAATCGACATGTGAATGGTCGCCACCTTATTCCTGTCGGATTTACCCGAGACCGCTGAAATGTTGGTCTTGGTTTCATTGACGGCTTGCAGCACTTCGTTTAATAAGCCGCGGCGGTCATACCCGCTGATTTCAATTTCAACGATGTATTCCTTGCGCTCGTTAATCGTACTTTCCCATTCAACCGGTACGAGGCGATGATCGGAATCACCGCTTTCCAGGTTCGGGCAGTCTTGCCTATGGACTGAAACTCCACGGCCTTTGGTTATATAACCAACGATTTCATCTCCTGGAACTGGGTTGCAACAGCGTGATAAACGGATAAGCAGGTTATCAATCCCCGGTACCCTTACACCTGAGTCACGTTTTTTAGATGAATTGGAAAAGGTTTTCAGATCGGCTACCGCTTCTGAAATATCCGCTTCTTGCTCGACCATTTTCTGCTTACGCCACTTTTCGGTAAGGCGGTTAGCCACCTGAAGTGCTGTTATTCCGTTATACCCGACTGCTGCATACATATCTTCTTCATTCAGGAAATTGAATTTATCTGCAACACGCTTGATGTTCTCGGCAGAAAGGATTTCTTTCAGATCGAACTCCATTTCCTTGATTTCCTTTTCAACAAGCTCTTTGCCCTTTTCGATATTTTCTTCGCGGCGCTGCTTTTTGAAAAATTGGCGGATCTTATTTTTCGCTTGAGATGTTTGAGTGAGTTTAAGCCAGTCCTGACTTGGACCATATGAATGCTTAGATGTCAGGATTTCAATGATGTCGCCAGTTTTCAATTTATAATCCAGCGGTACCATTTTCCCGTTCACTTTGGAACCGATCGTTTTATTTCCGATTTCCGAGTGAATCCTGTAAGCGAAATCAATCGGGTTGGATCCTGATGGCAGTTCGATGACATCGCCTTTTGGCGTGAAAATGAATACCATATCAGAAAAAAGATCAATTTTAAGTGATTCCATGAATTCCTCGGCATTTGTCGCATCATCCTGGAATTCAAGAATTTCCCGGAACCAAGTCAATTTTTCTTCTAATGAAGGCTGTTCACCTACATCTTTTCCTTCTTTATAAGCCCAATGCGCGGCAACCCCGAACTCCGCAATGCGATGCATATCGGAAGTACGGATCTGCACTTCCAGCGGATCGCCTTTCGGGCCGATCACCGTCGTATGGAGCGATTGATACATATTTGGCTTAGGCATGGCGATATAGTCTTTAAATCGGCCAGGCATCGGCTTCCAGCATGTATGGATGATCCCTAAAACGGCATAGCAATCTTTTATGCTATTGACGACGATCCGGACTGCAAGCAAATCATAAATTTCGCTGAACTGCTTATTTTGCAAAGCCATTTTGCGATAAATGCTGTATATATGTTTCGGTCTGCCGGAAAGGTCAGCCTTAATGTTGACTTCCTCAACGTTTTTACGCACTTCATCAATGACTTCTTCCAGATACTGTTCACGTTCTGCACGCTTTTTCTTCATCAGGTTGACGATTCGGTAATACTGCTGAGGATTCAAATACCTTAGTGCAGTATCTTCAAGTTCCCATTTAATCGTACTGATACCAAGACGATGGGCAAGGGGGGCGAAGATTTCCAGCGTCTCGTTCGATATCCTTCTCTGCTTTTCCTGCGGCAGATGCTTCAATGTCCGCATATTGTGCAGTCTGTCGGCAAGCTTGATCAAGATGACCCTAATATCCTGGGCCATCGCCACGAACATTTTCCGATGGTTTTCCGCCTGTTGCTCTTGTTGTGATTTATACTTGATTTTCCCTAATTTGGTCACGCCATCTACGAGCATGGCGACTTCAGGACTGAAATTCTCTTCAATATCCTTCAGAGTGATCTCCGTGTCTTCAACAACATCATGTAAAAAACCTGCCGCAATAGTTGCAGGGTCCATTTCTAGATCAGCAAGAATGCCCGCCACTTGAATCGGATGAATAATATACGGCTCCCCCGATTTACGGAATTGTTCCCGGTGAGAATACTCTGCATACTTAAACGCTCTATGAATAAATTCAGCTTCTTCCGGCTGAAGATATAAGCTGGCCCGTTCTACAACCTGCTCGGCAGTCAATATTTGATCATTAGCCATTTAATCACCTTAACCCCACTTTAACTGCCACCGGATATAAACCGGATTGAGTATGATTGGTAGCACTTCCCTTTATTCTGCAAAACGTGACAATTTTTGCGAAAAAAAATAAATCCGCTTAACACGGATGCAAGTGCAAATAAACTTATTAGCAGAAAAACTCTTTATTATTACTATTATCGAAAAAAAAGGCAAGGATGTAAAGAGTAAAACGTGTATTTTATAAAGAATACTGCATTTTTTCACTGGAAATTCGACAAAATCCATTTAAATCGGGTAAAACAGAAAGAGCACCCTGGTCAGAGTGCTCTTCTTTATTAAAAGCTCATTAATGTCAAGACATCATAGCCGTCTAATTTATCTTTGCCATCCAAGTCCGTCAATTCAATAAGGAATGCAATCCCGGCAACAATTCCGCCAAGCTGTTCAACCAATTTGATCGTCGCTTCGATCGTACCGCCAGTTGCAAGTAAATCGTCCGTGATCAGAATACGCTGTCCCGGTTTAATGGCATCTTTATGGATAGTCAAAACATCCTTGCCGTATTCTAAACCATATTCGACTTTTATCGTTTCACGCGGAAGTTTCCCTTCTTTTCTCACTGGTGCAAAGCCCACTTCCAATGAGTATGCGACTGGACATCCGATAATGAATCCGCGTGCTTCCGGTCCGACCACTAAATCGATATTTTTATCGCGAGCGTACTCGACGATTTGGTCTGTTGCGTATTTATAAGCTGCGCCGTTATCCATTAATGTTGTAATATCTTTGAAGACAATACCCGGTTTCGGCCAGTCTTGTACAATTGTTACATATTGCTTTAAATCCATTGCTTTGTTTCCTCCTCAAGGTCTGTTGCCTCATGAACTAAATAATGATTGAACCAATCGAATAATTGCTGATAGGAAGAATAAACAAGCTCTTGTTCAAGCTCAAATTGCTCTTTCTTTCTTATATACGATTCAGATTCACTGAGATCGCGTTTTTTCGCATTGGTTGTGAGCATGATTAACCCATTCTCTATTGTAACAAAACCAAGCTCAAAAAACACCTTAGAAATGAAATCCACGGTATCTCTTGACCACCCGCGGTACTTGGCAAGGTCATCACCATATCTTTTCACATCGAGCGGGCCCTTTTTGGCGAGGAAGGCATAAAACCATTTAAAATGGTCCCTTGTTGGCATCGTACTTAAGAAATGGTCCTGCTCATGTGAAAGGTGTGCATAGATACGCGATGGGTTCTTATTGGCAATCACCCGTTTCAAATATTCCCTTAACGGCGGCATGTCCATAAATACCACATGGCCTTCGAAGCAGTCGAGCTGATCTGCATCCTGTCCATTCTTGATATGAACGAGATCGGAATGGTTTTGTAAAAATGGATATCTACTATAAATATCTTCCGAGAAAATGACGATCTTCCGGTTTTGTGCCGGAATGTCGGCAAGCCACTTCTCTGCCTGACCCTTACCGCGGTAATCGAATAACTGCCAATGGTTTACAGAGACATCCTGGACAAAGATCTGGGGCTTTTTCATATTATTCCACTCATTGATGGAAAGCTCTCCAATTACCGAGACTTCAGCGTGCGGAGCTATTTCATCCACAAAATGACCTAGACCGAAGCCCACTCCATCAAGTTTATGATTTTCTCCATCTTCAAGCTGCACTTTCAAGTGATTTTGGTTGGCACCGATTTTTCGGACACTTGAAAGCTGTACGGAATCTATCAAAATCTTCGGCTTTGGATTCGTAACCCCAAATGGCGCCAGCAAGCTCATTTCCTGAATCGTTTGAACGGAAACTTCCGCTAGAGTGGTTGCTCCATCCAAGTTGGTAATTGGTGTGAAGTCCTCTTCGCTGAGCTGTTCCTTCGCAATCAGGTTCATGCGGTCCCTAAGCTCCTGAACATCTTCTATTTTCAATGTCATTCCAGCAGCCATCGGATGTCCACCAAAATGAGGCAGTAATTCACGGCAGGTGGAAAGACTTTCAAAAAGATCGAAACCGGCGATGCTCCGGGCAGAACCTTTCGCGTGCCCCTTTTCCCGGTCGTAGCTCAATACAATCGTGGGGCGGTAAAAGCGTTCAACCAGTTTGGAGGCTACAATACCCACTACCCCTGCGTTCCAGCCTTCTCTCCCGATGATAAGCACACCATTGGACTCAGGCGGGAAGTTTTCCTCAACCTCTTGAATCGCTTCTTCCGCCATTGCCGCAACCATCGCCTGACGCTCTTTATTAATATCATTGATTTCATTGGCAAGTTCCATCGCTTCTGCCAAGTTTTCAGACATCAATAAATCCACAGCCGGGTCAGCATCTCCAAGTCGTCCGACAGCATTGATCCGCGGTGCCATCGCAAAACCGATTGATTCTTCATTCAATGCTTCCTGCTGAACATTCGCCACTTTCATTAGAGCAACAAGCCCCGGACGGCCAGTCAATCGTAACTGCTCGATCCCTTTCGCAGCGATGAGGCGGTTCTCCCCTTTTAAAGGCACTAAATCCGCAATGGTGCCGATGGCCGCTATTTCAAGTAAATCCTCAGGCAATTCCCCTAGCAAAGCGTGTGCCAGCTTAAAAGCGACACCTACTCCTGCAAGATCTTCAAATGGGTAGGAACTGTCCTCAAGTTTAGGATGGATGATTGCCAATGCCTCAGGCAGTTCCGGTCCAGGTTCATGGTGGTCGGTCAAAATATAATCCATGCCAAGCTCGCCGGCAAGTTTCGCTTCATCGACTGCAGAAATTCCGGTATCGACGGTTATTAATACCTTCACCCCTTGCTCAGCTGCAAGGCGGAACGCCATCGGATTCGGACCGTAGCCCTCTGTAAACCGATTCGGGATATAAAAATCCACATCGGCCCCCAATCTCGTTAGCGCCGTCATCATCACTGTGGTCGATGTCACGCCATCTGCGTCATAATCACCGAAAATCCGTATTTTTTCTCCATTTTGAATCGCTTCTCTTATTCTATAGACTGCTTTATCCATATCTTTCAATAAAAATGGATCATGAAAAGTTTGATTTTTTACAAATAAAAATGATCGGGCACTTTCAATCGTGTCCAGGCCTCGATTCACAAGCAGGGCTGCAACCAAAGGTGTGATATGAAGCTCTTCAGCTAGTACAGCAACTTTGTTTTCATCGGCAGTTCGCAAGTTCCACCGGGTTTTTGGTTTTAACATGAATTCACCCCTTAACTTACTTATTATACAAAACGACAATAACGGTTTCAATTTATTTTAAACTCAAAAATGGCTGTAATTCCCTATTCAAAAAGCTAGTCTCACAAAAAGAAGGCTGGCATCATGCCAGCCTCCTCTCACATATTAAACTTGTCCTTCAAGACTTTGTTTCTTTTCTTTTGCGGTGTTCAGTGGTCCTTTTTTCTTCAATTCCCTGATTTTTAAATCAAGCCAGAATTGGGACGCGATTAATAGAGACGAATACACGCCACATATTAAACCGATAAACAGGGCAATTGAGAAGTTTCGGATAGCTTCACTGCCGAAGATCATCAACGCGATAACCGTAATGAGAACGGTTAGTACGGTGTTAATGGATCTCGTCAATGTTTGCCTGATACTGATATTTACAATATTCTCAAGCTCTTCAGCGGTTTTGACTTTACGACTGAAGCGTAAGTTTTCACGAATCCTGTCAAAGGTTACGATCGTATCATTGATCGAATAACCGACGATCGTCAGTACCGCAGCAATGAAGGTGATATCCACCTCGAGCCGAAATACACTAAATATCGTTATGATGAAGAACGCGTCATGTATAAGCGCTACGACAGCAGGTACAGCCATTCGCCATTCAAATCGTATCGATACATACAAAATGATTCCGAGTGATGCAATCGCTAACGCAACCATGGCATTTTTCGCGAGTTCTTTTCCGACTGTCGGCGATACGGTGCTGACATTCGGTTCTGCTCCATAATCCTTCTTGAAATGGTCCTTCAATTTTGCGATTTCCTGCTTATCAAGGACACCGACTGTCCGAACGACAGCATTTTTATTTTCTTTTCCAGTGAGCCTGACATCCTTGACATCATTCTCGTCAATGCCGACCTTGACAATTTCGGTTTCGACTTGCTGTTTCGTCAAGACATCTTTGGACGCAATCTCAATCCGGGTACCGCTCGTGAAATCAATACCTAGATTCAATCTGAAGACGAGCAGGAAAATGATCCCGATAATCGTTACACCGACTGAAATGCCATAAAAAACTTTCCGATGTTTGACGAAATCGATTTTATCAAAGCGTGTTGGCAATGACATTAAATTAATTTTCTCCGATAAATCGTGAATGTATTTCTTCTTCACGCCAAACCAGGTTGTGCGTTTGTCAAGGAACCCGCTATTCACCCAAAGGCTCATGAAAAGACGTGTACCATAGACGGCTGTAATGAAACTCATTAAAATCGAAATGATCAAAGTGGTCGCAAACCCTTTAACGGAGCTTGTTCCATAAAAGAATAGAACAGCCGCAGCCAGCAAGGTCGTTAAGTTCGCATCCGTAATCGTGGCAAGTGAGTTTTTCGTACCTTCTTTATAAGCTGCTTTTACAGAACGGCCAAGTTTCAATTCATCTCTGATCCGCTCGTAGGTTATGATGTTGGCATCGACAGCCATCCCGACCCCGAGTACCAATGCCGCAATACCAGGCAGCGTAAGGACCGCATTCATCCAATCGAACACCAATAGCGTCAAGAAAAGGTATATGCTTAAAGTGACGACTGCAATGAATCCAGGGAAGCGGTAATACACAAGCATGAAGATGAAAACAAGTGCAATTCCGATGATCCCTGCAAAAACAGTATCATGCAGGGCACCTGCACCAAATTGGGCACCTACAGATGTGGAGTACTTTTCCTTTAGATCAACAGGCAGGGCACCTGCATCCAGAAGGGCTGCAAGCTCTTTCGCTTCTTCCACCGTAAATTGACCGGTGATATATACCTTCTTCGTATTAAAAACTTCACTGACAGCTGGAGCGGATATCATATTGTCCTGTGAAGCCGGATCTTTAAAGGAGTCTTTTCCTTTCTCGAAATCCAACCAGATTGCAAGTACATTTGTCGGACGTTGCATCGTGGAAATTTTTTGAGTGATTTCTTTAAACTTATCCACATCTTTCAATGTGACTTCAACAACCGGTTTATTATCTTGGAACGTTTGTTTCGCGCCGCCTTCTTTCAGGTCAGCACCGGTCATCATTTCCTTATCGTTGTAATCACGGAAGGATAATTTGGCTTGGGTCGATAGGATTTCCCGAGCTTTATTTTGGTCTTTAACTCCGGCCAATTGAACACGGATCCTGTCCTTCCCTTCAATTTGAATGCTAGGTTCATTGACACCTAATACATTGACACGCCTCTCAAGGGAGCTCACTGTAGCTTTCAGAACATCCGGAGTAACCTTTCCCCCAGCCAGCGGTTTTACTTGATATAACACTTCAAAACCGCCTTGAAGATCAAGACCCAGCTTGATATCCTTTAGGATTCCTTTTGAAGTCGTTCCCATCGCTGCGAAAATCAAAAGTGCGATTAGAAAAAACGCAACGATCCTGCTTCTTTTTACCATTATGTAGTAGGCCCCTTTCTATAATACGCCTGTTCCTGAAGTTTTAATAAAACTGACATTTTTTTATAATAAATGCATCCCTTTTGCTTCTTGAGAAAAAAGACATAGCTTCCCATAATTTTCCCAAAAAAGGCATAACCATATCTATTATGAGTCATATACAAACCGCTGTCAATTTAAGTATATCTTTGCTTTATTCCTTCAAAAGATCCTTCAGCTCATCTTCAGAAATCGGCTCAAAAAGGTTTGGTGATTTATAGGCTTCAACCATTTGGAAGGTCATGAACTGGTTGCTCGAAAAAGTCACGATGTCGGCTACGAGTTCGTGAATGTGAATGTTTTCCTGCGGACGCTTCCATTTATTTTTGGTTAAGGTTCCCCATATATCTTCCTCTGTTACGGCATTCAATCCAACCATTTGGAATTCCTCACGCTTGCTTTTCAAAAATGGACGTACCTTTACATAATACCTTTGATAGGGATGATTCTTTTTCGTCATCACTTTGCCTCCAGTAAAAATGATTCTCATATGAATGCGCATTTTCTTAGAAGGAAATCCGATCATTTGTAAGAACGCAAACACTTTTGTCATGCTTTGTCCAAGTACAAGCATATAGATAATTGTATAGCATAACCGCTTTTTTGAGAAGGCAGGGAGGGAGTTCAATGTCCAAGTTTTTAAAAGGGACGCTGATTTTATTAATCGCAAGCCTGATTACAAGGGTTCTTGGGTTCATTAACCGCATTGTCATCGCCCGCTTCATCGGCGAAGAAGGCGTTGGTTTATATATGATGGCTTTACCGACCCTATTTCTCGTCGTGAACATTACCCAGTTAGGCCTGCCTATCGCCATTTCCAAATTCGTTGCTGAGGCCAATGCCAAAGGTGATGAACGGAAAATCAAGAAAATCCTTGTCGTCTCTTTGGCCTGCACCTTTACTCTATCGATGATTTTCACTCCTGCAATGCTGCTTTTCGCGCCGGTTCTCTCAGAATACCTATTCACTGACGATCGGACGATGTGGCCGCTCATGGCAATCGCTCCTATCGTACCGATCATCGCCATTTCATCCGTACTGCGCGGTTATTTCCAAGGGAAGCAAAATATGAAGCCCTTCGCTTTCTCACAAGTCATCGAACAGGTGGCACGAATCACATTCATAGCCGTCCTGACGAAGGCCTTTTTGCCATATGGAATCGAATACGCTGCAGCCGGGGCGATGTTCGCTTCAATTATCGGAGAACTTGTTTCACTCATCTACTTATTGACTAGCTTTAAATTAAAGAAACATTTTAAGTTCCGGAAAGGATTTATCAAGAATGTCAAATCAGGAAAAGGAACGTTCACCGAATTGATGGGGATTGCCCTTCCTACTACCGGAAGCAGGATGATTGGATCAGTTTCGTGGTTTTTTGAACCGATAGTGGTTGCCCAGAGTTTGGCAATCGCCGGTGTCACCGCGGCAGCAGCCACCAGCCAATACGGGGAATTGACAGGGTACGCACTGCCTTTACTCATGCTTCCTTCTTTCGTTACGTCATCATTGGCGACGGCACTTGTCCCCGCAGTGAGCGAAGCCCGTACGACCGGAAACTTTCTACTCGTTGAGCACAGGCTTCAACAGTCCCTGAAAATCACCTTTATCACAGGCTGTTTAGCTGTCGTCATTCTGTTCATTTTTGCCGAACCTATTTTACAAGTCATGTATGGCTCTTCCCATGCTGCTGTTTTCATTAAATTCCTGGCACCTTTTTTTATCCTTTATTATTTTCAGTACCCGCTACAGTCCATGCTTCAAGCACTGGATTTAGCAAAAGCCGCAATGTTCAACAGTCTGGCTGGGAACATCCTTAAAATCGGTGTGATTTGGCTGCTGGCGTCGAAGGAAAGTTTCGGGATCATGGGAGCCGCAATCGGGATAGCCGTCGGTTCGATGCTCGTTACTTTTCTGCACTTTTCAACCGTACTGAAGGTCGTCCCTTTCACGCTTCATTTCCGGAGCTATATGTCAGCTTTGGGCCTTGCCTTAATTTCAGGCTGGGGCGGTTATTATCTTTATAAAGTCCCGCTCTCCTCACTGCCTCTTGGGGGACGGCTTTTGCTGTCCGTGACGGTCGTGATCCTGCTGTTCACATTTTCCCTCCTCATGACAGGCAGCATAAAAAAAGCGGATTTGATCAGGATTCCTGTAGTGGGCGGCTTTTTATCAAAGTTTGCTTGGAAATAAATTGAACCGAAGCATTTAACGGCTTCGGTCATTTCTTCGTTTCATTCTTATCGATGTAAAATTGGCCATCTATGTATCCGCAAATCGAAATCTCTTTAATATTCGTTTCTCCCATTTTTTTCAACTGGTACCGGAGCCAAAAATGATTTTTGCCAATTTTATCGAGATTAGCCTCCTGAATCTCGCCGTCGATTATAAGTGGGTAGGGAGTTTCTACACTTTCCGACCTTTCTTCCTGCGTATTTTTAATCACCGAGAGCTTCCCTGAAGTTTCAAGGATGGCAAATTTAACAACATTTAAATCATTAATTCCTTGTTCACGAAGCTGGGTCAATAAGTCATCAAAATTATATCGTTGTTTACGCATCGCCTTTTCATCTATTTTCCCCTGATTGATAATGATCTGCGGCTTACCGTCCATGAAATTGCGAAACCTGACACTTTTCAATGAGATCAATGCCAATGTCATTTGGAGGCCCGCGAGGACAAACATTGGGATAGTCTGTCGAACAAACGGTTTTTCCAAATCTTCAAAGGATAGCACGGCAATGTCCCCTATCATGATGGATACCACTAAATCAAGAACGCTAAGTTCCCCTACTTCCCGCTTACCCATCATTCGAAAAAGGAACCAGATGACTAGATAGATCACTGTTGTTCTAAAAATAATAGCCAGATAGGTTTCCACTTCATTTAACACATCCTTCATCCATAGCATGGCTTGGGGACTGAAAAATTACTCCATATTCTTTTCTAATTTTATGGGAAGCTTCTGTAAACCTGGTCTAAAGGTTCCATACCGGGAATATGCTTGTACTAACACATAAACAGGCTAAAACGTAACAGCCTTTTAAAAAGGAGGAATACCCATCGAAACTAAAAAAATGAGTGTCGCCGTAATTTATGGCGTAGGCTCCATCTTTGCCATAGCGATGATTGCAAGTTTAATCGTTTCCATCCTTCTTCGTTTTACTTCACTGACGGAATCATCCCTGACATATGTGATCATGATCGTGTCCTTTTTATCGCTGTTCATTGGTGGATTCATATCAGGAGGCAAAGGGAAAAAGCAAGGACTATTCTTAGGAGGAAGTACTGGGCTGCTTTATCTGTTGGTCGTGTTCCTTTTTCAATATTTAGGTCACGATGCACTCTTCACCATCAAGCAATGGATCTACTACGGCTGTTTTGTCATTACGGCCATGATGGGTGGCGTGCTTGGGGTAAACATGAGCTCCGAATCACGCACCAATTAAAAAAACACAGCAAAAAAACCGGGCACATGGCCCGGTTTTCGTTTGTCTTATAATGTTGCTTCTTTATTTGGTGCGCTTTCCGTAATTTCACGGATTGAAGCACGGTCGAAAGTCAGTTTTGTACCGTCTGGTGATTTAATGACGATTTTCAATTCATCGATTGAATCGATTGTTCCGTGCATGCCGCCGATAGTAGCAACTTTATCACCTTTTTTCAAGCTAGTTTGCATGCTTTGCGTAGCCTTTTGGCGTTTTTGCTGCGGACGGATCAATAAGAAATAGAACAATACGAACATTAAGATCAACGGAAGTATTTGTGTTAAAGAACCCATTTGTAAATTCACTCCTTTCGTTCATTAAAATATTTATGGAATTAGAAGTTTCTCGCATTTGGTTCGTTGAAACCATATTGCTCAAAAAACTCTTCCCTAAAGTCTCCAAGACGATCTTCTCGAATAGCTTGTCTGACCTGTTCCATTAAGTTTAACAGAAAATGAAGGTTATGGTAAGTCGTAAGACGAATTCCGAAGGTTTCTTCACATTTAATCAAATGGCGGATATATGCCCGGCTATAATTCTTGCAAACATGGCAATCGCAATTTTCATCGATTGGACCAAAATCGCGTGCATATTTCGCATTTTTCACAACCAGCCGCCCATTGCTCGTCATCAGCGTACCATTACGCGCAATTCGCGTCGGCAGTACACAGTCAAACATATCGACACCGCGGATTGCACCATCGATCAATGAGTCCGGCGAACCTACCCCCATCAGGTAACGCGGTTTGTTAGTTGGAAGCAGCGGACTTGTAAACTCAAGAACGCGGTTCATGATATCCTTCGGTTCCCCTACGGATAGTCCTCCAATAGCATAACCCGGAAAATCAAGGGAGACAAGGTCTTTTGCACTTTGTTTACGAAGGTTTTCAAACTCCCCGCCTTGAACGATCCCGAACAGTCCTTGGTCATTTGGGCGCTCATGGGCATTCAAACAGCGTTCCGCCCAGCGTGATGTCCGTTCAACCGATTTCTTCATATACTCTTCGGTTGCCGGAAATGGCGGACATTCATCGAATGCCATCATAATATCGGAGCCTAGCGCGTTTTGGATTTCCATCGCTTTTTCTGGGGATAAAAATAATTTATCACCATTCAGATGGTTCCTGAAATGTACGCCCTCTTCTTCAATTTTGCGGAATTCACTCAAACTGAAGACTTGAAAGCCGCCTGAATCCGTCAGAATCGCGCGATCCCAGTTCATGAACTTATGCAATCCGCCAGCTTCCTTGATGATTTCATGCCCCGGGCGGAGCCATAAGTGGTACGTATTGCTCAGGATGATGCCTGCCCCCATTTGTTTCAAATCTTCCGGGGACATCGTTTTGACAGTAGCCATCGTTCCAACCGGCATGAATGCCGGCGTTTCAAAAGAACCATGCGGCGTATGAACCCGGCCTAGCCGTGCCCCTGTCTGTTTACATGTTTTGATTAACTCATATCTTATTGCAGTCAACGCAATAACTCCCTTCAAGAGCTTCTCACTCTTTATTACTTAATTAACATTGCATCTCCAAAACTAAAGAACCTGTATTTTTCTTCAACGGCCGTTTCATAGGCATGAAGGATATGCTCCCTGCCTGCAAGTGCAGAAATAAGCATGATTAAAGTAGATTTCGGTAAATGGAAGTTCGTTATCATCGCATCTATCCCTTTGAACTCATAACCCGGATAAATGAAGATGCTCGTCCAGCCATTCTCTTCCTTGAAAACCCCATCATTACGGGACGCAATCGTTTCTAATGTCCTTGTTGACGTAGTGCCGACCGTGATGATTTTCCCGCCTTTTTCTTTCACATCATTCAGTAATCTGGCTGTGCCTTCAGTCATTTGATAAAACTCTGAATGCATTTCGTGGCTGTCAATATCATCCACACTGACAGGACGGAACGTACCAAGCCCAACATGTAGCGTGATGAAAGCGATGTGGACACCCATCCCTTTAAGTTTCCCGAGCAAATCCTCGGTAAAGTGCAGGCCTGCCGTAGGTGCCGCTGCAGATCCCCGTTCACGCGCATATACCGTTTGATAACGGTCCTGATCGTCGAGTTGTTCCTTGATATATGGAGGTAAAGGCATTTCGCCAAGCTTCTCTAGTATTTCATAAAATATGCCTTCATATTTAAATTCAAGGATTCGGCCGCCATGCTCAAGTACACCTGTACAGACGGCACTTAGTTTACCATCGCCAAAAATGATTTTCGAGCCTACTTTAATCCGTTTGGCTGGCTTCACGAGCGTTTCCCATACATCATCATGCTCTTGCTTAAGCAGCAATACTTCAACCTTTGCACCCGTTTCTTCTTTACTGCCGTATAGCCGGGCCGGCAGCACCTTCGTATCATTCAACACCAGGCAATCTCCCGGTTTGATATATTCCGTGATATGGCTGAATACATCATGCTGGAGCCTACCGGTTTCTTTGTCCAACACCATCAATCTACTTGCTTCCCTATCCTCCAAAGGAACTTGTGCAATCAATTCCTCCGGTAAATGAAAATCAAACATTTCCAATTTCATCTGTTCCACTTCCTAACCTGTCTATCAAGCTGTAATTATTATTTAAAACGGCCGATCAAATAAAAAATGGCGGACAACACAACACTGACGATGATTGATGTAACGATAGGAAAGTAAAAAGTCGTATTCCCCTTTTTCAGAAAAATATCTCCCGGCAGCCTGCCGAGATGGATATATTTCATCGCAAAACCAATCACGAATATAATCACACCCAGTATCATTACCATTTTTGGTATATTCATCATTCAGGCATCTCCATTCCGAAATGCTCATAAACCAGCTGTGTTGCCATCCGGCCTCTTGGAGTCCGCTGAAGAAAACCGACTTGTAACAGATATGGTTCATACACGTCTTCGATCGTATGTGCCTCTTCGCCAATCGTTGCAGCAATCGTTTCCAGACCCACGGGCCCGCCACGGAATTTTTCAATGATCCCTTTAAGTAATTTATGGTCAATATGATCGAGTCCTAAACGGTCGACCTGCATTAATTCAAGCGCATAATCGGCAAGTTCGGCAGTTATCGTACCATCACCGCGTACCTGGGCGAAATCCCTGACCCTCCGTAACAGCCGATTAGCAATTCTCGGGGTTCCCCTTGACCTTCTTGCAAGCTCTGCAGCTGCCTGATCATTCATTTCCGTATCCATGATTCTTGCTGTACGGATGATGATATCAGCCAAATGGTTTTCCGTATAATATTCAAGACGGCTTAAAACGCCAAAACGGTCCCTGAGCGGTGCAGATAGTGACCCTGCACGTGTCGTGGCCCCTACGAGGGTGAACGGAGGCAGGTCGATTCTGATCGAACGGGCTTCCGGCCCCTTACCGACTACAATATCCAGACAGAAGTCCTCCATAGCCGGGTATAGCACTTCTTCGACAACACGAGGAAGACGGTGAATCTCATCAATGAATAACACATCACCGGGCTCAAGTGCACTCAAAATGGCCGCCAGATCTCCCGGCCGCTCAATGGCGGGACCGGAAGTCGTGCGGATATTGACACCCATTTCATTGGCGATGATGACAGCTAGCGTCGTCTTCCCAAGTCCGGGCGGTCCATATAAAAGTACATGATCAAGCGTTTCTTCCCTCATCCTTGCCGCTTCGATGTATACGCTCAAATTCGCTTTCACTTTATCCTGTCCAATATATTGCTTTAAGTTTTGCGGCCGCAGGCTTTGTTCAAAGGATAGTTCGTTCAGATCGGCTTCCTGATTGAATATTCTCTCCTCCATTGCGCCACTCCTTATCTTAACATCATTTGCAATGCTTTCTTAATGTATTGCTCGGTCGTCATATCTTCCGTCTGCAACTTCTTAGCAACCTTTTGGATTTCCTTTTCAGAATAACCAAGAGCCTTTAAAGCAAGAATGGCTTCATCCAACGCTTCCGTATAACCATTGGGACTGAGTGCGGCCGTGACGCCTTCGTTAAACAAGCTTGGAAAGGCATCCGGAATAATGTTCTCAAGTTTCCCTTTTAAATCCAGAATCATTTGCCGTGCCGTTTTCTTGCCGACTCCCGGGAATTTCACCAAAAACGATTCATCTTCACTTTCGATCGCCTGCACCACCTGATCAACTTGTCCTGATGCTAATATGGCTAGAGCACCCTTCGGTCCGATTCCGGTTACATTCAATAATTTTGTGAATAATGCCTTTTCTTGCCGAGTCTGAAATCCGTAAAATGCAGCCATATCCTCGCGCACATAATGATATAAAAAAACTTGGATTTCTTTCTGGTATTGGGCGGAAAAAATAAAAGGATTCGGCGTCATCACTTGATATCCGATTCCCCCATTTTCCACAACTATGTATTCAGGTCCAATATAATCGACCTTGCCTTCTATATAATCATACAAATTAATTCTCTCCCTGATTTTGCTGTACCTCTCATTTTATCATAAAAAAGAAGGGTTGTTCATTAAAAGTTATTTAGTAGTCGGCAAAGACTTTTCCAATGGACGCTATCCCGTTTTATCGCATTTGGGGTTTACGGTTTTCTGGAGAAAAACAAAGAGGATGGGTGTCATCCCATCCTAGTTTACCGAATATGGCTCATATTCTTTAATGAGCTGTTTATATTGGTCTTTATTCATGATCGGTATCCCTTTTTGCAGTTCCTCCTGCTTGTATACTTCAAGTTTACCAACGTCTATTTGGTAAAAAGTATGAATGATCTTGGCGTGCTCAGGCCTTCCGATAAAAATGGATAACGTACCATCTTCCCTCATCCCAAGATAACCATTCGCTTTTAAAAGCGGAGATATGTCATTTTCAATTTTCTTAAGGACAATATGTTCTTCATTTTGATCGACTACTTTCCACCCTTGATATTTTGACCAAAAGTCTTCCATCGACCAAATTGTTTCTGTCAATTTCTCCTCACTTAACTCGCCATCCAGATACATACGCTGAAGGATGACTTTCCTTTCAATTGGTTCATTTTCCTTCTGCACAGGTCCTTCGGCATAAACGGTTAAACAAAATGGCAGGATGAAAAGTATCATGAAAAATTGGATCCTTAGTTGATTAATCAATATTCTCACCTCTTAAGGCGTTTACTTTTTAAGTAGTTTGACCCAAATAAGGATTATTAACCAGAAAAAATCTAAAAGGGCTGACCATGGAATCGGGGTCAGCCCTGTAATTATTTTAAGTGATCTTGATGAATGTTAAGATTCTCGAACATGTCATTGGCATCCAGAATGACCATTTCCCTCGTATCGCCATCACGAAGATTGTTATCAAGTGTCATCGACCTATAATAGACACCTTGATCGGTTGTGACGTATAGGTTCCGGCCATTTGAAAGCGGTCCGATTTCATTCTTGACTTTTTCTTTGACATTTTTTGCTTGGCTGTAGTCATTAAGCAGCAAGGCAACCAGCATTTCGTCTTTCATGATGATTGTTCTGGCATCGATAACAGGGTCCACTCCATTGGCGATTCCATTAGCTTTGTCGGCTAACGTGCCTTCATAAGAATTATAATAAGATGATCGGGCCCTCAGCGGTTTACTTTCATGGCCATGGTAATTACGATCCCGCGTACTGTATGCATCATCTTTATCGTAAAGGCCTTGCCCCATATTCCGATAATTGATGTTTCGTACCAATACATCTTTTTCAGTTGTATGGTACCCTGTTTCATTCGTTATATTTTCGTTTTTCGCTGTATCATTATTAGCGCATCCAACCAAACTGACAGCGGCTAATACCGTATAAAGTGGCAGTGTCCATTTTATTTTCTGCAAAATAACCCTCCCATTGCAATAGAATGAGCTATATTCCGCTCATAATTAGCATGGGTGTCTAACGATGAATGTACTCTGTAAGTTACGGCCAAAAGCGCGTTTTATTTCCTCTTTAGGGAAGAAATCTTCTTCTCCAATTTTTCATTCATCTCAATCCGCTCCGAAAAACCTTCCACAGTCATTTTCCAGACCGAATGAAGCTGAGAAGAACTTTTATTAAGACGATTCCATTCACGGAAAATATCCGTAGGATAAGTTAAAGCATATAAAAAGGCCAGGTCAGACTGATAGCTTTGCAATTGCGGCACTTCCCACAACTTGGTGGCCGCATCTTCCAAATGAGGTGAAATTCGATTTGCATACTGTAAATAATCAATGCATCTTGGAGCACTTGACATTAGATCAAAATCGATTAAGGTTAAAGTGCCGTCTTCTCTCCGCAAGAAATTATGGTGGGCACAATCACCATGAATGATGACTTTCTTTTCCTTACTCCATAAAGACTGGTTCTTATCAAAACCCTCTAATGCCCACTCCCCCCATCTAATCCATTCTTTAATAATATCTTCGGAAACATATTGGCGAACATAAGAAAAGTTATTTTTAAATAGTGATAAACGCTCTTTCCATTTTTTTGATTGATCAAAAACAGGCGCATTAATGGAGAGATGTTCAGAAACATCATGGAAGCTTTCCAGTAACTGAATTCCCTCTAAACGGTCCTTATGATTGGAAAATCGGAATTTTTTCTTACTCGGCGGAAAATAGTCCATACTGCCATACCATTTCCCTTTGAATTGAAAGGGCATTAAATTCTGATGAATATAATACGTTTGATGGAAACCCTTTTGTTTTAATAAAGAAGTCAATTCTCTTTGCCGATCCCATTTTTCAAAACTGCTGAATCCTTTAAGGATTATTGGATGACCCTTTTCAAAAGTTATTAAATAGACACTGCTTTGAAGATGGTGGACTTTCTTTGGCTTACGATTTATATAAGAGAGGAGACGAGTGTTAAAAACACTGTCTCCTTGATAATTAGTAGTCATCGCTTTCATCTACATATGTTGGTATCCCAAATGTTTCAGGAGCACGAACGCCACCGAATTGGCCAGGCTGTCCTCCCATTTGTCCAGGCAACATAGCTTCAGGCTGCCCCCGCATCATGCCCGGCTGACCACCAAATTGACCCGGCATCATCATCTCTAGCTGACTTCCCGGCTGACCTCCACCTTGACCTCCCATCATCCCTGGTTGGCTTCCTGGCTGGCCTCCACCTTGACCTCCCATCATCCCTGGTTGACCTCCTTGGAAGCCTCCCATCATTCCTGGTTGGCCTCCTTGAAAGCCTCCCATCATTCCTGGTTGACCTCCTGGATGGCCTCCCATCATTCCTGGTTGACCTCCTGGATGGCCTCCCATCATTCCTGGTTGGCCTCCTTGGAAACCTCCCATCATTCCTGATTGACCTCCTGGATGGCCTCCCATCATTCCTGGTTGGCCTCCTGGATGGCCTCCCATCATTCCTGGTTGGCCTCCTTGATGGCCTCCGATCATTCCTGATTGACCTCCTGGATGGCCTCCCATCATTCCTGGTTGGCCTCCTGGATGGCCTCCCATCATTCCTGGTTGGCCTCCTGGATG
>NZ_JAWRYN010001010.1:0-257 GCF_046534585.1 Peribacillus sp. SIMBA_075 | reverse complement strand
GATCTTGCTTCATGGATATTAATGGTAAAAAGTATATTGACTGTTTAGGTGGATTTGGAATTTATAATGTTGGTCACCGTAATCCGAAAGTGGTAAAAGCTGTAACGGATCAATTAAAGCGTCAAGCATTGCACAGTCAGGACTTACTAGATCCACTTCGAGCAATGCTTGCAAAGATTTTAGCGGATATTACACCTGGTGATTTGAAATATGCCTTCTTCACAAATAGTGGAACAGAAAGCGTAGAGGCAGCATTA
>NZ_JAWRYN010001009.1:0-257 GCF_046534585.1 Peribacillus sp. SIMBA_075 | reverse complement strand
AGCAAGTACATACATTGTATTCGCTTCTACAAATCCAGAGGCAGGAAAAAGTGGGATTTCTGCATTTATAGTAGAGAAAGATACACCAGGCTTAGTTATCGGCAAAGATGAGCATAAAATGGGACTTCTTGGTTCTCGCACGGTACAACTTACGTTTGAAGATATGAAAGTGCCGGTCGAGAATTTACTTGGTGAAGAAGGACAAGGATTTAAGGTGGCAATGGCGAATTTAGATGTTGGACGAATTGGAATCGGAG
>NZ_JAWRYN010001008.1:0-257 GCF_046534585.1 Peribacillus sp. SIMBA_075 | reverse complement strand
GTTTTGGTGAAACGATCAATTGGTATAGTTCAGGATTCGTTTTGAATACTTTACGTACCTCACGAAGATCCTGTTCGATTTCCAAAGTCACATTGTGGTCTTTGGCTACCTGGAATAAAGCCGATGCGTAGCGCTCAGCGACTTGGCTCATTGCACTTCGCCTGCCTTCGCAATCGTTTCGTTAATCAACTGACGGTTGTCTTCCTCAGAGATTTCCTTGTCGAGTACTCTCGTAGCTGCCAATACAGACAATGCCA
>NZ_JAWRYN010001007.1:0-257 GCF_046534585.1 Peribacillus sp. SIMBA_075 | reverse complement strand
AAAAAACTCATGCATTGTTTCTAAAAATGAACTCCACGCTTCACTGGATGATTGAACTATACCGCCCCAAAGCTCTACTAAATATTCCGTAATAGAATTACAAATATCTATAATCCATTGTTTAATGTCATCAAAGTTTTTATAAATCGCAAAACCTATGGCAGCTATAGCGGCTACGATAAGGGGAATAGCAGCAACAATTCCAGCCGCTGCAGCCGCTCCAATCCCGAAGATACTCATGACCGTCACAACTATAG
>NZ_JAWRYN010001006.1:0-257 GCF_046534585.1 Peribacillus sp. SIMBA_075 | reverse complement strand
GGATTAACTGGCTGGCAAAATGGTCTGGCTATTGCTGGGGATTACATGTCTGCTGCGTCATTTCTTGGTATAGCCGGAGCGATAGCGTTAACTGGGTTTGATGGGTTCTTTTATAGTATCGGCTTTTTAGTTGCTTATTTAGTTGTTCTATATCTTGTCGCAGAACCGCTTAGAAATTTAGGGAAGTACACGTTAGCAGATATGATTGCGGCACGTTTTGATGCGAAAAAAGTTCGTGGTATAGCAGCGCTTAATAC
>NZ_JAWRYN010001005.1:0-257 GCF_046534585.1 Peribacillus sp. SIMBA_075 | reverse complement strand
CTGTTTCTTCGTTCCAAATAATTTCATCGTGCAGCTTGGAGCCTGGCAAGCCTGCTGCTTCAAAGCCGACTCCGATTTCAACACCTTTGAATGCCTGGATACTCATTACCGCTTGTGCGAGTCGTCCGTCCAGCTTGCGATCCCATTGAACATGGCTTCCCAATCCGATTGGAACTCCTTCTACGATAACCTCGACGATTCCACCCAACGAATCCCCGTCTTCTTTTGCTTTATCAATTGCAGCCATCATCAGTGGC
>NZ_JAWRYN010001004.1:0-257 GCF_046534585.1 Peribacillus sp. SIMBA_075 | reverse complement strand
CGTCCTATCCTAGAAATGACTTTACATGGTCTACCTTCCCTCATAACAATTTGCACATCATCCGAAATCATCGGCAATGTTTTCTTTACAAAAGAAGGTGTTTTAGCTTCACTCTGTGTGCGTTCATGCTCTTGCAACGTTTCCTCATTGTTTGCTTCTATCGGTTCACGTTTAACAGTTCGAGAGAACTTCCCTTCCGATTTCTTTGTAACAGCAGCTGCAATTTCACTTTTAACTTCTAGCTGCAATTCTTCTAG
>NZ_JAWRYN010001003.1:0-257 GCF_046534585.1 Peribacillus sp. SIMBA_075 | reverse complement strand
CTTTAATTTCTTAGCGCCTCGTTACTTAGGTACAATCGGAACAACTGTTGTCGGTAAACAATCTAAAGAGCAAAACGCAAAAGTAATTGAGAAAAAACCTTTAACACCACAAGAGAAAAAACGTACAGCTGCAATTTTAATTTTAACTTGTTTCGTTGTATTCTTCTGGGCAGGATTTGAACAAGCTGGTAGTTCTTTAACACTTTATACAGATAAATTCGTAGATCGTACAATTGGTGGATTTACAATTCCAACAC
>NZ_JAWRYN010001002.1:0-257 GCF_046534585.1 Peribacillus sp. SIMBA_075 | reverse complement strand
ATCTCTGAAATTGATGGTGTCGTTGCTGAAATCAACGATGTTCGTGACAAGCAGCAGGAAATTGTGGTTCAAGGCGAAGTTGAAACTCGTTCTTACACAGCTCCTTACAATGCACGTCTGAAAGTTGTTGAAGGTGACAAAGTCACTCGTGGTCAAGTACTGACAGAAGGCTCTATCGATCCGAAAGAGCTTCTAAAAGTGACTGACATGACAGCTGTTCAAGAATATCTGCTTCATGAAGTACAAAAAGTATACCG
>NZ_JAWRYN010001001.1:0-257 GCF_046534585.1 Peribacillus sp. SIMBA_075 | reverse complement strand
CCACTCAATCACTCATCGTCATTGCTGACAGAGGATCTTCTTCACGAAGCTGATTACGTTTTCACCATGACGATTCAGCATAAACAGTTGATTGTGGAGCAATATGCACATGCAAAAGAGAAGGTTTTCACATTAAAGGAATTTGCGACAGGGACAGAAGGCGATGTATCCGATCCATTTGGAGGAAGTCTTGCTGTTTATCAGGAAACACGTGATGAACTAGAAGCATTGCTTTATCAGCTGGCTGAAAAACTGAA